>NZ_FNTG01000002.1:0-301938 GCF_900104795.1 Burkholderia sp. WP9
TGACAACGCGTCTACATATGCACCGTATGTCTCCATCGTATTGCTGTCGGGCGGTGTGTCACCCGGGGTCGTAGTGACTGGCGAAATGCGGATGCCGACGCGGTCTGCGCCCCAAACATCGATAACGGCTTTGACGACATCGAGTGGGAAACGCAATCGATTCTCTACCGAACCACCATACCTGCCCGAACGATGATTCGTGCTGTCACGAATGAATTGTTCGAGTAGGTAATTATTGGCCGAATGCACTTCGACACCATCGAAGCCGGCAAGCTTCGCGTTTTCCGCAGCACGGCGATATTCCTCGACAATCAACGGGATTTCGTCCGTCGCGAGCGCACGAGGCGTGACAAAATCTTTCATGCCATCGTGGACGCGGATCTGTCCGGCCGGTTTGATCGCCGATGGTGCGACAGGCAGCGCACCGGCATGCATATCGGGGTGTGACATCCGTCCCGTGTGCCAGAGCTGCAGGAAGATCCTGCCCTCTCGGCGATGCACCGCCTCGGTCACGTGTTTCCACGCCTTAATGTGTTCGCTAGTCCAGATCCCCGGCGTGCGTGGGTAGCCACGCGCTTGTGCCGAGATATTGGTCGCCTCTGTGATGATTAGACCTGCATCAGCGCGCTGCGAATAGTAATCGGCGGCATAGTCAGGCGGCACGCCGGCATCGTCCGAGCGACTGCGCGTCATCGGTGCCATCACAACGCGGTTCTTCAGGAGCAAGCCGCCGATTGTAGCCGCTTGCAAAACAGGACTGGATTTGAGATTAGACATCATGGCTATTCCTTCGAGAATTAGTCGTTTGTTTTTCGATGTGATGGTTGTGGATCAGGCCACGACCTTGGCCCAGACCGCCTGGGCGTTGGTGAACTCGCGTAAGCCGAAATGCGACAGTTCGCGCCCGTAGCCACTCTTTTTTACCCCACCGACCGGAATGCGAGCATTCGAGGCGGGATAGCCGTTGATGAATACGCCACCAGTCTCCAGGCGACGTGCGATGCGTTGTGCTTGTGCGATGTCGTTGGTCCAGAGACTGCCGCCCAGTCCGTAATCGCTGGTATTGGCAAGCTCAATCGCGTGTTCTGCGTTGTCTGCCACCGTGATCGCTGCCACCGGCCCGAATGTTTCCTCGTCGAATGCCGCCATGCCCGGGGTGACGTCAGCTAGCACCGTTGGTTCGTAGAAGTTGCCGGTGCCCTCAATTTTCTTGCCACCGAGCAGCAGGGTCGCGCCGGCCGCAATGGTACGTTCGATCTGCTGGTGTAGTTCGTCGCGCAAGTCGTGGCGCGCCATCGGCCCGATCGTGCTCTCAGGATCAAGCGGGTCCCCCGCCTTTACTTGCTTTGCGGCAGCAACGAACTTGCGAGTAAATTCTTCGGCGATGGGCTTTTCAAGAATAAACCGCTTGGCGGCCAGACAGACCTGCCCGGCGTTCTGGAATCGCGCTTTAATGCCCGCTTCCACTGCCAGATCGATATTCGCATCGGACAGGACAACGAAGGCGTCAGCGCCGCCCAACTCCAGCAGGCTCTTCTTGAGTGCTTTTCCTGCTGTGGCAGCCACCGCCGAGCCCGCGCGCATACTTCCTGTCAGCGTGACCGCCGCGATCCGATCATCCTCGATCGTGCGGGCTACTGTCTCGTTGTCGGTATTCAGATTGGCGAAAAGTCCTTTTGGAAAGCCGGCAGCTTCATACGCCTCCTGCAGGGCATAAGCAGAACCCATAACGTTGGGCGCATGCTTCAGTAAAAAGCCGTTACCCGACAACATGATCGGACCAGAGGCGCGTACCACCTGCCACAAAGGGAAGTTCCATGGCATGACGGCCAGAACCGTGCCGATGGGCAGATACGAAACATGGACCTCGTCATCGCTATCGACTGAGACCGGTTCGTCTGCGATGATCGCAGGGCCATTTTCTGCGATCCACTCGATGGTGGCGGCGCATTTTTCGACCTCTGCGTGCGCTGCGCCGATGGTCTTGCCCATCTCGGCGGTGATGAGAGCGGCCAGGCTATCTGATCTTTCCCGCAAGATCGCCGACAGGCGATGATAGGCAGCGACGCGTTCTCGCATCGGCGTCGCCCGCCACAGGCGGAAAGCTGCAGCACTATCAACAAGCAGGCGCTCCACTTCGTTGGCAGACTGGAATGTATAGGTTGCGATCAGTTCGTTGGTCGCAGGGTTACGCGAGGTCGCGACGTTGACCGCGTTAGTGTTTGGCTGAGCGTTGTGATTCGACATCGTTATTGCCTCCTTGACAGATGAAATCAGCGAATGAGGTGCTGCTCTGATGGTCAGTTTAGGCAAAGCGATCTGAGTGAAGAAGGCGTCTCGTAATCCTATGACTGCGGGTCATAGGCAGCATGGTGTGAGATATACGTCACCAGGGAAAGGTCGGGCCGACCCTTGGCGTCATTGCGACATACGTGAGATCGATACGCGTGATGCCCACATGGGCAGAAATGCGGGTCGGGCGCGGACCATCCAGTTCCGATCAAGATAAGCCGCTAGGTGCCGCTATCGAATGGCAAAGAAATTGAGCAAACGCATTTTGATTTTTTATCTAGCGGTAGCTCGGCGTACGAAAAAAAAGCCAGCCGTAGCTGGGCGGGATCCACCGGCAAATATGCCGTAGGAGGAGGTACTAAAACAAGATGGCTGGCTTGCTATCGATCAAGACAGCAACCAGCCTTAGGCCGCATTTTGCCGATGCTCCAGATCAGCTTAGTGACCCGAATTGATCGACTTCGTAGCGATATTGGCGGTTGGCTTAAGCGAGGCGCCTGATGAGGATGATCCGCCCGAGACTCCACCGTAACCCGAAGCGGCGTTATTTTTCGCGGTGACACGTGCTTCGGCGGCTTGAATCTGCACCGGATAAGTTGCTTGGTCGCCAGCACCCGGCTGGTAGCCCGCCTGTTCAAGTTGAGCCAAATCAGCACGCACTTGCGCACGGCTAACAGGTGCCTCTGACTGGGCGAACGACGATACAGCCGGAATAGCAAAAGCAGCGGCGACGACGAGTGATTGAATGAGTTTCATGATACTTACCTCCAGACTTGGGTTTTGTTCGCAAACACCCGTTTGCGATTTAGTGATGCCAGTCTAGACAAAGCGATTCGAGTGAAGAAGGCGTCTTGTAATCCTATGACTGCGTGTCATAGGCAGTATGGCGCGGGATATACGTCACCAGCGAAAGGTCGGGCCGACCCTCCGGCGTCAACGCAACATACGTGAAATCGATATGTCCGGAAGTCGGATGCCGCAGACGTTTGCTGCCCTCATCAAAACCTTTCACGTCCGTGTCCTGCCACCAGTCACGGAACTCAGCGCTCTGTTGCGAGAGTTCATTAATCAGATCGTCGAACGGAACTTTGTCCTGCGCATGCGCGCGCGAGGCGCGGAACGTGGAGATCATGCCGCGCGCCATCTGCTCCCAATCGAGGATCAGCGTGCGATAGGGGCGATAGAGAAACAGCAGGCGTAACGTATTGCGCTCGTGCGGCTGCAGCGAGCCGTAATCGACGAAAAGGTCCGCAATCGCATCATTCCAGGCGAGTATGTCTAATCGCGTGTTGCGCACGTAGGCAGGGATGGGGTTGATCGCGCGAACCAGCCTATCCAGACCTTCGGTAACTCCGCCGGTGGTCACGACGGCCGGTTCCTCACGGGCCGAAAGCGCAAAGAGATGAGAGGATTCGACCCGATCGAGTTTGAGAATCTTCGAGATGCGCCGCAGTGCGTCTGCGGAGGGCTGGATGTCGCGTCCCTGTTCGAGCCAGGTGTACCAACTGACGCTGACGCCTGCGAGCACGGCGACTTCTTCGCGCCGCAAGCCCGGTGTGCGCCGCGGGCCCTCAGGCAGACCAAATTCCTTAGGCTGCAGACGCGCCCGTCGACTGGAGAGGAAGGTACCTAGCTCACGGCGTTGTTCGGGAGAGGTTTTCTTGACCATATCGCGCAATGTTCCTATGCCGAAAATATTGGGCCGAACAAGCGCCGACATTCGTAATGTCATTGAGCACAGCAATGGATAGTGCGCCTGCGATGGTTGGGGCGGCCAGTACCGCCGCCTGTGTAAGCTGCTGAGTATAAAGTGCCCAACGCGTCGTGAGGTATGACGTCGCCGGATCGCGCGGGCTCATTTTCCTGAGCGTCGCGCGATGCCCAGCCCATTTTATGCCCGATTATCCAGCTCCGGTATGCCGCTGTTACCGTCGGCATAGGCGGCCTTGAAGCTCGGCCGTTGTTGCCAACGCTGCCAGTAGGCATCCAAAAATTCAAAACGCTCGTCGAGCGGAGTGGCGTTCACCGGGAACTTCGAGAACGCGATTGCGGTCGCCAGCGTTATGTCAGAGAAGGTCGGTTCATCACCGCCCAGCAGCCACTGCCGTCCGTCCGACAGATGCTTGTTGACCAGCGCGGCATGGGCCAATGCTTCCTTGCGGCAGTGCTCACCCCATGCCTCGTTCTTCGTCAGTTCAAGCTTGAAACCGAGACCCGTATGCAAAACGTGGAAGGCCGTGACAATCCGATACAGGATGTGAACCCAGATGCGGTTGTCCCACATATTGTCCAAGCCCTGCTCCAAGGGCGTGTCGCCCATAATCTTTCGACCGGGATAGGACTGGTCGAGATATCTGACAACGGCGGCAGTCTCGGAAAGGAAGCTACCGTCAGCAAGTTCAAGCGTCGGCGTTTCGCCCCATGGATTCATTTTCAAGTGACGCCAGCCACGCTGTTCGCCGACCGGCGTCATGTCATAGATGGTTTCGTCAAACTGATCTGCGATCCCCTTTTCATGCATGAACAGACGCAGGCGCTGTGGGTTGGGGAAGGCCGAGGGCGAGGTGAAGACGTGCAGTTTGGTAGTCATTTGCGTCGTTCCTGAATGTAAGTTGAAGATGGCGCCAACCCGTATGCGTATAGGAGCTGGTCACAATTCCTTGTCTGCGCGAGCAGTGAATGCACTTTATTACCTTGCTGTCCATACATAAATGGTGTAAACATCAATTCATCTATTACATTTTGGAACAAACAATGGCCGCCATCGAATCGATCCAGCTCGGCAGCATCGAGCAATTTTGTAAAGCCGCGGAGTTGGGAAGTTTCACAGGCGCGGCCGAGGTTTTTGGCGTAACCCCGGCAGCGGTCAGTCGATCGATCAGTCGGCTCGAACAGCGCCTTGGTGTGCGCCTGTTTTCGCGGACAACGCGCAGCGTCAAGGTCACAAATGAAGGGGAGCTTTATTGGAAGGAGTGTCAGATAGCGCTCGATCAAATCGCCGAGGCCGAGCGCGCGATCACCGGCGCACAGACAGTGCCGAGTGGGCTGCTGCGCATCAGCGTCAGTGCCGCTTACGGGACATATCGCTTACTGCCTTTGATGCCCAGGTTCACCGAGGCCTATCCACAGATCGACATCGAGATAAGTATCTCCGACAAGATCATTGATTTTGTTGAAGAGGGGTTTGATCTTGCTATCCGATTAGGCATCCAGCGTGATTCGCGACTGGTGGCATATAAGCTGGAGGATGCGTCTTTAGGCGTTTTCAGTACACCAGATTACTTACGTAGAAGAGGCACGCCGCTATCGCTCAATGACCTTGAGAAGCATAACTGCATTCAATACGTGTCCCCTAATACTGGGCGACCGATGCAGTGGTTGTTTACTGATGAAAAAGGGGCCGAGATTGAACAACCGATAAAGAGCCGAATGCGGGTACTCAATGATGCGCTAGGGTGCGTCGCCTGGGTCAATGCGAGCGGCGGCCTTTACCAGACCTACCGTTTCGCCGCGGCAGAAGCTTTAAAGCGTGGCGATCTCGTGGAGGTTCTTCAGAAATATGGTGGACGCTCCCGCCCGTTCTCCATCCTCTATCCACAGAATCGCCACTTATCAGCGAAAGTGCGTGCGTTTGTCGACTTTCTACGGTCAGCCGTAAGCGCGTAGTCAGCGGAGCAAGCACAGTCCTTTCAGGATCTTCCAAAATTTATCGTTCCGTGGACGCGACGGGTATGACTCGCCAGTATCAGCTACGCGTGATAGTCCGCTTTTAGCGGCGGAGCCGACTCACGGACCTCAATGTGAGCACCTAAACGGACGTCCGCAGATGGCCGACCCCGGTTTGACACGGACCGCCACAACGCGCCGTCGTCGATCAGGCCGCATTCGACCCAAGTCGACCCACTGCGGTCAGATGACATTCTCCAAACCGGTCACTCGGCCGAGTTCATATTCTGCGAACCGAAGCGCCAACAAGCGGCCATTGGCGATTCCACCCTATCGGCCAAGAACGGACCTCTCGCAGTGGTTGCAAATCTTTGACAATTCATAGGCTGACGACGTAGGCGAATCGCGCCAACCGTGGCCGGCTTGCCTTAAGGCACCAGAACTTTCTTCATTGAAGGTGCGGGGTGTAACACATAGTTCTCTCGCTCATAGAACGGAACGGCGTCGGGTCGCGCGTCGAGAAATATCGCGGTCATACCACGAGCACGGGCGTCGGATTCGGCATATTCCATCAAGGATCGGCCAACACCGCTCCCTCGGCCCGTCGTATCTACCACGAGGTCATCGATATGAAGGTGTGCCCCGCGCGCCAACGTGCGGACGGGTCTCATGCCCATCACTCCGATAATCTTCCCATCGTGAAATGCTGCCACAAGCTCGTAGCCCGAATACGATTGCAGGCGGGTCCGCTCTAGGAATTCGCGTTCTTCGAGGGACCGAAGTTGAGCGATGACAGGGTATGCCTGCATCCATTCCGGCGGCGACAGCCTTCTCATTTCTAACCTGCTGCAGCGATATTCAGTCATGAGTCAAGTCGATCCATATTAGAAAAATCCAGATTTTTGCACGGAACCGCGAAGCGAGGTCTCTCGATAGGTTGGGCATTCGAAGGTCCGCTTCCGAGAAAAATGACCGGCGGCTCAGGGTCGAGGATTGCGGTAGGGATGCCCATTACTGAGCACCCCCCGCACAGATCCCGGCGTGCCCAATTCGGGCACCGGGCTCCTACCTCGGGTGTTTGACGGCGAAGCGCCGATCAGGCCACGGATGAAGGATTCGAGGGGGCGGAAGCCAGGCATTGGCGATTCGTCTCATTCGCTCCCACGTCATGGCGTCCTTCTGACTGCGCCGCCGGAGCGTGCGCCGCCATAGATCGGTGACGTGATGTCGGAATGCGACGAGTGCCCGCGAGTTGGTAGGCACCGCGTGATACGCGAAGTATCCGCGAACCACCTGCCTGAGCCATTGCCCTTGCACTGGAATCGGTTCGTGCATGCGCTTCCGGAGCGCCTCCTTGATCTGCCTGAGTCTCGCCCGCATGCGATCCCCTCGGGTCTTCCGCTGTAACTGGAAAGCCCCGCGACGAGATCTGCCGCAGATAAAGATGAAACCCAGAAAGGTGAAGGTCTCCGGTCGGCCAAGACCCCGTCTCTGGCGGTTGACCGCTGCATAGCGGCCGAACTCCAGCAGTCTCGTCTTGTCCGGATGTAGCTCAAGCGAGAACTCTTCCAGCCTCGATCGCATCGCGTCCCAGAAGCGCCGCGCGTCAGCTTCGTGCTCGAAGCCGACAACGATGTCATCCGCATACCGCAGGATGATCACGTTGCCCGTTGCTTCCCGCCGTCGCCACCGGTTGGCCCAGAGATCGAAGACATAGTGCAGGTACACGTTCGCGAACAGCGGTGAAGCCACTGATCCCTGTGGTGTACCGGTCTCACTGACGCTCAGCTCTCCGTCTTCCAGAACACCCGCCTTGAGCCACTTGCGCACAAGGCGGATGATGCGCTGGTCGCCGATCCGGTGCTCAATGAAACGGACTAGCCAACTCTGGCTAACCGAGTCGAAGAAGCTCCGAAGGTCCGCGTCCAGAATCCAGTTCACCGGGGTGTGGGTGATGGCCGTCGCTAACGCATCCAGCGCATCATGTTGACTACGCCCGGGCCGAAACCCGTACGAGAAACCAAGAAAGTCTTCCTCGTATATCGCGTTCAGCACTTCCACCACCGCACGCTGGACGATCTTGTCTTCCAGCGCGGCAATCCCCAGCGGGCGCTGTTTGCCGTCCGGCTTCGGTATGTACTGTCGCCGAACAGGCAGTGCCCGGTACGCTCCGCTCTGTACCTGCGAGAACAGGCGCTGGAGATTCTCTTCCAGTCCTGCCTCGTAGTACCGCCACGTCAGGCCATCCACTCCGGGAGCCGCACTGCGTTTGAGCGCAAAGAATGCCATCCGAAGTCGGTCGACTGTGACGTGGTGTAGAAGCGCGGTGAACCGCTCCTTCTTCCGCTGTCTTGCAGCCTGCCGTACACGTTCCAGCCGCTGTGGCACGCTTGCCCGGTTCTGCGCCCGGTGCGTGTGTGGCTGACCCGTGTTCCCCTTGGTCCCCGCCCTTGGCTCCACCCACTCCGCAGCTGGTTCCCCAGCCTTGTTCGCAGGCTTCATCGCTACTACGGCGGAGTCTGACTTCTCCCGTCCGTTCATCATCGGCTACGGCTCCTCGCCTTCCCGATGCGGACCTGTCCATCCTGCGACAGGCCAGACTGGAGATCTCCCGGTTCCCTAACAAGGAGCGTGCGCACATGCCAGGTTCTACGACCACGCCGGGTCATCCGGGCGCTCGCGATTGCGCGCTCAGACGTTTTGCCTTCCGCTACACAGACAGCGTCGGCACCCGGAATCAGTTTTCTATCGTGGCTCAATGGCTGGCCTGCACGTACCCCTGCCGACGCTTCGCCGACATCCTCGCGGATGCCTGCGCACGGCTCGGGGCCGATGTGGTTCGCTATTCCTTCATCGCAGTGGACTTGCACCACTTACTCCTTGCCGGTCTCCCGGCGCACCCGTGTGAAAACGCGAAAGTGCAAGGTTTTCGGGTGTCGCTTTACCCTTCCCGAGTGACTACCAAGCCAATACAGCGCGATCTGAAGAGTCGATTTTTCAGGGTGGCGCATTGAGCGCGCGTTTTCACACGGGTGCGCCGGGAGACCGGCAAGGAGTAAGTGGTGCAAGTCCACTGCGATGAAGGAATAGCGAACCACATCGGCCCCGAGCCGTGCGCAGGCATCCGCGAGGATGTCGGCGAAGCGTCGGCAGGGGTACGTGCAGGCCAGCCATTGAGCCACGATAGAAAACTGATTCCGGGTGCCGACGCTGTCTGTGTAGCGGAAGGCAAAACGTCTGAGCGCGCAATCGCGAGCGCCCGGATGACCCGGCGTGGTCGTAGAACCTGGCATGTGCGCACGCTCCTTGTTAGGGAACCGGGAGATCTCCAGTCTGGCCTGTCGCAGGATGGACAGGTCCGCATCGGGAAGGCGAGGAGCCGTAGCCGATGATGAACGGACGGGAGAAGTCAGACTCCGCCGTAGTAGCGATGAAGCCTGCGAACAAGGCTGGGGAACCAGCTGCGGAGTGGGTGGAGCCAAGGGCGGGGACCAAGGGGAACACGGGTCAGCCACACACGCACCGGGCGCAGAACCGGGCAAGCGTGCCACAGCGGCTGGAACGTGTACGGCAGGCTGCAAGACAGCGGAAGAAGGAGCGGTTCACCGCGCTTCTACACCACGTCACAGTCGACCGACTTCGGATGGCATTCTTTGCGCTCAAACGCAGTGCGGCTCCCGGAGTGGATGGCCTGACGTGGCGGTACTACGAGGCAGGACTGGAAGAGAATCTCCAGCGCCTGTTCTCGCAGGTACAGAGCGGAGCGTACCGGGCACTGCCTGTTCGGCGACAGTACATACCGAAGCCGGACGGCAAACAGCGCCCGCTGGGGATTGCCGCGCTGGAAGACAAGATCGTCCAGCGTGCGGTGGTGGAAGTGCTGAACGCGATATACGAGGAAGACTTTCTTGGTTTCTCGTACGGGTTTCGGCCCGGGCGTAGTCAACATGATGCGCTGGATGCGTTAGCGACGGCCATCACCCACACCCCGGTGAACTGGATTCTGGACGCGGACCTTCGGAGCTTCTTCGACTCGGTTAGCCAGAGTTGGCTAGTCCGTTTCATTGAGCACCGGATCGGCGACCAGCGCATCATCCGCCTTGTGCGCAAGTGGCTCAAGGCGGGTGTTCTGGAAGACGGAGAGCTGAGCGTCAGTGAGACCGGTACACCACAGGGATCAGTGGCTTCACCGCTGTTCGCGAACGTGTACCTGCACTATGTCTTCGATCTCTGGGCCAACCGGTGGCGACGGCGGGAAGCAACGGGCAACGTGATCATCCTGCGGTATGCGGATGACATCGTTGTCGGCTTCGAGCACGAAGCTGACGCGCGGCGCTTCTGGGACGCGATGCGATCGAGGCTGGAAGAGTTCTCGCTTGAGCTACATCCGGACAAGACGAGACTGCTGGAGTTCGGCCGCTATGCAGCGGTCAACCGCCAGAGACGGGGTCTTGGCCGACCGGAGACCTTCACCTTTCTGGGTTTCATCTTTATCTGCGGCAGATCTCGTCGCGGGGCTTTCCAGTTACAGCGGAAGACCCGAGGGGATCGCATGCGGGCGAGACTCAGGCAGATCAAGGAGGCGCTCCGGAAGCGCATGCACGAACCGATTCCAGTGCAAGGGCAATGGCTCAGGCAGGTGGTTCGCGGATACTTCGCGTATCACGCGGTGCCTACCAACTCGCGGGCACTCGTCGCATTCCGACATCACGTCACCGATCTATGGCGGCGCACGCTCCGGCGGCGCAGTCAGAAGGACGCCATGACGTGGGAGCGAATGAGACGAATCGCCAATGCCTGGCTTCCGCCCCCTCGAATCCTTCATCCGTGGCCTGATCGGCGCTTCGCCGTCAAACACCCGAGGTAGGAGCCCGGTGCCCGAATTGGGCACGCCGGGATCTGTGCGGGGGGTGCTCAGTAATGGGCATCCCTACCGCAATCCTTATATGGACACCGCCCGGTTTGCCAGATTGATCTTGATGTGATCTTAAAACGAGGTACCGGCTGCAGTCTTATATCCGGCCTGTGATGCAAGCCGAAGCCTGCGGGCCCTGATGGATTTCGCCGGGAACGTCCTCGTCTCGGTCACGCACTTTTAAGCGCAAGGCCGTGTTCAGGTTTGCGTTCCTGCGGTCCGACCTGTTTCGCCATCACATGTGAATCAACCTCAGCAACCTATCGGTACTCCCGTCTTTGCCTTGATGTTGGCCCGGCTAGGCGGGTTTAATGCTTACATGATGTTTGTCGTACGTGCTTCCGTGCGCGAGAATAGCCCACACCGTGCGCGCCATCTTGTTGGCTAGGGCCACTGCCACCACATTGCCTGGTCGTCGCTCCTGGATTGCCTTCTGCCAATCTCCCGGTACCTTGGTATGACACATGACGGAGCGCGCACCGTGGATCAGCAGCGTGCGCAGATAAGGATCACCCCGCTTCGATATCCCTCCCAGCCAGACCTTGCCACCGGTACCGCTTTGCCGGGGTACCAACCCGATGAACGACGCAAACTCACGACCTGACCTGAATGTCGATGCATCCCCAATGGTGGCGACCAGTGCAGTTGCACTGAGCTTGCCAATCCCCGGGATTGCGGCGATAGCCTGGCATGCCGCCTCCTGTTTGTGCCACACGCTTATCTTGTTCTCCAGCTGATCAATATCCTGTTCGATGCTGTCGATCCGTTTCAACTGGTCCTGCAGACTGCTGATCATGGTTCCCGGCAGGGTGTCCTCGAGCTCCGCCATGCGCGTCCGGATCTCGTTGAGTCCGGCGACGCGCCCGGCGCGGAACGACACACCGAACTCATACAGAAGGCCTCGTAACTGGTTCACCTGCATGGTCCGGAACTTGATCAGCAGCGAGCGCATTCGGTGTAAACCAAGCATCGCTTGCTGGTCTTCAGTCTTTGGAGCTACCGTTCGCATCTCCGGTTGCTGAACCGCCGTCCAGATTGCGCGCACATCAGCCGCGTCGGTCTTGTTCGTCTGAACGAACGGTCGGATGAACTTCGGATGTAACAGCACCACCTCGTGTCCAAGCGCTTTGATCTTGCGGGCCCACCAGTGGGCACTACCGCATGCTTCAAGCGCCACACGGCCCGCCGACCGCTGCGCTAGAAAGACTAATAGCTCATCGCGTCGGAAGCGCCGATTGGTTATCTCGCCGGATTGCGCATCGACCCAGTACATCTGGAAAACCAGCTTTGCAACATCCAGTCCGTATGTCGTAGCATTCATTTGGGCCCTCCGTTCCTCAAGTGGACGTGTCGAACTTCCACTCTGGCACATTGATGCCGATCGGTTCTGGAGGGCTCGTCACTCCTGTCGCGCTCGACGTCCCCGAAGGGAGGGCGGTGTCCATTCCATCTCGGTCGGGCTGAGACCATCCGCGCTTCAGGCTCATCGCCGCAAAGCGGTCATTGGTATTTCGCCTCCCGAAAGCGGCCGGTCGTCAACGCGCACTTCCGACCCGTTGCAGACAATTCGCTCGATTGCCCGAAGGGCTGATTTGCCGTTTGAACCGGTCGCTCGCGATGGGCGCTCGAATAGCTATTGATAGCCGGTAGGTGCTTGTCACCAATTTCACTATACTGGCTCGGATGCAACGGTATCGCCCGTTCCGCCTCTCGCCTACCAAATTGCTAACGATCCACGAAGACTGATCATGCCGGAAACCCTCCATATCTCTGATCGCCCCGCAGAAACGGACGCCTTTGGGCGCAATCACTTCGCAAGATCGCTTGCGCGGTCCATCGTGTCCGTCGGAGCGGACGACGGTCTAGTGATTGGGATCGAGGGAAGCTGGGGTACAGGCAAGAGTACGGTGATCGGATTCATCAAAAAGCATCTAATAGATCCGAATAGTGACCACTCAAAGACCGTTATCGTCGAATTCAATCCATGGATGGTGAGCAACACAGGCGCGATGGTCGATGCGCTGGTCACCCAGATCGCTGCGGCACTTAACGTGACGCTAGGCGCACAGGAAGAAAAACTAAAAGTGGGTGAGAAACTTCTGAGCTATATCGGACTGATCAAGCACCTCAAGTATCTGAAGTACGTGCCGGGAGTCAGCTTTGCAGGGCATATAGCCCAAGACGCGGCAGAAGCTGCGGAGGCAATTGCCGGAGGCGTAGAAGGTGCTCAGAAAGCGCTCGAAGATGTCGAAAAAATGCTTCCTCAGCTAGATCTAACCAGGAAAAAGGCCGAAGCAGTGGAAGCGCTTCGAAAGCTCAATCGCAACATCGTGGTGATCGTGGATGATCTCGACCGATTGCCAGAGGACGAAATTCAACTCGTCGTGCAAACGATAAAGGCAGTCGCAGATTTTCCTCGAACTACCTATCTCCTAGCATATGACCGCGAGATCGTTGCGGCCGCTTTGGGAGGCGGCAACGTTGCCAGAGGGCAATCATATCTAGAAAAAATCGTCCAAGTCGCATATCCAATACCGCCCTTGTTTCGATATCAACTTCGTGGATTCCTCGATACGAAGTTGCAGGAGCTTTTCACGGGCATCCATATCGAACTGCGCGACTACGAATCAGCCATCTATCAATCGGGGATGCAAGTCGTTACATATATCGCACGTCACCCTCGGGACATCGTTCGGCTCTTGAACCGCCTTCTGCTAAGTCTTCCAGCAACGCGCGGCGAAGTAAACGCAGTTGATGTGATCGTCTTCGAGGCAATCTCCCAGCGCTTTCCAAGCATTCGCGACAGCGTACATCGTCACCCTACGGATTTCATAGGGCAATCATTTAGAGGCGATTCTGGAGTCGAAGACGCCGCAGCTGGAGTGACTGACTGGGGCACATGGACCGATTCCCTAAAACAGCAACACGAGCATCCGTGGGAGAAGCATCTGCCAATAGATGAGTCCGAGCGTGACGTTGCAAGAAGGGCATGCGCTTTTCTATTCGCGGTGACCCCCGACAAGCAAAGGAAAGTGCCCGAAGATGAGCTTCGCATGGTTGATCCGGACCGGCTCGCACGCTTCTTTCGAATGGCCTCACTGGACAGCGTTCCAGAAGCCGCCAGCATCCATCAATATTTAGAGAACGCCGACTTCCTTGAGGAAGCGCTGACGACCTGCAACTACACCGACCTCGCGTTTTTACTTGAATGGATCTTCAATTACACGCCTTCATGCCACTCCCTCGCTGCATACGGCAGCATTGAGAAGCTTGTCGATGCAGCATCGAAAGTTCTAGCGGGAGGCGAGCTCACAGACGGGTTAGCAGAGCTGTTTGGCAAGGTGATTTTGCGACTCGTGAGACGAGCGCCCGACGAAGAGCGCTCCAAGTGTCTCAGCCAGATAGCCAGCAATGGTCCCTTGTCAATCGCTGAGATCGTTTTGCTCGAAGCAGCCGCAGAACAAGGGAAGTGGATCATACGTCCGGAAATGTTATTGCCGCGAGAGCAACAATTGATCCCAGACAGTCAGGCGGTTGATAGCGCTATAGTGGTATGGTCAGATCGCGTGCGAAAAAGTGCGTCGGATGGGGATTTGATCAACGAGACGCGAGTACATTCGATCCTATATCGCTTTGCACAATTGAATTTCGCATACGACGAAACCTACAAGATCGTAAGTGGCATTTGCTCGACTGATGATGGGCTCAGGAAGTTTCTCTCAGTTCACGTTGAAGATAGTTTGTTCAATAGCCTTGAAAGCTTCAGTTTGATTGCAGATGCGAACTATCTAGCAGGACGCATACGCGGTTCAGGTATGAGCGACGAGTATGCATGGCTAGCAAACCTCATCAGCAGTGGAGATTATCCGCGCGCGATCGACGAACAAGCTAACCGATTGAAGGGGCTAAATCGCGCACAGCTAGAACAAACAAGAGTGCGATCACGTATTCCCACTTGAGGGATAAGCAATTCCCTACAAGCGGGGTAGACGCACGACGAAAACGTTCGACCTGCTTTCAAATGACTGAACCCGGTGAACAAGCGGACGATCGCTGACGAGCTACGGAGGGCCGCTGCTGGCCGGGTTGAGGCGATGCCACCGGCAATTTGCTCGCTGGAAACCGGCCGTTGAGCAGGGGCGGACGAGACCTTAGCGATTCAAATTGAATGGCGACCTCGAACGGCGGCTCATGGCCGGTTGTATCCGTTCGGCGAGGACGCCACAAAGCGGCCGTTGGCGTCGAGCGAACCTGCGAATGGCTGCTCACCGTGGCGGTTGCTGAACGAGTACAGTCGGCCATGAAGAGACAGCTGTTCGGCGCCACCGAATGGCCGGTCATGGCGCCATGGCAGCCATTTAAAGCATCGATGGTCCGTGTCTCTATCGCCGTGCCCCCCCGCTGTCCCCTGGCGAATCCCAAGTAGATCGAAGTCAGGTATCTGAGTCAGTATTTTCGAGGCTACTTCGAGCAGCAGCCAGCACGGCCTCAGACAGCGTCGACAGCAGGGGAGAATCGACCTCTGCAATTGCTACGAGTCGTGATGCGCCTGCGATCCTCACCTGTCAACTTGTCATCGGGATATCCTTTCCAATCCTGAGTCCAGCGCGCGTTCAATCCAGCGGCACCGTAAGCCGGTCGATTACGGCCCGCGTCTCGGGCCGCACGCCACGCCACCACGCGAAGGCCTCTGCTGCCTGCTCGACCAGCATGCCGACTCCGTCCGCGACGTGCTGGACACCCGCATTGCGCGCGAGTCGCAAGAAGGGCGTCAGGCGCTTTCCGTAGGCCAGATCATAAGCCGCGCCCGTTGGACTGAACACGCTCGGTGGAACGGGCGGCAGATCGCCGGTGAGACTGGCCGAAGTCGCGTTGACCACCAGATCGAACTGTCCCATGGCCTCGAGATCGCCGTAGCCACAGGCGAGTAGTGGGCCGCCGGCGACGACCTGCGCGACCAGCGCCTTGCCCTTCGCCAGGTCCCGGTTCGCGACGACCAGTTCCGCAGGCTGCGCGGCGAGGAAGGGCAGCAATGCGCCACGCACCGCGCCGCCTGCGCCGAGGATCAGCACGCGCTTGCCGCTCATCGGCAGTTTCAGATTGACCTTGATATCGCGCAACAGGCCTACGCCGTCGAAGTTCTCGGCGATGATCCGGCCGTCCCTGAAGCTCAGCGCGTTGGCTGCGCCCGCCAGTTCCGCCCGTTCGCTTTGCTCGTCGGCCATGGCGAAGGCCTTCAGCTTGAACGGCGCGGTCACGTTCATGCCTTTGCCGCCCGCCGCAATGAACGCACGCACAGTTGCTGCGAATGCGTCCTGCGGCTCCAGTGGACCTTCGATGGCCGTATAGGCCATGTCCTGCTGCGTCTCCTGTGCAAAGAGACCGTGGATCAGCGGTGATTTCGTGTGTCCGATCGGGTTGCCGATCACTGCGTACTGGTCGCTCATCATGGCCTCACTTTTGAATACAACACGCCGTCGGCTTGCATCGCGTCGATTTCGGCGGCGTCGAAGCCCAGCGCTTGCGCCACTTCCGCGTTGTGCTGACCGAGGTCTGGCGCGACCTCGCGGATCGTCGTGTCGCAGTCGGAGAAACGAAAGGGCAGGTTCGGCATGCGCAATTTGCCGTAGCGCGGATGCTCCTGCTCGACCACCATGCCGCGCGCGACGATCTGCGGATCGGCAAGCACTTCGTCGATGCGCTGCACCTTGGCGCACGGCACGTCGACGCCATCCAGCATCTCGAGCACCTGCGCAACGGGTTGGCTGGCCACCCAGGGCTTTACGACGGACAGAATGTCCACGCGGTTCGCATTGCGGCCTGCGAGCGTGTGAAAGCGAGTGTCGGCGCCGAAGCCGGGCGGGCCGCCCTGTGCTTCGACGAGCGCTGCGAAGCGCTTCCACGCATCGTCCACCTGCGCGGCGATGACGAGGTCGCCGTCGGCGGCACGGAATACGCCGTACAGCGTCGACGTGGGCATGTCGTGACCCGTCTGCTCCGGAAGGATGCCCTGCATCGTGTAGCACTGCACCGCGTACTCGTGCATCGACAGCAGCGTGTCGTACAGCGCCATGTCGATATGCTGTCCGCGGCCGCTCTTCACGCGACCAAGCAGCGCGGCGTTGATCGCCGCCACCGCGTGAATGCCCGTGTACATGTCGCCGAGCGAAATGCGCATCAGCGGCGGCGGTTCGCCGGGCGTGCCGATCATCTGCATGATCCCGCTCTTTGCTTCGGCAATCAGACCGAAGCCGGCGCGATGCGCATCGGGTCCCGTATGGCCATAAGCCGAGATCGAGCAGTAGACCAGTTTCGGATTGCGCGCGGACAGTTCGTCATAACCCAGCCCGAGTTTGTTCAGCGCGCCCGGCCGGTAGTTCTCGACGAACACATCCGCCGAGTCGCACAGCCGTTGCATGAACTCTTTCCCGCGCGGGTCGCGCATATTGACGCAGACGCCGCGCTTGCCCATGTTGAGTTGCAGGAAGTAGCCACTCTGTTCGTCATCCAGCACCGTGGCATGCTGACGTCCCGCATCGCCGCTGCCGGGACGCTCGACCTTGATGACCTCGGCGCCCAGCGCCGCGAGACAGCGCCCGACATACGGACCGGCCAGAAAATGGCTGTAATCGACAACGCGAATACCTTCAAGAGGACGTGCCTGCATCAGAATGCTCCCGGGCGGCGCGGCACCATCAGACGATGCTCGCCATGCTGGACGACCTTGCCTTCCTGATTGACCAACTCGGATGGGAGCACCACGATCCCCCAGCCAGGGCGACTCTTGCTCGCGCGCATTGTGCCGATGCGGAACTTGACGTGCAGCACGTCGTTGACCTTGATGGGCAGATTGAAGTCCCATGTCCAGCCGAGCGACATACCCGGCAGGAAACGGTAATCGCTTTGCGTTTTGAGGCCATCGGCGATAGACAGGCCAAACAGACCGTGAGCGACGATCGAACCGAAGTGGCTCGCATTCGCGTAATCCTCGTCGACATGGACGGGCGTGTGGTCGCCTGTGAGGTCGGCG
The DNA here is from genome assembly GCF_900104795.1 of Burkholderia sp. WP9. Classification (NCBI taxonomy): domain Bacteria; kingdom Pseudomonadati; phylum Pseudomonadota; class Betaproteobacteria; order Burkholderiales; family Burkholderiaceae; genus Burkholderia; species Burkholderia sp. WP9. Next base: position 17,904 of record NZ_FNTG01000002.1, read on the forward strand.
TAGGCCAGGATGCGTTGTTTGGTAACGGTATAAGTCGGGCTCACGCACTGATCGCCTTCGCGGGCGTCGTCCCAGTATTTTTCAATGATCGTCATGTCACGCCTCTGAACGTGGGTTGATCGCCAGTGCCTGCGCGACACATGTGGCAGGCCTCGCCTGAATCAGTTCGACGGCGAGGCCGTCGGGCAGGCGCAACCAGTTGCGTCCTTGCGGCATTTCGCTGACGCCGTATGTTTGCGCCGCGGCAAGCGCGGCCTCCATGTCCTCGCACATCACGCCGAGGTGGCCGAGGCGGCCTTCGGGTGCGTCGTGCTGCGGGTTATGGATGAATTGCAGGCCGCCGAGCGTCCAGTACTGACGGGGTTCCTCTACCGTGCCGTCGACCTCGCGCATCGTCATGCCGAGCACGTCTTCGAAAAAGCGGATGTGCCAGTGGATGTCTTTCACCCAGATAGCGACATGTTCCAGATAGGCTTTGCTGCCGTTCATCAGGTTGTCTCCGTTGTCGACCCGAGCTGGTGCGAAGCACTTGCCCGGATCTCATGCCAGTTATTGCGCTTTTCGGTCGGTCATCGCGCGTTCGATGCCCTTGATGCATGCCACCAGCGTCGCGTTGACGGGCGTCGGCACACCGTGCCGTTGTCCCCACCGCACGACCGCGCCGTTGATAAAGTCGATTTCGGTGATGGAGCCTTTTTCGAGGCTCTGCAGCATCGAAGTCTTGAAGCCAGCGGAAAGGCCTTCGCCGGCGAGGGTCCACGGGCGTTCAGGATCGGTGGAGGAAAGCGTCACGCCGGCGGCCTGGGCGACTGCGATCGCTTCGGCGATGGCTGCCAGGGCGGCTGTTTTAAGTAGCGGCTCGTCGTAGAGCTGGCCGTAGGTCAGGCCGGTGGTGCCCGTCAGCGCGCCCGTTGCGACATTGACCAGCAACTTGTCCCACATCGTGCCGACGATGTCGTCGCTGACCGTGGTGGCCAGTCCGGCCGCGTTGAAGGTTGCGGCGATCGCCATCACGCGGGATGTGATGCGGCCGTCGAGTTCGCCGATGTAAGTCGCCTTGCCGGCGACGCCGGACTCGATGTGCCCCGGATTGCGCAGCACGCCGCCGACGTAAGTCTTGCCCGCCAGCACGCGCTCACGACCCACGATGTCGGCGAGCACATCTTCGTGTCCAAGGCCGTTTTGCAGCGACAGCACCACGGTTTCGGGTCCGATCAGTTCCGGAGCGCCACGCATCGCCGCATCGGTATGAAAGGACTTGACCAGCACGACGACCAGATCGACGGCACCTACCTCGGCGGCCCGCGTCGTAGCCTTGGCATTCACGAGTCGCGAGCCGTTCGCATCGTCGACGAGCAGTCCGTCGCGCCGTATTGCGTCTACATGCGCCGCCGAGCGGTTCAGCAACCAGACCTCGTTGCCGCCTTCGGTTAGCGCCGCGCCGATGGCGCAGCCCAGCGCACCAGCACCCAGAATCGCAATCTTCACTATCGTCTCCTTGACCTGGAGATCAAGATACGATCGGGTACGCATGCTGGCAATGCAATGGATACAATGCGGTCATTGCGCCAGACAATATCGCCATGAACCCGGCAGAACTACCCGATCTGAAACTGCTGCAGCTTTTCGATCTTCTCTACGACGTTCGCAGCGTCACGCGCGTCGCGGAGCAGCTTGGACAAAGCCAGCCGACTGTCAGCATCTGGCTCGGCCGTTTGCGGGAGCATCTGCAAGACCCGCTCTTCATACGAACGCCAGGCGGCATGGCGCCGACACCGCAAGCCGATGCGTTGATCGGACCGTGCCGGGAGATTCTCGAATCGCTGCGGCGCTTTGCGGCGTGGGAAATAGCCTTCGATCCCACCACCGCCAGGCGGCGTTTCCGCATCTGCATGACCGACGCGAGCCACATCACGCTGCTGCCACGCATGCTGGCGCACGTGCGAGCGCAGGCGCCGGGAATCCGTCTCGAAGCCGCGAGGATCGACGGCAATACCGAACGCGCGCTGGAATCGGGCGAGGCCGACCTGGCAATCGGTCACGTGCCCCGGCTCGGCGGCGGCATCTACCAGCAGCAGCTATACATGCAGGATTGGGTGTGTTTGATGAACCGGCATCATCCGCGCATGCGCGGCAAGCTTGGGCTCAAGCAGTACCGCACGGAGGGCCATGTCGCCATCGCGGCAGGCACGGGGGCGCAATTGCTGGAGCAGGCGCTGGTGCGCGAGCACATCGAACGGGACGTCGTGCTCGAGCTGCCGGGTTTTCTCGGGCTAGGGGCCATCATCAAAAGCACCGATCTGATCGCCACGTTGCCGCGGCATATCGGCGAGACGCTGGCGAAGGTCAACGACCTGTCGGTGCATCCGTGTCCGATACCGGTGGAGGGGTTTGCAGTGCGGCAGCATTGGCACGCCCGCTATCACCACGAAGCGGGGAATCGGTGGCTGCGCGGTGTGGTGGCTCAATTGTTCAGTAGTCTGCGGTGACGTTGCGCGTCGGCTGTGGTTGTCATGCTGTGCCGGGGGGGCCTACTTATTGCCGTTTGTGGGACTGGTTTCTCGCTGACGTCGTCTGCAACGGGAGCTGCCCGTGCGGGAGTTTCCAGCCGCGCCCCAGCGTCCGACTGGCGATCGTCGCTTCTAGCGCCGGAAGCGGCCGTCAGTTGACATGGCATTGAACGACCACTCCGGGTCGCCTGGCGTCGATCGAGATCAACGGAGGGCGAGCCGCCGATGCGTTTTGCAAGAGTCAGTGCACGGCCTCAAGCAGCCCTTCGTTGAACTCGGACGAACGACTGCTTCGGATCAGACATCAGCTCCTAATCCAATAGGGCTAAAGAAAATTCCATTCAATCGAAAACCAGCTTTATTGCCATTCCGAACATGGGACTGGGTCAGACAACTTTCAGCTTAGAACCTTGACGCGGCTATTAGGCTGCAACCAGTGCCCGCCGCCCCGTCTCGAGATATGAGCCCATCTCTGCATCCGGCACCATGCCGCCGCCCGTTGCCCAGATGATGTGCGTCGCATTGTGCATGGCCGATTCGTCGATATTCATGCGTCCGCGATAGCCCTGCCGCTCGTTCGACACGCGCGCGAAACCCGGAGCGCCCGCGAGAGCCGACGGCTCCAGCCGGATGTTCTGCGTCTCGGCCATCAGCGCGAGCAGCGCGTACAGTTCGTCGTCACCGACGGTGTAATAGCCGTCGATCATCCGCTGCATCGCGCGGCCCACGAAACCGGACGGACGCCCTACTGCGAGTCCGTCGGCAGCCGTCACGTTGTCGATGCCGAAGTCCTGAACCGCAAGCCGTTCGTGCAATCCGGTCATCACGCCCATCAACATGCAAGGCGAATGGGTTGGTTCCGCAAACACGCAATGCACCGCATCGCCGAACGCGAGTTTCAAACCGAACGCAACACCGCCAGGGCCGCCGCCGACACCACACGGTAAATACACGAACAGCGGCTGCGCAGCATCCACTCGCACATTCGCCGCATCGAGTTGCCGCTTCAGGCGCTCGCCCGCAACCGCATAGCCGAGGAAGAGCGTCGTCGAGTTTTCATCGTCGACGAAGTGACACATCGGATCGTTCGACGCGAGACGCCGTCCGCTTTCGATCGCTTCGCCATAATCGCCCGTATACTCCACGACCGTCACGCCATGTGCGCGCAAGCGGTCTTTCTTCCATTGGCGCGCATCGGCGGACATGTGCACGGTCGTGGTGAAGCCGAGGGTCGCGCTCGCGATGCCGATCGACATACCCAGATTGCCCGTCGAGCCCACCGCGATGCGGTGCTCGCGAAACAGCGCACGGCATGTGTCGCCCGCAAGCACACGGTAATCGTCGCTTTCCTTCAGCAAACCGTGACGCATCGCGAGTTGTTCCGCGTGAAAGAGCACTTCATAGATGCCGCCGCGCGCCTTGATCGAACCGGAAATCGGCAGATGGCTGTCCTGTTTAAGCAGCAGACGGCGCGGCGCTTCGACGCCGTAGCGCTGGCTCGACGCTTGTGCGAACGCGGACACTTCAGTCAACGGCGACTCGATGATGCCGCCCGTTTCGCGCACATCGGCGAAGGCTTGCGCGAGCAGCGGCGCGAAACGTTGCAGACGCGCGCTGGCATCGGCGATATGCGACCCATCGAGTGGAATATCGTGAAGTGCGTCGGCCATCGGCGCGACCGCCGGATTGAACCACTCGACGGGTTCGAGCGCCATGAGCTCACGCAGCAGCGGGAAGTCTCGCAGCCACGTATCGAGCGGCTTGCCGTAAATAGAATCGATCATGTTCGGGTCAGACTGCGGAAGCGGAAGCATTGGGAGACGAGACGGCGTCGAGTATGGGCGGATGCGTGACGATGGACTTCAGGTCCACATCCGTTGTGCGCAGCTTCGCGGCATCGGGAATCGGTCGGCGCGTTTCATCGGATGAAGCAAAGAGCGTCTCGAACGCGCGCGCCGCATCGAGCAGCGCGAGATCGCCACGGAACGTGCCGATCATCTGCAAGCCGAACGGCATGCCGCGATGATCAACACCGCACGGCAACGACAACGCCGGATTCGTCGCGAGCGTGACCACATACGTGAGAGACAGCCAGCGATAATAGTTCTCCAGCTCGACCCCATTCACCGATTTCAGATACGGCTGCGTCCACGGGAACGGCGAGACAGGCGTTGTCGGCGAAAGAATCACGTCGTAACGGTCGAACAGCGTCTGGAAGCGGCGGAACAAGCGCGTCTGGGCGCTGTGCGCACGCACGCAATCGGCAAGACCCAGGCCGATACCCATTTCATAGTTCGCGCGCGGATTCGGGCCGAGCAGATCGGGGTTGGTCTCATACGCTTTTTGCAGCCCCGCGACGAAAGCCTCCGCACGCAACACGTCGAAGCAGCGATGCGCGCCCTCGAAGTCCACTTCGATCGGTTCGCATACGGCCACCTCGCGACGCAGGAACTCGATCTTGCGGCTGAATACAGCGCGAATATCCTCTTCGACTTCACACACGCCGAAATCTTCCGTGTAACCGATGCGAAGCTTCGATACATCTGTGAGCGCGCGGCCATCCATCGTCGGATTCATCGCGAACGGATAGCCGAGCGGATCGCTGCCCGACTGACCAACCGTCGCCGCCAGTTGCAGCCACGTGTCTTCGACGGTGCGCCCCATCGGCCCAACCACGGCAATCGGCGTCCAACCAAGCGGCTTCCGGTCGCTCGGCACGAGTCCCGGCGAGGTACGCAACCCGACCACGCCGCATTTCGCCGCGGGAATGCGCAGCGAGCCGCCCGTGTCGGAGCCGCTGGCCAGCGGCACCATGTCCAGCGCCAGCGCAGCCGCCGAGCCCCCCGACGAACCACCCGCGTTCAGACGGGGATCGAATGGATTACCCGTCGCGCCCCATACAGCATTGAAGCTGTTCGCACCCGCGCCCATTTCCGGCACGTTGGTCTTGCCGACGACAATCGCACCCGCCGCGCGCAGCCGGCGCACCAGCGTATTGTCGTGCGCGGGCACGTTCGCGCGATAGAGCGGCGAGCCATACGTGGTCAGAAGACCTTCCGTTTCTTCGAGATCCTTGATGCCGATCGGCAATCCGTGCAGGGAACCCGCTGGATTGCCGCGTGCAAGTGCGATATCGGCGGCACGGGCTTCGATGCGCGCGCGTTCGAAGCTCGTCGCCGTGATGGCATTGACATACGGATTGAGCGTCTCGATTCGCGCAATGCAAGCTTCGAGCAATTCGACGGCGGAGATTTCGCGCGCCTGCAATAGCGCACGCAGTGCGACAGCACTATGACTCGTGAGTTCATAACGGTCGTTCATCGGGCAGTCCTTTAAGCGGCAAGGCAAGAGTCCGCTCAATGTAGACGACGCGAAAATCGACCGCTAGTGATGTTTATCGAACGGTGAGTTCACTTTTGCTCAACGCGCGCGGGCGGCGCAAGTTCGCCACTGAGCCGATCGACAAATGATTGCAGCAAAGGCGGCAACGCACGCCGCGCGAGGGTTTGAATTTCGATGGCGCGTTCGCCGGTAGCAAGCTCCGGCACGGGCAACGCAACGAGTTCTCCAGAGGCCAGCCGCGGGCGTACGAACAGTTCGCCGCTGAACGTCACGGCGTCGCTCGCGAGCGTGAAACCGAGCAGCGTTTCGAGCGTGGCGCTGCGCAGCACGCTCTTGCACGCGACACCTTCGCGGCTGCAATAGATATCAATCAGCTTGTGCAGTGTTGAATGCACGCCCGGCAATGCGAGCGGATACTCGAGCAACTCACGAAACGAAACCTGCGCAGCCCGCGCCAGCGGATGAGATGACGCGACGATCGCGAATACGGGCGACGGTGCGGAAAACGCAACCTGAATGTCCTTCGCCGGCCCGAAGCTGAACGTGAGGCCGATATCACATTCGGCTTCCCGTACGCGCTGCGTGACGTTGGCTGCCGTATCGACGGCGACTTCGAACGATGCGGGCGCAACCTCGCGACGGAAGTCCGCCATCGCACGCGGCAGAAAGTTGACTGCGAAACCTTCCGTGCAGGCAATGCGGATCGTGCGTCCGGCTTCGCCGCGAAGCGCGTCGATTTCCAGCGAAATCTGTTCGGCGTCGAGTTGCGAACGGCGCGCATAGGCGGCCAGCATTTCGCCCGCCTTGCTCGGCACCATGCCGCGCGATTGCCGCACGAAAAGCTGTGCGCCGAGTTCGCCTTCGAGCCGCGCGATCTGGCGGCTCACGGCGGAGGGCACAACGTTCAGCCGGGTCGCGGCATCGGCTATGGAACCGGTGTTGACGACTTCGAGGAAGTAACGGACGGCGGTTTCCTGAAGAATGCGGGCGCTCATGACGGATCAACGGGAGGACGTGGCCCGCAATCATAGCGCCTGTTTGGCCGGCAAAGCGATCAGGCCTCCTCGGCGGCGCCAAGGCGTGCATCGGCCTCGGGGGACAGTCGGATCGTTAGACTGGTGATGAACGCAAACGCCGTCGCCACGATCAGGAAGCCGAATACCGCGTTGTAGTTGCCGGTGAGCGAGACCAGCAGGCCAATGACTGCTGGCGCGACGAATCCCGCGACCTGTCCGCCGAAATTGACCATGCCCGCACCCGTGCCAATGAGCTTTTGCGGCAGAAATTTGGCCGGCAGCGCGAAGACACCTGCGAACACGAACGACTTGAAGAAGTAGACAATCGACTGATACGCGATCACGCCCATCACCGTTTCCGCCGTGTACATTTCGTAGAGAAAGAAGCCGGAGATCGCGCAGCAAACGGCCATCAGCCACTTCTCGCGGCCATCGAACCAGCGCGTGAGAATCCAGCCGCCCAGCGCCGTCGATATGCTCGCCGCTACGAACGGCAGCGGCGTGAGCATGCCGACTGCCTTGAGGTCGAGATGACGCTCGGTCAGGAGATACGCAGGCATCCACGCATCGAGTCCCTTGTTGACGATGCCCATGCCGAACCATGTGAGCAGAATCTTCCACATGAGCGGCATCTTGAGGAGCGCGCGCGTTGCCGCGCCGTCGATGCGTGCGGAACGGCCAGCCGAATCGCGTTTCTGATGCGTGTCCTTCACCACGAACAGATAGAAGAGCGCGAACACGAGGCCCGCGCCGCCTGCGACGACGAACGCATGACGCCAGCCGATATAGAGAATGAGCGGCGCAATCGCAAGCGGCGCGATGAAACTGCCGACATAGTTCGACGACATCAGGAACGCCGACATTTTCGGGCGATCGGCCCGCGCACACGATTCCGTCACGCCCTTCACTGCGGCGCCGGGATAACCGCCTTCACCGAGACCGAAGATAAAGCGGATCGCGATCAGCGAAGCAAGCGACCACGCGAGACCCGTCATCAACGTGAACACCGACCAGAACGCGACGGATATGACGATGACCTTTTTGCTCCCCCAGCGATCTGCGATCCATCCGCCGGGAATCTGCATGGCCGCGTAGCTGACATAGAACGTGCTCATGACAACGCCCAGCGCTGCCGAGCCGACGTGAAACTCCTTGCCGATAGCAACGAGCGACAGTGCAATCGCCGAGCGGTCGATGTACGAGATGCAATAACCAAGGTAGAGCAGCGCGAATACCGCAAGGCTGGCACGCCTGCTTTTATTGGGGTCGATCATGCTGGGCATCTGCTGAAAGAGAGAAGATCGGGTCCGCACCGGCAGTGCCGTGCAGTCCCACCGCGACTGGTCGAATTGATCGTAAGTAGCCACAAGTGAGCCGACAAGTGACATATTCAGATCGCTCCGTTCGCGAAAACTCACCTGAGAAGCGGGCCGCGAGTGGTCTGGGCGTAGTTTTTCCTTTTTAGATAAAAGTCACAGGGGCGCGCTGGCGGCCACCTCTGCGTCGGTATCATCGACGAGCCGGCTAATGGCGAGCAGTTCGCGTCGTACTCTGGCAGACGCCCAAAATCTGAACGACGCGCCGAGCCAATTCAGACATTCTTGGGCGCCAGCGCGGCACGGGGGACGCCGGTTGCCCGTTCAACGGCCGGTTTTCGGTCGAAAACCGTCGTTTGGGTTGGCCCCACCGGGCGGACGAGAAGGGTCGGCCTATGCCTTTCGCATATCTGCCGCGGTCAGCGATCCTGCTTGGTTTGCGTCGGCCCGGGTTCGGCCACAAGCGGCTGGTCACGTATACCGTTGATCGGACATTCAGGCGTCGGCTCTGGCCTCCGTAACCGGCCATTCGACTATCAAAGACGAACGCTTCGTCACTGGCCCGTTCGCTAGTGCGGTGGGTATGCCGCTCAAAAAGGATCAAGAGGCCAACGCCGTTGACACGGCATCGCAGTGTTCGTCGGTAGCTCAGTGCGGAGTGCTGGAGTAGCTTCAGACATGACTGATCCTCCTCGCCGTATCATGCTTCTGTCTCGTAAAGCAGACCGTAGCTCTGGCCTGTTCGCTTTATTCGCGCGAAGCCGAGTTCCCCCAAGTGCATACCGGCGATCAACAGTCCCTCCGAACTGACCAGGTCCAGAAGCCGTGATCGTGTGGCGACTGCCAGGGAAGGGTCTTGATCGAATGCAATCGATACGTCTGGCCGTTCAATCTGGATGTGAGGAAAATGAACAATATCTCCCCAGACAAGCAGGCTCTGATCGCGGGATTCAAGCAGATATCCGGAGTGTCCATCTGTGTGTCCCGGTAGTGGCATCGCTCTGATACCGGGGAGCACTTCCCCTTCATCGAAAGTACGGAGCTTGTTGCGGTAGCCGTCGAACACTTGACGCGCTATCAGGAAGTTGCCGCGGGCACGCTCGCTGGCGCGGCTTAGATTCCCGTCATCCTGCCAAAATTCGACCTCTCGATGATGAGCAACAAGCTCCGCGTTCGGAAAGGTAATTTGTCCGGCCGCGTCCACTAGCCCTCCGACATGGTCGGGATGAGCGTGCGTGAGCAGGATTGTGTCGATCTCGGATAGTTCGACGCCAGCAAGCGATAAATTGGTTCTCAGGCGACCTCCCCATTGCTTGATGCCTCCAGCCCCACCGTCGATGAGAATTGTGCGACCCGCTCCGCGTACAACGTAGCAGTTGATATGCACGGCGGCAGGCTCCTTCTGGCCTGCATCACTTTGTATTCTGGAGGCTTCGGACGGGGCGATATTCGAGAGGAACTCCAGGCTAGCGGTGAGGTAGCCGTCGCTGATCGCGGTGATCGTGAAATCCCCGGCTCGCTGACTTGGAAACGTGATGGTGGACACAACTCTTCTCCAGAAGACTTCCTAATTGCGGGCGTGAATGTTCGACGCGGCATAACCAAAACAACGGATGCGCGCCGTGAGACCCGTGCAGCGCGCAATGGCGTCGTCCAGGGCTTCCATGAACTGGTTCATTACCGAAGGCGTGCGAAACGTCTCAAGGCGATATTGGACTTCCGCGAAGACGGGATGTCCGTGCCCATGGCGAACGTCGACATAGATGACATGAACGTTTTCGAGCGCTGCTTCAAGGACACTCGTACAGAGTTCGACGCAGTCGCGGGAAAGCTCGGCAAGCCTCTCATCAGACGGCATTTGCCCCGTAGAAATATAGAAAGTGACATTGGGCATCGCGGACCTATTTTTCCTGTCCGGTCGAAACGGTGCGGGGGCGTGTCAGTTGTCCCGTCATCGGCGAATAGAGGTGGACACCTTCGGGCATGCTCCCGACAAGCTGAGTGTTTCGCCGAGGCAGTTTTGCGAGCCAACGGTGTTCCGGAAATTTCTCCAACGCAACTGCTCGCATGGCCAACGGTGTGAGACCCATCTGGATCAGCGGTTCGGGGCCGTTTGCACAAAGCACGAGGAGTTCGTCTGCATTTACCGCTGGCGCAAGGCCGATATCGCTGTAGAGATTTCGGTGCCAGTCGGTAATGTGTTGCTGCCACCTTGCGAAATTGCCGCCGCCTTTCTGGCGATATTCCTCTCCCGTTAATACATCGAGACCGTCGATCGTGTGGACGGCAAGGTAGACCGGGCAACCATCGCTTAACGACTTGAAGCGCTGTGACGTGTGAAAGCCGGTCACCGAGATGAGGGCGGGCAGTTTCTCAAGGCTGTAGAAGTCGTTCCATTCGGCTTCGCTGCTTGGATCGGCGAAGCTGCATTCCACGGTGTAGATCATCAGATTATCCCTCGTGGCGCGTAAGCAGATTGCTGCAAACGATCCGTGTTCATTGCGATAACGTAATGCTAATCTGAGACTTTCGGCGTATATAACGATATAAAGTCAGCCTTCGGTGACATTTGCTCAAGCTGGCGTCCAACGCATATCAATCGGGGAGACCCCAATGCGACGTAAGATCCCAAGCAATTCCGCGCTCCAGGCTTTTGAGGCCGCCGCTCGACACGGCAGCTTCGCCCGCGCGGCCGAAGAACTGGCGCTGACCGAGGGCGCCGTTAGTCGTCAGATCGGTCGCCTGGAGGCATTTTTGGGTGTTGCGCTGTTCGAGCGCGTTGGAAATCGGGTGCGGCTTGCTCCGAACGGCACGCGATACGCGGTGCAGGTTCGCGAGATTCTGGATCGGCTGGAGCGGGACAGCCTATATCTGATGGGGCAGCCTATCGAAGGCGCGAGCATTGATATCGCCGCAATTCCGACCTTCGCCACCCGTTGGCTTATCCCCCGCCTGAAACGGTTTCAAAATATGCATCCGACCATCACCGTGCATATCGCCGAACGAATGGAACCGTTCATTCTTTCCGGAAGCGGTTTCGACGCAGCGATCCATTTCGAGCATCCGGCATGGGCGGGTATGCATCTGCATCGACTGCTGGAAGAGGTGCTTGTACCGGTCTGTAGTCCGGCGCTCCTCGCAGACGCAGGCGCGAAGCCGGCGTTAGACGAATTGCCGCGCCTTCACAGGCGGCAAAATCCGGACGCGTGGCAGCTTTATGCACACGAGGCCGGCATCGCGCTGACCAATTCGGCGGTTGGGGCACGTTACGATCTCCATTCCATGCTGATCGAGGCGGCGGTAGCTGGTCTGGGCGTCGCGTTGGTGCCGCGTCTTTACATCGGGGCAGAGCTCGAACAAGGGCGCCTGGTTGCGCCCTGGCCGGACCGCGAAGCGATTACCAAAAACTTCTGCCTTGTTCTTCCTGAACCGCTCGAGTTGAGTGCACGGCCACTACAGGCATTTGCGAAATGGATTCTTGACGAAGCCCGGGGCGCAGCGCCTTAAAGCCGCACCCGACACGCATCACAAAATAGCGATCCGGCAGGGTTGCCATCCCTAGGCGGTCGCTTCGCTTCGAATGAACTGTCGCCAGTCGACGAACGGCCGTTGGAGCTTTGACAGCCGCCATAGTTGTGACGCGGGGTCGACGCGCCGTAACGGGTCGCGTGCTGCCGATCGCAACCGTTCTGGATTCGGAAGTCCACGCGGTTTGCATGAGGCACGGTTCGGCCAGCACTGGACGTTCGTAACCTGATCATGGCAGACCGCAACCCATACGTAACCGGCCATTCGATATGGCCTCGCCAGTCCGCCGCGACAGCATTAGCGCGTCCCGGCGCGCTCGTGATTGCCTGTCAGTTCCACCACGAAGTCAAGAAAAGCGCGGGTCTTTGCCGGCACGTGGTGCCGGGACGCGTAGTAGACGTATAACGGATACCGTTCGTCTACCCATTCGGGAAAGAGATTGATCAATCGGCCATCAGCAATCAGAGGCTCGGCACCGAGCCGCAACATCTGCGCAATTCCTGAACCGGCGAGACATGCGTTGAGCAGGGCACCCGGATCATTGACCGTGAGTCGTCCCTGAGTGTCGACCACAATGCGCCTTCGCTTGCGATGAAATTCCCACTGGAACGGCTTGCCTGTCTCCGGGTTGCGAAATTCAAGGCATCTGTGGCTTCGACCTTGCAGGTCCTCGGGCTTTGCCGGCCGTCCCCAGCGAGCAACGTACGAGGGCGCAGCGACCGTCACGATGCGGGTGTCGAGCAGTTTTCTCGCGATCAGGGTAGACGCTTTCGGTTCGCCGAATCGCACGGCGAGGTCGAAGCCGTCCATGACGAGGTCGCCAAGACTGTCTCGCGCGATGAACTCGATTTCGAGTTCGGGGTGTGCGTCCATGAACGCATCGAGTTGTTGCCCGAGGATGGTCCGGTAGACGACAGGATCCAGATTGATTCTCAGCTTTCCACGCACAGCGGACGCGCCGCCTGCCGCAGCGGCCGCTGCTTCCTCAAGTCCGGCGAGATGGGGCATGACCTGCTCGTAAAAGCGGCGGCCCTCTTCAGTCAGGGAGACGGAGCGCGTTGTTCGGCTGAAGAGCCGGATGTTCAACCTTTTTTCCAGCCGCGCAATTGCCCGACTGACGCCGGGCGGCGTCATTCCTATTACCTCCGAAGCGGCCACAAACGTTCCCGCATCCACTACGGCGGCGAACACGCTAATGCTGCCGGAAAGCTTCTCGCTACTGGATCTCATGGTTGCTCGGGTTAAGACGTGTTGAAAGCGCGACCGACCACCTGAATGCGAACGCTGCGCCGCGCAGCAGTGCTGGACCTGTCCATGGATCATGCCAAATAGGTGACGCATTGTCACTTATCTGATGACATCCATATCATTTTGTTTCGTTTGGTGCTTGTCCAGAATACGTCTCACCGAGACATCCGGTCTCGCCAATCGAAAGGAAATCGCCATGCACAGCCCATTTTCATCGTTGCTCTGGCGACCGCTGGACGCATCAACTGGAACCGATCGCGGCGCGCGTTGCTCGCCCCCCACCGAAGCACTGTGATGCCGCGATTCATTCATTCGGAAAGGAACGGAAAATGGCAGTTCAAACGGATCGTCGTCGCCTCCTGAAGGGAGCGTCGAGCCTGCTGGCTCTTGCGACACTTGGTGGCGTTGCAAGCCGCGACGCGCGGGCAGTACCGCAGCGTGCGAGTGGCGACGCCGCGCTGGCCGATCACCCGGCCCACAGTTCGATCGATCAATGCCTGCAACGGGCGGTGGACGACGGCACGGTGGTTGGTGTTGTCGCCATGGGCGCAACGGACCGCGGACTGGTTTACGAGGGAGCGTGTGGCCGGGCGAATGCTCGCACCGGCGAGGCTATTAGTCCTGACACAGTCTTCTGGCTCCTGTCGATGACAAAAGCGATTACCGCAACCGCGTGCATGCAGCTCATCGAACAGGGCAGACTGCGGCTGGATCAACCTGCGGGCGAGATCCTGCCGCAGTTGAAGTCGCCTCAAATCCTCGATGGATTCGACGTCTCGGGGCAGTCGAAGCTGCGTCCTGCGCGCAATGCGATTACGGTGCGTCATCTGCTCACGCATACCTCCGGCTTTACCTACAGCATCTGGAGCGACAAGCTCAGTCGGTACGAGACGGTAACGGGCATGCCGGACATCGGCTATTCGATGAACGGTGCATTCGCGGCGCCGCTCGAGTTCGAGCCGGGCGAGCGCTGGGAGTACGGCATCAGCATGGACTGGGTCGGCAAACTGGTCGAGGCCGTGACCGATCAGTCGCTGGAAGTCTACTTCCGCGAGCACATCTTCGATCCACTGGGCATGCGCAACACGGGCTTTCTCATCGGTAGCAAGCAGAAGCAGCGCGTCGCGACCATGCACAGGCGTCAGGCGGACGGCTCACTTGCGCCCGAGCCGTTCGAGATCAACCAGCGCCCCGAATTTTTCATGGGCGGAGGCGGACTCTTCAGCACACCGCGCGATTACATGGCGTTTCTGCAGATGCTGTTGAACGGCGGCACGTATGGCGGCGAACGCGTGCTGCGCGCCGACACCGTCGCGACGATGTTCCGCAATCACATTGGCGATCTGCAGGTCGCGGAAATGAGGACCGCGCAGCCGTCGTGGTCGAACAGCTTCGATCAGTTTCCGGGGACCGCGCACAAGTGGGGGCTGTCGTTCGACATCAATACAGAGCAAGGACCCCACGGACGAAGCGCTGGCAGCGTGAGCTGGGCCGGGTTGTTGAACACCTACTTTTGGGTCGATCCGGTGAATCGGGTCGCCGGATCCCTCTTTACGCAGATGCTGCCCTTCTACGATGCGCGCGTCGTGAACCTATACGGACAGTTCGAGCAGGCCTTTTACGACGGTTTGGGTCGCGCCTGAGCGATTGACCGTCGGCACATCCACGCTGCGTCACCCGATATATCCACACATGGAGAACGAGCAATGTATGCAATCACAGGAATCACCGGCAAGGTGGGCGGCGCACTGGCCCGCGAACTGCTGGCTACTGGTCAGCCGGTGCGCGCAGTCGTACGCGATGCGACGCGGGCAGAGGCGTGGGCAGAGCGAGGTTGCGAGATCGCGACGGCTTTCATGGAAGACCCTTCGTCGCTCGCCGCCGCGTTCGAAGGCGCGACAGGCGCTTTCATCCTGCCGCCTTCGGAGTTCGATCCGGAGCCCGGGTTTCCTGAAGCGCGCACAGTGATTGAGGCTGTGTCCGCCGCACTCCTGAGCGCGCGGCCGGACAAGGTCGTTTGCCTCTCGACGATCGGCGCACAGGCCGACGAGGTCAACCTGCTCACTCAACGCACGCTGATGGAGCAGGCGCTGCGCGAGATGCCGATGCCTGTGACCTTCCTGCGGCCTGCCTGGTTCATGGAGAACGCCGCGTGGGATGTTGCGTCTGCAAGCGACGATGGCGTCATTGCCAGTTACCTGCAGCCGCTCGACAAGCCGGTGCCGATGGTCGCCACCGCGGACGTAGGCCGCGTTGCTGCTGAACTGCTTCAGCAGACGTGGCGCGGTGTGCGCATCGTCGAGCTTGAGGGCCCACGCCGGGTGAGTCCTAACGATCTCGCAGTCGCTTTCGCCGGCGTGTTGCGTCGTCAGGTGCGTGCGGAAGTTGTCGAAAGGCAGACGTGGGAAGCGCTGTTCCGCAAGCAGGGCATGAAGCATCCTCTACCTCGCATGCGCATGCTGGACGGCTTCAACGAAGACTGGATCGATTTCGAAAGCAGCTCTGACGAAATCTTGCGCGGCCACGTCGAACTGGAGACCGTTCTGCGCGAGCTTGTGTTGCGTCGAATCTGACCAGAGCCGAGGGCGCGACGCGTGGACTCCAGGTTTTACTCTACCGATGCATCAGATTTTCGTTCAAACAAGGAATACACGATGGAATACAGCACACTTGGCAGAACCGGGCTACGCGTCTCACGGCTGAGCCTGGGCGCAATGACGTTCGGTGCTGGCTCGGGCATCTGGGGCAATATTGCCGGCTTGAATAGCGATCAGGCCGCCCGGCTCGTCGCGATGGCCGTGGAACGTGGAGTCAACCTGATAGACACGGCGGACGCCTATTCGCAAGGTCGCTCAGAAGAGGTCGTGGGCCATGTGCTGAAAGCGCAGGGGCTGGACGAAGATCGAATGCTCGTCGCGACGAAGGTTCGGCTACGTACCGGCACCGGCCAGAACGAAGTGGGATTGGGCCGCTCACACATCATGCGCTCGGTCGAGACAAGCCTGAAGAGACTCGGTCGCGATCACATCGACCTGTTCCAGTTGCATGACCGTGACGCGCTTCTTCCGCTCGACGAGACGCTTCGTGTGCTGGACGACCTCGTCACGCAGGGCAAAATCCGCCATATTGGCGTGTGCAATTTCAGTGCAGCCGATCTCGAGCGGGCCGTCGGGATAACGTCCCGTACTGATCGGGCTCATGTCGTGAGCAATCAGGTGCACTATTCGCTGACGAGCCGCGATATCGAACTCGAGATCATGCCGGTTGCAGCCACAAACAGAATGGGCCTTCTGGTCTGGAGTCCGCTCGCAGGTGGCTACTTGAGCGGCAAGTACTCGCAGAATGGCGAAGCTGCCGGGCGGCGTGCGAAGCTCGACTTTCCGCCGGTTGATACAGTCAGGGCGGAGCCGATCCTCGCAGTATTGCGTGAAGTCGCCGACGAACTGGCGGCCACGCCGGCTCAAGTCTCATTGGGTTGGTTGCTTGCGCGCGAGCAGATCACTTCTGTCATTATCGGAGCCCGCTCGTGCGAGCAACTCGCAGCTAACCTCGATGCACAGAATCTCGCACTAACCTCCGAACAGTGCGCGCGGCTCGATAAAGTATCTGAACCGTCAGTTCCCTTCCCCTACTGGATGCAACGCTTCCATGACCGGGATCGCGTCTGCGGATGAGGGGCCAGCGTCGGGAATCCTGCCTGCGCGAGGCGGTTGAATGGGGAATGCCTGTGGCCATGTGCGGCAGCTCATCCTCGAATAGCCGCCGTTCGAATTCTGCGGCTGGCCGACCGGAATGGGTCGGTGCATGCCTTTCGCATATCTGCTGCGATCAGCGAGCCTGCGACGTTTGCATGGCCCGGGTTCGGCCACAAAGCGACGTTCGCCTGGGGCGTCGCTTCGGAGGCCAGGTGGCCGATTTACTGGATCAGCGGTCATCCGGTGATACAGGGCCTCGGTCATAGCATTGAGTTATCTTGCCGTTAATCCGCCTCCTTTGAGCCCACTACTTGACCGATTTCTATCCTTCTCATCAGTACTCCAATAATGGTGCGTTTCGTGTCGATTTGCCGTTTTCATACGTTTATCCGCGCTCAGGCACGTGCGGCGGGCGCCTGGCGCGCAGGGAGTTGCACCGTAGCTTGAAGTGCCTGCGATTCTAGACTGTACCCAGACCCGGAACTCCGGGGAAGGTTGCCGGCTCACCGAGGCTCATGTCTGCGTCGGTATATACCGACCGATTCCCAATGCCGTAACCAGCGTCAACAGATAGCTTGACGCAAACATCGTTCTAACAATCGTCCCCGGCTGGAATGCCGCGCCTCGCTCCGAGCGCAGAGCATCGAGAGAGGGTTGGCCGTGATTCGCGAAGAATCCGCCACACCTTGGTCCAAGTTCCTGATCTAGCGATATGAGTTCGTGTACGCATTGCTTCGCGAGATGGCATACACGGTAGTGATATGACCAGGCGAAGGCCATGCACCTGCGGATGTCACTTTTGGTCGCACTGACAATAGCGGCATTGCTGGATCTCCGATTGTTCCTGTTCCGTAAGCAGACGCTGGGTTTGTCCGTTGTGCCAGCACTCGTGGCTTATCCACTCACGAAAGCGCTGATAGCTCTCGATGTTGCTGCGCCAGTTCGGCGCGCATAGGTAGTAGCCGAGCGGGCTTTCGAAGCGCTGCGTGAAGGGCTCGATCAGCTGTCCGCCGGCCAGGACGTCCCCCAGCAGGCAGGAGGGCACCAGCGCCACGCCTAGCCCGGACACAGCGGCCTGGATGATCAGTGTGAAGAGATTGAAACTTGGGCCGATACGTGCTCCCTTGTCCTCGCCTGCGTATGCGATGAACCAGTCCTCCCAGGCCGACGGAATTTCATTGTGTTGCAGCAACGTGCAGGTTCTCAGGTCCGCGAATGACTCGATGGCAACCCGGTCCCGGTAACCGGGCGAGCAGACGACGCTGGTTTCATTGCCGATCAGGTAGGTGGCCTCCGCAATCGCCCAATCCCCGTAGCCGTATTGAATCGACGCGTCGTGATCCGGGCCGCTTTCCATGTTGTCGATGGTGTGATAGCGCACGAAGTTGATCGAAACGTCCGCATTGAGTGCTCTGAATGTCTCCAGCCTGCAAAGCAGCCAGTTCGCTGCGAAGGTGGGCGCCACGGACAGATTGAGCAGATGGGTGTGCCTGGCTGTCGACATCACCTGCGTGGTGGCGCGTTCCAGCGCTTCCACTGCGGGCTTCGCCTCCCTCAGATAGTTCTCACCAATCTGGGTCAGCGCGAGGCCGTTTCTCGCCCGGATGAACAGCGAATGCCCAAGGTAATTCTCGAGCTCTGCGATATGTCGGCTGATTGCGCTTTGAGTCACAAACAGCTCTTTGGCCGCCTTCGAGAAAGACAGACACCGCGCCGACACCAGGAAGGCATTCAATTCAGAGATGGTAGGGCAGCGTCTTCGCATGGCTCGTATGAGTAGTGGTCATAGGGGTAGAAGTATTTGGCGGAGATCCGAGGCACAAACATGCAGCCCCCCGTTTTTTGTGAATTTCCGGCATATAGGCGCCATTTCGTTTTCGGCGTAATGGCGCCACCGGATTTCCGGCGTAATGGAGCCACGGCGTTTTCGGCGTAAAGGCGCCAGTAGTTTTGCGGCGTAATGGCGCCACCCAGATGACGAGCAGCGAGGGTTCGAACTTCATTGATCGGCTAGACTCCCGGCCTTTTGCCGGGAGAGGCCGTGGCCAATCGGAGGTTCGTTAGGCACGGGCGGAAATTAGGTTCAGAGGCGACACGGTGAGTGCCCTTGTACGCGGACTGTATCGTAGAGAGCCGCGATGCGACCTTTGTTGAAGCGCACCTAATTTCGGTGTACTCCTACCGATGCATACGTTGGTTCATGGAGGACATCATGACTGTCAGCAAATTGGCGGCGGACTCATCGCGCTGTGGCATAGCTATCGGGAGCCCCGTAGACGCCATCGTCTCCAAATACGTTGATCACTTGCTTGCCCTGCGATATGCGGACGATACGATTCAACACTATCTGGCCTCCTTGCGTCACTTTACGCATCGGCTGAACAAGAACAAGCGGTTGACCCTTGCCGATATCGATGATGCTCTCGTGACGGAGTTTGTCGATGTTCATTTGCCGCATTGCAGATGTCCGCGACCGTGTATGCGCCATGTCAACACGGTACGCGCGGCTCTCCGCCATCTTCTGGCCGTTCTCAAGGAGGAAGGGTTGTGCAGCACCGTACGACCTCAGTTGCATACGCCGGTCGACATCGAACTAGAACTGTACAGGCATTATCTGGTGGATAGTTGCGGTTACGCGCAGACCACTTGCCGTAACCGCCTTTGGCGGATTCGCCGCTTCCTCGACTCTGTCTTCGGTCAGGGTCAGGGGTCCGTGTCTGCCGGTCACCTGACTTCAATGGATATTGAGGACTTCACCGCACGCTGTTTCAAAGGCCGGAGTCACGGGACACGTCGTAGCTACTGCGTTGATCTCGCAAGTTATCTGCGCTTTCGTGGCTTGAACGGAGATGACACTCGTGCTCTCTTCGCTGCGATCCCGAAGATGGCGCCACCAATGCCGGCGCCTCTGCCGATTGCGATGACCGAGAGGGAACTGGATCTCTTTTTCGCAGCGTTCGATTTGACCAAACCGATTGGCATGCGCGATTTCGCAATTGCACGGTTTTTGACCGATTTGGCGCTACGTCGCATGGAAGTCGTGCGACTGCAGTTGGAATCATTCGATTGGCAGAATGGAACGGTGACGCTGACTCATAACAAGGGCGGACGAGAACGCAAGCTACCGCTGCCGGTACAAACGGCCCACGCACTTGTCCGCTATTTACAATACGGACGGCCCGATACGAGTAATCGTGCCGTCTTTGTCCGGCAAATCGCGCCGTACGACATGCCGATTGACGCCGTTGCCATCAATCACCTCATCAGAGGCGCCTTTGTACGTGCAGGCCTCGACGAGCGATTTCATGGCGTCCACGTGTTGCGACGCACGGCAGCAACCCGCCTCATTCAAGGTGGGGCATCGCTAAAAGAAGTTGCCGATGTACTGGGGCACAGACATCTCAACACGACGACGCTTTACACCAGGGTTGATCTTGATCGTCTGCGCAAGGTAGCGCAACCATGGCCGGAGCATCGATCATGAATGCGCCCCGACTTTGGACCGAGCGCATCGAAGACTACCTTGCGTATCGGCGCAACGCTGGATTTAATGTCGTGGGCGACGCGCCCAGACTGCGGCAATTCGGGCGGTTCGCTGATCGGCAGACGCCCCCGCAGTCACACCTTGTCGTCGAACTCGCCGTGGCATGGGCTCAATCGACGAAACGAAGTCAATACTTTACTTGGGCTCGGCGTCTTGAGCTGCTGCGGGGTTTTGCGCGGTACTGGCAGCGTTTCGATCCAGTGACCGAGGTGCCGCCAGGAAGGTTGCTCGGCAGAGCCTATCGCCGATTGACGCCACATATTTTCACTCAACAGGAAGTATCGATGCTGATGGCAGCTACCGCCGGCCTGCAGCCTCGGGATGGCCTGCGTCCTGCGACCTGCAAGACCATGATCGGGCTGCTCGCAGCAAGTGGACTACGCCCGATAGAGGCCACACGCCTGACACGTAATGACGTCGATCTTGATCAGGGACTGCTGTTGGTCCAGGAAGCAAAAGGGCATCGAAGCCGCTTGATTCCATTGCATCCGAGCACCACAGAGGCACTACGCACGTATGCTCAACAGCGTGATCGCCTCGTGCGCCAGCCAGGCAGCGACCGTTTTTTTCTGCTCGACAAAGGTAAGGCAGCCGGCGTACCAACGCTCCAGTGCGCGTTGGAAACCCTATGCCGTCGACTCGGGTGGTTGCCACGAGGCGATTATGCGCATCATCGCTGTTATGACTTCAGACATAGTTTTGTCGCCAACAGTCTGTTGCGCGCCGACCGCCACGGGATCGATGCTGACCACGCAATCCTCGCGCTCTCGACTTATCTCGGCCACGCTTCAGTTGCCCACACTTACTGGTACTGTACGGCGGTGCCGGAACTGATGGCAATCGTTGGAGAGCGCTTTCATCAGTATGCCAAAGGAGAATCGACATGAGCCTTGTCACCAGCCAGCCACAGGAGTTTGCCTCGCTCCTCCAGCGGTTCTTCGTCGAGCGGCTAATGCAGCAGCAGAATGCGAGTGCAAGAACGGTCGAATCATACCGTGACACCTTCCGTATGCTATTGACCTACGCTCAGCAAGTGTTGCATAAGCCGCCCGAGAAGTTAACTCTCGACGAGCTCGACGTCACATTGATCACTGCCTTTCTGGACCACCTCGAAACTGCACGATCCAATAGCATTCGCAGTCGCAATGCCCGGCTTTCCGCAATACGGACCTTCTACCACTATGTCACGATGCGATGTCCGCAAGCACTGCACCTGGCTCAACAAATTCTCTCGATCCCAACGAAACGTTTCGAGAGACCGCTTCTCGGATTTCTCTCACGTGAGGAAGTTCACGCCTTGTTGGGTGCGCCCGATCCGGATACGTGGTTCGGGCAGCGCGACCGTCTATTGCTCGCACTGCTGTACAACACTGGAGCCCGAGTGTCGGAGCTGACAGGAATGCGGGTAGCCGATGTAACGCTCGCTGCGACGCCGTGGGTACGCCTGCATGGCAAGGGGCGGAAGCAGCGTGCCGTACCCCTATGGCGTGAAACTGCGGCAGCGATACGCACCTGGATACGTAACCAGCGTTTACAACCGGAACAGCCGCTGCTGCCAAGTCGCCATGGCGGACCAATGACGCGCGCAAACGTGGCTGAACGATTTTCGCTGGCACTGACGGCAGCAGCGAAGACCTGTCCATCGCTTCTGAAGCGCCATATTACCCCGCATTCCATGAGGCACACGGTTGCCACGCATCTCTTGCAGGCCGGTGTAGGTATCACCGAGGTTGCGCTCTGGCTCGGACATGAAAGCCCCCTGACGACGCACGGCTATGTCGAGGCAGATCAGGCAATGAAGCGCCGAGCACTTGCGGCGGTGAAAGCGCCCAGAGTCAAGGTGCCTTTTTATCGCCCACCCGATTCACTGCTCAAATTTCTGGAAAGCCTTTGAGTTTATTAGGTGAAGCATTCGAGCGAGTGACCTCGCTCCCAAGTTCCCTTCCCGGGCCAGACGATAGCCTCACAACCCCGGGAAGGGCCTCCCCAATCCGCTGCCTCATATTCAACCGAACCTAATTTTCTGACTTACCTAACGAACCTTAGGTGAAGCTTCACCTAAGGTTCGAGATGTACCAATACCGACAGATCCTGGTGCGCATGCGCCGAGGCGACTCTGACCGGGATATCGCACGATCGAAGACCATGGGGCGCAAGAAGATTGCGCAGGTGCGGGAGATTGCCGCCAGGAACGGATGGTTGGCGCGTGAAGCGGTTTTGCCCGACGAACACGTAATGGCCGCTTTCCTGGATCGCAAAGAGGCGCCGCTACCATCGAGCTGCGTCTCAACGTTGGAACCGTGGCGGGAGCAGATCGCCAAGTGGCGGGCAACCGGAGTTCAATGCACGACGATCCACTCCACGCTCGTTCGCAACCACGGATACGGCGGCAGCTATTCGTCGGTCTATCGTTTCCTTCTGCATATAGATGCATCGCACACGCCCGACGTGCCGCTGCGCCTGGAATTCAAGCCGGCCGAAGCGGCCCAGGTTGATTTCGGCGCTGGTCCGATGATGACCGACGCGCTCACCGGCGAGATCCACAAGACATGGTTCTTCGTCATGACCCTGGCCTGGTCGCGCCACCAATATGTTGAGTTTGTCCGAGACCAGACGGTAGCAACCTGGCTGGGATGTCACCGGCGCGCGTTCGAGGCATTTGGTGGTGTGCCGGCTCGGGTCATCATCGACAATTGCAAGTGTGCGATCACGCGCGCGTGCTATTACGAGCCCGAGGTGCAACGCGCGTACGGCGAGTGCGCAGAAGGATACGGTTTCAAGATTGATGCTTGTCCGCCAAGGGATCCGCAAAAAAAGGGAATCGTGGAATCGGGCGTCAAATTTGTGAAGCGAGGCTTCTTGCCCTTACGCGAGTTTCGTGGCGTGGCTGACGCCAATCGCCAGGTACACGCGTGGGTGATGAACGAAGCCGGCAACCGCATTCACGGTACGACTCGCGACATGCCGCTCAAGCGCTTCGCGGAAGTTGAACGAAGCCTGCTGATCAGCTTGCCGGACGTGCTGCCGGAGCTTGCCGTGTGGGCGAAGGCCAAGGTGCACCGCGACGCTCATGTCCAGTTCGAGCAGAGTTTTTACTCGGTCCCGTATAGGCTGGTCGGCCAGGAACTGTGGCTCAAGGCGACCGACACCATGGTGACGCTGTATCGCGGGCAGGAATCGGTCGCAGCCCACGCCCGCCTTACTCGCGCAGGCGGCCGTCGCACGGTAGACGATCATCTGCCATCCGCTGCCCAGGCGTGGCAACTGCAGGACACCCAGTGGTGTTTGGCAGCTGCTGAGCAGATCGGGCCTGCCTGCTATGCCCTGGTTCAGGCGCTCTTCGGCGACAAAGTCTTAATCAAGATGCGCTCGGTGCAAGGCGTTTTGCGGCTCAAACAGAAATACGGAGCAGTCCGCCTTGAAGCTGCCTGCTCGCGCGCCAACCACTACGGCACGCCGCACTACACGGCCGTTAAAACCATTCTGCAAAAGGGATTGGATCAGCTGACGCTGTTAAACGCCTTTGATGCGCTGGCGAGCACCTACACCGAAGGCGGCCGTTTCTGCCGCAACACACAAACCATTCTCCAATAAGGCCGGCCATGCATCCCATTCCTGAATTGACTCCACTGCTTAAGCAGTTGCGCTTGTCCGGCATCCTCGATTCGCTGGAAGCGCGAAACCGCGAGGCCATCGATCGCAAGCTTGCCTTCACCGAATTCCTTTCGCTGCTCATTCACGACGAAGTAGCCCGGCGCGATAACAAGAAGCTCAGCCTGCGCATGCGACGCGCCAACTTCCGTAGCCAGAAGACGCTCGAAGGATTCGACTTCGACCGGCTACCAGGGCTGAATCGATCCGCTATCCATGATCTCGCCACGTGCCGATTTATTGACGAGAAGGTGGCGGTCCTGATTGCCGGGCCTTGCGGAACGGGGAAAAGCCATCTTGCGCAAGCCCTCGGACACGCTGCAGCTCGGCAAGGACACGATGTGCTGTTCTCAACACAAAGCCAATTATTAGCAAGCCTGCGCAGCGCGGCAGCCGTGGGCACTTACGACCGTCGTTTCCAGTATCTCGCCAAGCTTCCACTTCTGATCATTGACGACTTTGGTCTTAAGCCACTGCGTTCGCCAGACGATGAAGACTTCCACGACCTGATCGCCGAGCGTTATGAGCGCGCAGCAACGATTTTAACGTCGAATTTGGACTTCCCAGAATGGGGGGAAGCATTCCCAGGTAACAAGATGATCGGCGCTGCAACCCTCGACCGCTTGCGTCATGGCGCTCACAAAATCGTCCTCGACGGCGAGAGCTATCGCGGACTCAAACCGGGCGTCGAAACACTCAGAACCGAGCTTGCAAAAGGAGGCAAAATCAAGCAACCTTGATCCCCGTTCGAGCCCTCGAATTGCCCGTTTCCAGTGGCGTCATTACGGCGAAAATGCCCGGCGCCATTACGCCGAAAGGTGACATTTTTGTCTTCGTTACAGTCAGCGACATGAAGACAGCAAAGTTCGCGTCCTGCGGCTCAGAAACATAATGCGACCCACCCTTATTCGAAACGCCCACATTCTTGATACGCGAAAGCTTGAATTGCATTTTACTCATGGCGTGCTGATCCGCAACGGCGCTATCGAGAAAATCGGCAGCGCCGATCTGACTTGCGATGACGCATTGGAAATCGACGCCCGGGGCATGACTCTGATGCCGGGCCTGATCGACTGTCACGTGCATGTGATGGCGTCGTCCTTCAATCTGGGTGTGGTTGCCCGCATGCCTAACGCGCTGGCGCTACTGCGCGCCCTGCCGATCATGAAGGGCATGCTGGATCGCGGCTTTACTTCGGTGCGCGACGCCGGCGGCGCCGACTGGGCGCTGGCCGAGGCAGTCAAAACTCGGCAAGTGACCGGGCCGCGCCTGTTCTGTGCCGGCAAGGCATTGTCCCAGACCGGCGGTCACGGCGACTTCCGCGGCCGCAATGACATTATCGAGGACCCCTGCGCGTGCGCCTACAAGATCGGCAACATCGCTCGCGTGGTCGATGGCGTCGATGCCTGCCGTCTTGCAGTACGTGAGGAAATCCTGAAGGGCGCGACGCAGATCAAGGTCATGGCGTCGGGTGGCGTGGCCTCGCCGAACGATCCGATCATCAACATGGGTTTCTCCGAAGCCGAGTTGCGCGCCATCGTAGAAGAAGCCAGCAACGCCAACACTTATGTGATGGCCCACGCTTATACGCCCAAGGCGATCACTCGCGCGATCCACTGCGGCGTGCGGACCATCGAGCACGGAAACCTGGTGGACGAACCCGCCGCCCGGTTAATGAAGGAAAAAGGCGCCTTCATGGTACCCACGCTTATTACGTACGAAGGTCTGGCCAACGACGGCGCCAGATATGGCCTGCCGCCCGAATCGGTTCGCAAAATCGCGGATGTGCGCACCAATGGCCTGGAGGCGCTGAAGGTGCTTGACCGTGCGGGCGTCAAGATTGGTTTTGGCTCCGATCTGCTGGGCGAAACGCACCACATGCAGTCAGAAGAACTGCTGCTTCGCGCAAAGGTGCTCGGCAATGCCAAAACAATTCAACAGGCCACGCTGATCGGTGCCGAAATCCTGAATCACACCGGCTTGCTGGGCGAGATCGTTGAGCAAGCCTATGCCGACCTGCTGCTGATCGACGGCAATCCCCTCGACGACATCGGGTTGCTGACCCAGCCTGATACATCTATCAAGCTGGTCATGCAAGACGGCGTGATCCACAAAAATATCCTTTAACCGCCCGCTAATCGATCGTCCCTCGGAAACGTCTATGTACACCGTATCGGAACGCCTGGAACGGCTGCCGTTCAGTCGCTTTCACTTCAAGCTTCTCATCATCGGCGGCCTGGGGCTGGCCTTTGAAGCATTGGATGCCGGCATCATTGCCTTCATCCTGCCGTCCCTGCGCGTGAAGTGGGGATTGACCGGCGCCCAGACAGGCTGGATCGCCAGCAGTACGTATGTTGGCTTCATGGCGGGCGCACTGCTGTCGGGGCTGGTCGGCGACCGCTTCGGCCGTAAGGTCGTGATGATGTGGGCGCTGCTGTTGTTTTGCGTCGCCACTTTCGCCAACGCGTTTGCGACGAACTTCCACGAGTTCTACATTCTGCGGATGATCGCCGGTGTGGGCATGGGGGCAGAGGGCGCGATCATCGCACCGTATCTGGCCGAGTTTGTCAGCAGCCGATATCGCGGCCGCTTCACCGGGGCGCTCGCCGGGTTCTTCTCTTTCGGCTTCGTGTTGTCCGCGCTGCTGGGCTATCTGGTTGTGCCGACGGGCCCCGATGGCTGGCGCTATCTGATGATCCTCGCGGCGCTGCCGGTGGTGTTACTGCTGTGGATGCGTCGCGCGCTGTTCGAATCTCCGCGCTGGCTCGAACAGGTGGGCCGACACGATGAAGCGGCACGCGCATGCGATGCGATCGAGGCGCAAGTGACACTCGCCACCGGCCAACCCCTGCCAGCAGTGCAACGGTTGCCGCACGATACGGCGACGGCAGGTGCCATTGAGCGGAGCAGTTTCTTCGGCCGGCTGGCTGTACTGTTCAAGCCGCAGTACCTGACGACGACCATCGTAGTCTGGGTCTTCTGGATCGCGGTCATTTTCTGTTACTACGCTTTCCTGGTGTGGATTCCCAGCTTGCTGGTGAGCAAGGGTTTCACCATTACCAAGAGTTTCTCATTCACGATCCTGATCTATCTCGCGCAGGTTCCCGGTTACTATTCCGCCGCGTATCTGAATGACAGGATCGGCCGCAAATATACAATTCTGGCCTACATGCTGGTGTCGTGCCTGGCCGCTCTGGGACTGGCCTTTGCTGTCGGCGACACGCAGATCATCCTTTACAGCCTGGTGCTGTCCTTCGGCATGAACGGCGTCGTCGCCGGTCAATACACCTACACGGCCGAGGTCTACCCCACTCACATCCGCGCCACCGGCATGGGCACGGCTTCGGCGCTCGCACGGATTGGCTCAATCGCGTCGCCCACCATCGTCGGCGCGGCTTACCCGTTACTTGGCTTCGCCGGTGTGTTCGTGCTGATTACCGCGGTGCTCATCGTCGGCGGTTTGGGCATTCTGCTGTTCGGCAAAAACACGCAAGGCGCCATTTTGGAGGGTATTACCGAATGACACGAGAGCAGACACTGACGCATCTGTCACAGGCCGCACATGCGCTAGGGAGGGCCAAGGATGCCGCGACCCAGTGGTCAGGCATCTCGCACCTGGCCAGATCAGTGTATGGCTACGGGCTGCTGACAGGACTGGTGTACCTGAAGGAGCAGCGCCTGATGCGGCGCATCTTCTCGACCGACGACACCATCAGTGCACCGGGAGGCTATAAGACTACCGGCAAGGGGCCCTGGTCGGCTCGCGTGCTGGACCAGGGACTGCCTTACATCGGCAGCGACGAGGCCGACATTCGCTGCGTGTTTTCCGAGGCCGAGTTGCTGATCGAGCGCGGTTTGCACTCGGTGCTCAACGTCCCCATCTGGTGCGCTGGCAACGTGATCGGATCGCTGAATCTCCTGCACCACAGGCACGCATACGATCATGTAGACGAGCAATTGATCCATCTGGTATCGGGCATTTGCGCACCGCTGTTTCTGCTGGAGAAAACGAGGGAACAGGATACCGCAGCGTCTGTGGACCCGTCTGGGTTGGAAAGCGTCTAGATCGCACGAATTGCGCTCAGGCGCAAATAGGAAAGCAAGTTGAGACATTTACTTGGGACACCGTATCGAATGCGATGAACCGCATTCCATACGGCAGGCGCAGCGTAACTCTCGCTTGCTCGAGGAAACATAAACGCAGTTCCTGAGATAGAACGGAGGAGCAAATGGGTTCAATCATCACACGACAGCTGAGTTGTCTGAAGACGCTTAAAAGTACGAAGACTATGGGTCCGATTGTGGGATCTGTCGCATTGCTGCTATCGGCCTGCGACGGCAGCGGAGTTTCAAGCGCTCCAGGGCAGTCGGCTGCCGTCAACCCTGCCACTCAGTGCGCCGCTTTTTTAGGAGAGACCATTGGACCAGCAACGGTGCAGGGCGCCTCATTCGTTCCAGCGACATCGGCTGCCCCCGAATACTGCCAAGTGACCGCAGCAGAAAGTGGACGACCCACATTCCAGATGGTGGCGCTTTTGCCCGTCAATTGGAACGGCGGGGTCGTGCAAAGTGGCGGCGGCGGATTGGACGGCCCTGTGCCAACATCGCTGTCTTGGGACAGTGGCAAACCCCTAAACGACGGCTTGGCCTTCATTGCCTCAAACGGCGGGCATGACATGCCAGATCCCGCAAATTCAGGCGCTGCGCTTGCGAACAACCCCGAAGGGATGCTGGATTATTCGTACCGCTCAATTGGAACAACGTTCGATTTTGGTAAAGCCGCTATTTCACAATTCTATGGTAAGCCGCTCGAAAAGAGCTATTTCGATGGGTGTTCGAAGGGGGGAACGGAAGCGATGATGGCGGCATCGCATTATCCGGATAACTACGATGGAATCGTCGCGCAGGCACCTGTGCCTCACCTGAATGGGTGGATTACCAAGGTCGCGAGCTACGGAGCTCTGGTGCCGCTTACCAATGACAAATGGCAGGCGGTCTACGACGCATATGTTGCACAGTGCGACGCCTTGGATGGAATCGTGGATGGAATTGTCAGTAACCCGGGTGCGTGCAAATTCGATGCAACGAAACTCACCTTCCTCTCGCCGGATGAGATCAAAACCGTTCAAAGTGTGACGTCAGATCTGACGTTGGCAGACGGTGCGGTCGTGTATAACAAATTTGGTTGGGGCTCTCAGGCCAGCTTTTACGGGACATTATCACTTTTTTCCGCAATGGAGTATCTGGGTGTTCAGTGGATGTCGTATCCCATTCTCAACAGTCCAAACTACAATCCAGCCAGCTTCAATACCGACGTTGGCTATGGCCAGATTGTTGCGGCCAACCAGCCATACTCCGTTGATGTCGACCCATCTGCGGTAGCAGCTTTTCTGAAGAAGGGTAAAAAACTGCTTGTTTTTCAGGGGGGGGACGACGGCGCGCTGTCTATCGAAGACAACATCAATTTCCAGAAAACTGTCGTAGCGGCCGCAGGCGCCTCCGCTAGCAATACCCAGATGTACATACTGCCCGGTGTCGGTCACTGCGGGTATCAGTATTCAACGCTAAAGGGGGCGAATTCCATTGGTGCTCTTTCGGCTATGCGGAGTTGGGTCGAGCAGGGGCAGCAACCCAATGGGCTAGTTGCGACGCGTCTCGGGAGCGATGGATCAGTACAGATGACCAGACCCTTGTGTGTTCAAGGAGCATATCCAAAATACAAAGGCAGCGGAGACGTATCGAAGGCGGACAGTTTTAGCTGCGTTGCAGATGGTACGTAATTGCTGTACCGCCGTGGGTAGACGGAACACGCCAAACGAACTGACCGTAGGCGCCAGTCTCCTCCCATCAGGCCGCCGTGTTTGAGAAGGTCCACGATTGCGTGCGCACCCCACAACCTGCGGACGCAATCAATGAATCGCTTTACCTGACCGCTTTCCTTGGGACGAGCATTGCCGCGCAAGCTTTAAAAGTATTCCGCCCGGTGCTCTGGTTGAGGGGAAAGCGTTGGAGGCGTGCCAGCCCTTATCAGTAACTCCAATATTTGAAACGACGTGGATCACATGGCAAGCACTACCCTAGGCGTCAAGGTAAACGAAGGCCTGCGCGCGAGATTGAAGATAGCGGCCGCGCAACTCGACCGGACGCCACACTGGCTTATCAAGCAAGCGATCTTCACGTATCTAGACAGCGTCGAGGAAGCAAGTCCGCCGCCAGAGAAGCTCGACACGAATGGCTCAGACGCATTGACAGTCGATCCGACACCCGAGTCATCGGTGAGTCAGCCTGTACATCCGTTTCTGGAGCTGGCCCAGAATGTTCAACCGCAATCGGTGCTGCGCGCCGCGATCACGGCGGCGTACCGTCGTCCGGAACCGGAATGCCTGCCGTTCCTGCTCGGTCAGGCGCGCTTGCCGGCCAACCTCGCGGGCGACGTGCAGGCCATGGCCGGCAAGCTCGTCGAAACGCTGCGCAGCAAGAGTAAGGGCGGTGGCGTCGAAGGTCTGATCCACGAGTTCTCGCTGTCGAGCCAGGAAGGCGTGGCGCTGATGTGTCTCGCTGAAGCGCTGCTGCGCATTCCCGATCGCGCCACGCGCGACGCGCTGATCCGCGACAAGATCAGCAAGGGCGACTGGAAATCGCACATGGGCCAGGCGCCGTCGATGTTCGTCAACGCCGCCACCTGGGGCTTGATGATCACCGGCAAGCTGGTGACGACCAATAGCGAGACGAGCCTCTCGTCGGCGCTCACGCGTCTGATCGGCAAGGGCGGCGAACCGCTGATCCGCAAGGGCGTGGACATGGCGATGCGCCTGATGGGCGAGCAGTTCGTCACGGGCGAGAACATCTCCGAGGCGCTCGCCAACAGCCGCAAATACGAAGCACGCGGCTTCCGCTACTCGTACGACATGCTCGGCGAAGCGGCCACCACCGAAGCCGACGCGCAGCGATACTACGCGTCGTACGAACAGGCGATCCACGCGATCGGCAAGGCCGCCGGCGGCCGTGGCATCTACGAAGGCCCGGGTATCTCGATCAAGCAATCTTGCTGTGACCGCGAATGGTAACGCTGGCGGCGGTGACGTAACGCTCGGCGGCACGGCTACGGCGCTCGGCACGCTGGTGCTGCAGGCGGCACGCGATGTCGGCGTGGGCGGTGCGATCAACGCAGGCGGCACGACGACGATCGATGCCGCGCGCAATATCACGCTCGCCGACGTTAACTCGGCAGGCGATCTGACGCTCACTGCGACCAGCGGCAACGCGAGTGCGGCGAATGTCACGACGCAAGGCAATCTGAATGCGAACGTGGGGCAGGCACTCACGTTCTCCGGCGCGACGACGGTGGGCGGCAACGCGCAACTGACGTCGGGCAGCGGCATGACGCTGACTGGCGGCATCGGTGCACAGAACACGGGCACGTTGACGGCTGGCGGTTCGATCAGCGCGGCGTCCGTTGCATTCGGCCAGCAGGCGACGTTGAACGCGGGCGGCAGCATCGGCGTGACCGGTGGTGTCGCAACCAATGGCGCGTTGAACGCGACGGTGGGCAATGATCTCTCGATGGGTTCCGCGCAAGCCGGCGGCGCAATCTCGCTGCAGGCACAAGGACACAACGGCGCAGGCGACGTGAAAGTGAGTGGCGCGCTTGCGTCCGGTGCGGCGGTCAATGTGACAGCAGCGCGCGATGCGACGATTGCCGGTGATGCTTCGGCGACCGGCAAGCTCACTGTGACGGCGGGCCGTAACCTGACGGCAAGCGGTACTGTCGGTGCGAATTCCGATGTGACGCTGACTGCGACGGGCGGCAATCTTGGCGTCGGCGGTACGGTGACGAGTCAGGGAAATTTGAAGACCACGTCCGGTGGCGCGCTGGTGCTCGATGGTGAACTCGTTAACGGCGACACGACGCTGAACTCGGGTGGCACCACGACGTTGGCGGGCTCGTTCCTCGGCCTCGGTCTCGCGACGATCAACGCGGGCGGTTCGGTGAACGGTGGCGGCTCGCTGACGTTCGGCAAGGACATCACGATCGGCGCGGGCAACGGCATCACGCTCGGCGGGATTCAGGGTGCGGGACTGTTTACGGCGACTTCAGTCGGCGATATGTCGTTTGGCGCGACGACGGCGGTGGGTAATGTCACGGCCAGGTCCACGAGTGGCAGTGTGAGTTTTGGTGGTGAACTGCAATCCGGCGGCAACGTGACGATCCAGGCCGCGCGCAACGCGACGGTGGCCGGCGCGGTGTCGTCGATGGGCACGGTGAATATCACGGGGACGCAGGGCAACGTGACCGTGGCCGGCGTATCGTCGAACGGCGATGCGACGATGAGCGCCGGGCAGATGCTCACGCTGGGCGGCACGAGCACGGTGGCGGGGCAGTTCACGTTGAGCGGCGGCAATGTCACGTTGACTGGCTCGCAAGGTGGCTCGAAGAACGTCTCGGTGACCGCGCAAGGAACGCTCGACGCGAGTCAGGCGTCGATGGTATCGACGGGGAACATGCAGTTCAGCGGTACAAATGTGACGCTGGGGACGGCGATTGTCGGTGGAGAGTTGACGGCATCGGCTTCGAATCAGCTATCGTTGGTGGGATCGGCGGTGGATGCGGTTGGGACCGCTACGCTGACCTCCGGGAATGGGTTTTATAACGCCAGTAATGTGTTGGCGGGCGGCAACCTGTTCGTGTCGGCGCCGAACGTGACGAACGCGTCGGGCGGAAAGCTCGCGTCAACCAGCACGACGACTATCAACGCGTCGAACTTCACGAACGCAGGTCTGGTAAATGGTGCGACGACTAACATCAATGTGGCGGCCGGACTGAGCGACGTGGGCGGTGCGCTGATGGGGGTCAATGCGCTAAGCGTCAATACGGACTCGTTGAATAATCAGAACGGCCTCATATTTTCGGGCAATGCCGGGACTACGAGTGGGCCCGCAGCCGGCAATCTGTCGCTGACCGTTAATGGCGGCGACGGAGCGTTCTACAACGCGGGTGGCCAGGTGCTCGCAATACAGAACGCCTCGGTGTCTGCAGCCAATATGTCGTTCGACGGGTCGATGCAGGGCACTATCAGCGCTGGGAACACGCTTTCGCTGACTGTCGGTTCAATGGCGATTTCGAGCAACTGGAACCTCACTGCTGGGAACGTAAGTATCAATGCGCTTCAGAGCTTCTCGAACTCGGCCGTGATGAATTCGACCGGCTCGTTGAGTATTTCGAGCAACGGCACGATTAACAACAGCGGACAGCTTATCAGCGGCGGCGACCTGGGACTTAACGGCAACCTGTCTAATGGCGCTGGTGCCGTGGCGCACGCCGGCAATAACCTCAATCTGACCGGAAGCGTGACGAATCGCGGCACGCTTGAAAGCTTGGGAGATTTGAATTTCACTGGCGGTGGCAACTATGACAATCAGTACGGCACGACCCATGCGAACGGCAATCTCTCACTGAATACAGGCGCGACTGTTTACAACACGGTCGGGACGATTTCCGCCGGCGGCAATATCAGCATGAACGCGGGCGCGGTGATCAATGACGCCCTGCAGGGCGCGACACAGACATCAACACAACTGGTTGGCGCCTCGGCAAACCCGGACCTCGTGAATCAGATCGTCGTCGGGATGCTTACTGGCTGGACTTGTCACAATAGCCAGGGTGATTGCTATCTGAGCCAGTCTTCGTCGACGGCGACGATCTCTACACTGCTGCCGAACCTGAGTGGTGGATACGTCGACGTTCGAAGCGGTGGAAGCACGTGCTACGGTGACGCTAGTGCCTGTCAGTATCTGGAAGTTGGCAACTCTGAATCCGGACAACATCAGTACATTGCCCTGCCGGGGATCGACCGGACTACTACGGCGCCCGGCTCGGTGTCACCTGGCGTGATCGCCGCTGGCGGCAGCGTGAATATCACGGCAGGCACGCTGTCGAATGCCGGCAGCACGATCTCCGCAGGACTCGACGTCAATTTGAACCTGCAGTCGCTCAACAACGCACCGGTAAGCAATGCCACCGCGACGATTGTAGATACGGTCGACAAGGCCCAGCTCGATGCGTTCATGGCGCAGATGAATGCGCTGGGTCTCGTAGGAATTTATGGGACGGTGAGTGTCGGCATTTCTGGACCGGTGGTGCCGGAGTCGACGGTCTCGTTCAATCCGGGCGCTAACGTGCCTCCGAGCTCGACCAGCACGACCACGACGTTTGGATCGCAAGGGCAGATCGTAGCCGGCCGGAACATGACCTTGTCGGGTGGAAATCTCGTTAACGGTGGATTGCTCTACGCCGGCAACAATTTCAACGCCAGCGGGGCACAATCGTTTAGCAACCAGGGGCAATACAATTCGGTCACGACGACGCAGCCCAGCAATGCCATGCAGGGTGGCAATCCCAACACAACCACGTTCTCATATGCACAGCAGAGTGCCACAGTGTTCGCAGGCAATGACCTTGTCATTGCCGCTGGGCAGATCAACAACACGTATGGCAGTCTCCTTGCAGGCCACAACATCGTCATTGGTGGGGTAGGCACCACAGCGGGTTCGACTACTCCGGCCGGCAGCCTGAATAACACTTCAGGCAACATCGTCGCGGGCAACGACATCACGCTCAATGTATCGGGTGCAATTACAAATAGTCTGCCACCGCCCGTACCCGTTCATCAGAATTACGGCACAACGGAGCAGTACAGTGGCTGCATGACGGCCGGTGGATACAAGGAAAGCTACTGCGAAGGCTATGTCGACCAGCAAACAGGAAACTCGTCGGTCATCAGCGCCGGAAACAACCTGCAGATCAACGCAGGTAGCCTGACCAACATCGGTAGCCTGATCGCGGCCGGCACGAGCGCGTCGATCAACGTTGCAGGCCCAGTCGTGAACGAGGCCCAGACACTGAACGCCTACTGGCACTCGCACTGGGTGCAGGAAACAGGCGACTTCAGTCCGGACAAGCGTCACGACGTCTGGGCTTGCGGCTCTGTAGCCGAATGCACGGCGCTGTACGGGAAGGCGTATTCGAGCGCCGGGGGAACGATAGATCCGCCGACGCCGGTGGGTAACATCGCCGCGACGATCCAGGCCCCGAATCTGTCGATTACGGCGAACGGGGAGATTCAGAACGTCGGTAACGTGATCGGGACGTCCGTCTCATTGACCGGGCAGAAGCTCATCAACGGCATCACCACGGCGAACACCTACACACCGCGTGTGAATGCGCCGTCTCAGGTTATTTCATTAAGCATGGTAAATCTGCCCGGGCTGAAGCTGTCGACGCCAAGCTCGGTAGGAGTGCCTCTGCCGACACCGGTGGCTGGCAAGGCATCATACGTTACCGGCTCGCTGGACGGTTCGGCGCTGGGTTCGGTGGGGCCGCAAAACCTGCTAAAAAATCTGCCGCCGAGCCTGCAACCGTCCTCGACGCTGTTCTATTACGACCCGCAGGCGGAAGATCTGATGCTGCAGCAAGCCGCGCTGCAGCAGACCGGGCAGGCGAGCTTTGTGAGCGGGCTGACGGCAGGATCACGCCGAACTCGTAGAGCAGACCGCGCATCTGGTTGACCTGCATGACGCGGAACCGTACCAGTTGCTGCCGCATCCGGTGAAGCGCGAGCATCGCCTGCTGATCTTCGGTCTTGACGGCCACGAACCGCATGCCCGGACGCTGCGCAGCTTCCCAGATTGCCGCCGCGTCCGCGGCATCGTTCTTGTTCGACTTGACGAATGGCCGCACGAACTGCGCTGCAATGAGCCGCACATCGTGGCCAAGCCGAGCCAGTTGCCTTGCCCAATGATGAGCGCTGCCACAGGCTTCCATCACGACACGGGATACAGGCCGGTTGGCAAAGAACGGTAGTAGCTGCGCGCGTTTGAGAGCCTTGTTGTGGATTGCGCCGGTGTCAGAATCAACGAAATGGACCTGGAAGACGCGCGTCGCCAGATCGATGGCAATGATCGTGGGTTCCATCAGATTCTCCTTGACGGCAGGACTGCCGGACCTGCAATGTCGCACGTTCTGGAAGCGAGACCGCGGCGCCGGACAGACCGTTAAGGCGGGAGGCGACCATTCCATCTAATGAGCCAGAACCGGACATTACTAAAAAGCCCTGACATACAAATGGGTGATAATTTATATTATGTAAACTTATCAATTACCCGTTGACTGTTCACTTCGGCCCGGCACTCGATCGGCCATATGGGCTTCGTCCGGCGAGCCAGTCACCTCCAAGAAAGCTGCGCCGTTCTACCACCACATCAGCGCGATATCCCGTGAAGCCCGTCGTCAGCAAATCGCCCTCGCCGCATCAACGAGAGCTCGTGAAAGTGGACGATTCCATGCGAGCTCGCGACCTGAAGCCGTCACAGCCGCCGGTTAACCGGGGCCGGTCAGGAGATCGGACCGCCCCGTAGATTCGCCGTGGGTGAGATGCGAATGACCCTGGCGCGTGACGTCATCGTGATCAACGCTCGTCGCGTTGCCGATCCGAGCGCGGAGTGAGGGCCGTATAAGCATACGCAAACCCTAACAACGCCCCCTCATCCCATTGCCGCCCCACAAAAATCAACCCAAATGGCGCACCCGACGCATAAAACCCCGCAGGCACCGCAATCCCCGGCAAGCCCGCAATATTGATCTCGCCTACCGTCGTCTCCTGAATGACATCCTGACCGTGAAGCGGAGGCAGTTCACCTCGCATCTGCGGAAACACCAGTGCATCGAGCTGTTGCGCATCCATCACCGCATTGAAAATCCGCAGATAGCGCGCCTTCACTTCGACAAACTCAGGCATCTCCGGCGGCACCGATGGATCAGCCAGCGCGGCCGTGAAATCCGCGAGACTATGCAGATATCGCAGGATCCCCTGCGCCCCAAAAGCATCGTCATCTTTCGTCGCCGCAGCGAATTCCGCGAAGGTCTTGAGCGACGCATGCTTGCCGAGCCGCTGAAGATACTTTTCCAGATCGTACGGAATCGACTCCAGACCGCGCGCATCGAAATGCGCCAGCGGCGGAGTCGGCTTCCTCAGTTCGGCGAACCCCGAGCCCGCGAACGGATCGTCGACAAGAATCGCACCCAGACCGACAAGTTCGTCCTTCACCCGCTCATACAGCGCGCCAGCTTCATCGGACAAAGGCTGATTGCGCCAGCCCGGGCCATACAGGCCGATGCGCTTGCCGTTCAGCGCTTTCGGGTCCAGCGCCGCGGTATAACCGCCTTCCGGTTGCCGGCCGACGCTCGCGAGTGTCTTCGGGTCTTCGCTCGAATAGCCCGCGAGCACGTCGAGGCACAGCGCGGCATCCCACACGTTTCGTGCAATGGGTCCCACCACATCGCGATTACCCGACAGCGGTACCACGCCCGCATTCGGCACCAACCCGATAGTCGGTTTGATTCCGACGAGGTTCTGCGCCGATGCGGGGTTCTGAATCGATCCGCCGGTCTCTTCCGCCAGGCCGAGTACGGCCATGCACGACGCCACCGCCGATGCCGTGCCCGCACTGCTGCCGCCCGGCACCCGATCGGGCATCACGACATTGATCGTGGGGCCCGCCCAGCTATCGTTCGCATGCGAGCCGGTGTGGCTCAGGATCGGCACGTTCGTTTTGCCGAGCAGAATCGCACCCGCGCGGCGCATCCGTGCGACGACCGGCGCATCACGCTCTGGCATCAGGTCGACGCCGCCTCTCTTGCTGTACAACTTCGCCCATCCCGCGGTAGTCGGAAAGCCGACCATGTCCATAGGATCCTTGATGACGACCGGCACGCCGGCAAGCGGACCCAGCGGTTCGCCGGCAGCGCGCCGTTCGTCGATCCGGCGCGCGTCGTCGATAGCCGCCGGGTTCAGGAAAATCACTGCGTTGTACTTGCCGTTGTCGCGCTCGATTCTGTCGAAACAGGCGCGCGCCAGCTGCTCGGCCGTGAATGTGCCCGCCTTGAAACCCGCCTGCACGGCCTCGACCGTCAGGGCGTCCAGATCGATATCCATCGCACTGCCTCGTTCCATTCCATGCTCCTGTTGATTTGACCGCGTGTCAGAGCTGCACGCCGCGCGTGAGTGCTCCATCGACGACGAAGTTCGTCCCGCTCACAAAGCTCGCCACCGGACTCGCGATGAACGCCACCGCGTTAGCGATTTCCTGCGGGCGCCCCATGCGCCCAGTCGGATTCAATGCGAGTGCGCGTTCGAATAGCGCCGCGTCGTTATGCTCGATCCAGTCCCACACGCCGCCCTCGAAATACACATTCCCGGGCGAAACCGTGTTCGCGCGAATGCCCTTCGACGCGAGCTGGTTCGCGAGCCCCTGCATGTAATGAACGAGCGCGGCCTTGAACACACCATAAGGACCCGCGGCGAAAT
The DNA here is from genome assembly GCF_900104795.1 of Burkholderia sp. WP9. NCBI lineage: Bacteria > Pseudomonadati > Pseudomonadota > Betaproteobacteria > Burkholderiales > Burkholderiaceae > Burkholderia > Burkholderia sp. WP9. The sequence continues at coordinate 56,117 of NZ_FNTG01000002.1, forward strand.
CGATCTCGCGTCCCGAGACGCTCGATATAGCGACGATCGACGCGGCCCGGCTCGCTTCGAGATACGGCATCGCCGCATCGACGAGATTGACGGTGCCGAGCAGATCGGTTTCGAATTCCTTGCGCCACGATTCAATGTCGTTGCCGATTGCGAGCGCGCTCACATTCGCCACGACGATGTCGAGGCCGCCCCACTCCGAGCCGATACGCTCGACCCACGCTTTCAGCGCGGCACCATCCGATACATCGACTGCCGCGCCCGATGCGCGCGCGCCGCTCAGTTCGGCGAGCGCGCTAACGGTCGCCTCGACGGCAGCCTGATCGCGTGCGCAAATGGCGACCTCGGCACCTTCTGCTGCGAGCGTGCGTGCAATGGCGAGCCCTATGCCCTTGGTGCCGCCGGTCACGATCGCCTTCAAACCCTTCAGTTGCAGATCCATGTTCGAAGCTCCTGTGCAGGTGTTTGCGTGTCCGTTAATCGATCGAGCGACAGCGCGCTCACTCTTTATCGCGCCCCTCGTCTGACGTCATGCCGCGAGAAATCTGCAGCACTTCGCCTGCCTGAATGACGGAGTGACAGATGTCGTCGATAGTTATGCGCTTCTCCATCGCCTGCGCGCGCAGCATGTCGTACGCTTCGCGTTCGCTCACGCGATGCATGGTCATCAGAATTTTTTTCGCTTCCTGCAAATGCCGGCTGTCGAGCAGCTTCTGTTCCAACTTGGCGATACGCTGCGCGTGCTGGCGCGAACGCTTTGCGTGATATAGCGCCATCACCACCGTGGACAGCAATCCCGAAGCGCGCACCGGTGTCGTTACGATGCCATCCGCGCCGAGCTTGATCGCCTGATCGATGAAGGTCGGATTCTCGTAGGCCACCACACAGATCACGGGCGGCGCATCCGGTCCCGACCATTCGCCCTTCGGCGCGCGCTCGTCAGGCCGCAATGCACGGAACACGAGGTCGACGCGCTCCGGCAGCGTGTCCACGGGCGGCCAGCATCGCTCGACCTGAAAGCCCATGCGCCGAAGGTGGTTCGTGAGCGTCACCCCGTCGTCGTCGTCGGGATGAAAAACGACCACGCGCGCATTGCGCTCGAGGATCGAACTCGTGAGGCTGCGTTGGCCTCTGTCCGGGCGCGCGCTCACGTCAGTAGTCCCGCGTGCTCAATTTCGTGACCCAGTCCCCGAGCGTCTGACGCGTCATGTAGGGATCCGGGCCGACGGCGAACTTCGATTCGCGCAGGATAGTGAACTGGCCATCGGCATTGACGCGGCCAATGCGCGGATAAAGAGCCATGTGATGATTGACCGGATCGATGCGCACCCGGCCTTGCGGCGCGGTGAACTCCGAGCCGAGCAGATGCGGCATGATGGTGCCGAGCTCATCCGAGCCGGCACGCGCGAACGCTTCCGCGAACATATGCATCTGATAGTAGGCGGCTTCCCAGTTCATGTCGGTTGGCGTGTGCGCGCCGAAGCGCGCCTGATGATGTCGCACGGCGCGATGATTCTCCGGCGTATCGATGCTCTGAAAATAAGGCGCAGCCGTGAAATGCCCTGTCGCGATGCCGCGTTCCATTGCGTGAATCTCGGTCTCGGAGGTGTTGAGGCTGCCGATCGGCATGCTGGCCGGATCGAGGTCCGCGCGCGCATAAGCCTCGTAGAGATAAGGCACCGTCTCTCCGATCACCGTGCAGAAGATCCAGTCCGGCGACTTCCGCCCGATATCCGCGACCACCTGGTCGAACTGGTCGCGCGTGGCATCGAGCGACAGATAGCGCTCGCCGAGGATCGCGCCTTCGGGATGCTGCAGCAGCAATTCCTGCATCGTCCGGTTGCATTCGTACGGATAGACATAGCTCGAACCGACAAAGTACACGCGCGCGCCGAACGTCTCCGTCATGAAGTCGGCGAGTTGCACACCGTTCTGGTTGGGCGACGCGCCGCTGTAGATGATGTTGTCCGAATACTCGAAACCTTCGTACATCTGCGCGTAGATCAGCAGCCGGTTGTGCTTCTCGACGACGGGCAGCATCGCCTTGCGGCTGGTCGACGTATAGCCGCCGAAAATGGTATTGACGCCGTCCTTCACGATAAGCCGCTCCGCCAGTTCCCGAAACGCGGCCGGATCGGAGCCGGGATCGTAGTGAAGCGCGACGAGTTCGCGTCCGCCTATGCCGCCGCGCGCGTTGATCTCCTCGACGGCGAGGCACGCGCCGCGCCATTGAGACTGTTCGAGCAACGCGGTCGAGCCGGTCGTCGAGCTAAGCAGGCCCACACGGATGGGATCGGATAATGCCATTTCTTGACGTGCTCTCGGATGCGCGCGGCGCATAAGCTCCGCGCTTTGGTCGTCTTACTTCGATTCTTCCGGTTGATACGTTACTTCAGGTAGTGCTTGGCGACCATCGCGCCGACCGTATATTTTGGGTCGACAAAATTACCGAGACGTACCTTGCCGACCTGGCTCAGCATCATGTACGCATCCCACTTGTCAAAGCCATACTCCGCCGCCATCCACAGCACGAGTTCGCGATAGGCGATGCGCGTTGCGTCCTCCAGCGGCCGCGCGCTGCCGATGCTCATCAGCGCGTCCTCGTTTTCCAGGCGCGGCCAGTCGATCTGCCACTTCTTGATGAGATCGACGCGCACGGTCGTCGTGCTCTGATACTCGACGGCCGTGCCGCACACTTCGCCGTCGCCCTGACAGGCGTGCGCGTCGCCGATGAATAGCCGCCCGCCCGGAGAGCGCACCGGCAGATACGTGATGCTGCCCGGCCCCATGTCAGGCACGTCCATATTGCCACCGTGATTGTCGGGCGTGAGCGAATTGATCGAATCGATTTCGGGAGAAAGACTCAGCGTGCCGATATGCGGTTTGTACGGCAGCGTATTGCGTTTGCTCCAGTACACGTTCTCTTCGTCGATCTTTATCTTACGTACGATTTCCGGCAACGGCTCGTTGAGCAGCGCCGTGTAATCCGTGCCGGTCAGCGCGCCGAAGTTCGGGATCATGCAGCAGAAGCCGTGCGGATCGTCGCCGCGCGGCGCCATCTTCTCGATATATACCGCGACCACGTCGCCCTTCTCCGCGCCTTCGATCATGATCGGCCCATTCTGCGGATTGAGAAAAGGCACCTGTAGCACCTGCGAGGGCTTGTCGGTCTCTTCCCTGATCTTGCCTTCGAAGGCGTCGCGCGTTTCCACCACCACGCGATCCCCCGGCTTGACGTGCAGAACAGGCTGCGAATAAGGGCCGATCGTGTAGTGATAGGTCTTTTGCATCTCCTCGGTGAGATGATGCTCCACCGGCTCGCGATCGGCGCCGACACCGCGCTTCATCATGATCGAGTCTTCAAGCCATTTCATGTTCCGCTCTCCGTCACAGTGCCAGATACTGGCGAATCAATTGTTCGTCGCCGAGTTGTTCGGGGCTCAATGTCTCGACGATACGGCCCTTGTCCATCACACAGCAGCGATTCGCGATACGCTCGACCATGCCCATATCCTGTTCGACCAGCACCACGCCGATACCCGTGTCGTGCGCGATATGCTGCAGCGTGTCGCCGATCAGATCGACGATGGAAGGTTGAATGCCTTCGGACGGCTCGTCGAGCAACAGCACCTTCGGCGCGCTGATCAGGGCGCGGGCAATCGCCAGCTGCTGCTGTTCGCCCCCGCTCATGGTTCCCGCCTTCTGCGTATAGCGTTTCTTCAAAATCGGAAAATAGCCGACGACTTTCTCTTTCATGCCCGCGGCGCGCGCCCGATTCGCCTGCGCGCCGACCTGCAGATTCTCGGCAACGGTCAGCGCGCCGAATATCTCGCGCCCTTGCGGCACATAGCCCATACCGCTCTGCGCCCGGGCATACGGCTTGTCGTGGCCGATCGCATTGCCTTCGAGTCTGATTTCGCCGGCATCGAGCCTGACAAGACCAATCAGCGCGCGCATCAACGTCGTCTTGCCGACCCCGTTGCGCCCGATGAGGGCCAGCACCTCGCCTCGCCCGACGCCGAACGACACGCCGTTGAGCACACGTCCGCCGCCATATCCCGCTTCGACGTTCGACACCTCCAGCAACGCGCTCATTTCTTCTTCCCCAGATAGACTTCCGCGACGTCGTCGCGCGCGAGGATCTCGTCGAGTGGCCCGTCGGCGAGCAGACTGCCGCCGTGCAGCACCGTGACGCGCGAGGCGATCTGCTTGACAAACGTCATGTCGTGCTCGACCACCATCATCGTGAGGCCGCCTGCCGACAGCCGCTTGATGAGTTCGCCGGTTGCATGCGTCTCTTCCACCGACATGCCCGCCACCGGCTCATCGAGAAACAGCAGCTTCGGCCGCAACGACACGGCCATCGCGATTTCGAGCCATTGCTTCTTGCCGTGCGACAGGTTGCGCGCGAGCATGTGCTCTTCGTTCTCCAGCATGAAGCGCCGCAGCAGTTCGTCGAGACTCTCGGGCCGGTCGTCCTTCGCGCGATGCAGCGACAGTTGCAAATGCTGACGCACGCTCAGATCGGGAAACACGCCGGGAATCTGGAACTTGATACTCATGCCCATCCGGATGCGCTCGTGTGGAAGCACATGGCTCATGTCCTTACCGAGAAACATCACGCTGCCTTCGGAAGGACGATGCTCGCCCGTGATGAGCTTGAAGAACGTGCTCTTGCCCGCGCCGTTCGGCCCGATCACGCAGCGAATCTCGTTCGCCTCGATACGGAAGTCGATGCCATTGATCACATGCGCGCCGCCAAAATGCTTCTTGAGCCCGCGCGTTTCGAGCAGCGTGGTCATGATTTGCCCTCCTCTCGCTTCAGACATGCGCCGGCGTGGCGCGAAGCGCCGCCCGTGCGGCTCGACAGACGCCCCAGATGCCGCGCGACAAACGGCAGCAGACCTTCTGGCGCGGCCAGCACGACGATCAGCAGAATCGCACCGAGCAGGATCAGCGCGTACTGGCTGCCATATACCGCGAGATTCTGCGAGAGCCACACGAGCAAGGCGGTGCCGATGATCGTTCCTCCAATGCTCTTTCTTCCCGACGTTGCGACCCAGATCACCGGCATCGCGGCAGCGGTGAGGCCCATTGTCGACGGCGTGATGTAGGAACCCCAGATCGTGTACAACGCACCCGACAATCCGCCCAGCGCGCAACCGAGCACGAACACCATCAGTTGATGACGGCGGATATCGACGCCGAGCATCTCCGCGCGCTGCGGATTCTCCCGGATAGCGATGAGGGTCAAACCGAAGGTGCCGTCGAGCAGCCTGCGCATGATCGCGTAGACCGCGATCAGCAGAAGCAGCACGAGGTAGTAGAAGCTCACGTTCTCCAGCGTGAGCGGGCCGCCCGGCCACGGAATGGTCAATTGCGGCATGCCGCCCATGCCGTTGTAGCCGTTCAGCCGCGCCTCGCCGATCGCCCATTGCGGCCCTGCTGTCTGCGACATGAAGGTTTCGAGCACGAGCGTCACCGACAACGTGACGATGCCGATGAACACGCCCTTGATGCGCCCATAGAAAATCATGTAGCCGATCAACGCAGCGACGACGATGCTCACCACGATGCCCGCGCCGAGCCCGAGCCACGACTCGAACCACGTGTCGCCATAGTTGAGCGTGAAGATACCGTAGGTGTAGCCCGACAACCCAAAGAACGCGGTCTGCCCGAACGACAGGATGCCGCCGTAGCCCCACATCGCGGCGAGCCCGAGCGCGCTGAACGCCCACAGCAGACAGTAGGCGAGATTGCCGCTGGTGTTCGCATCGACCACGAGCGGCAGACATAGCGCCACGAGCCACGGCACCGTATGCAACGCGCGCGTTGCGGCGCTGGTCGAAGGCCCTTTCATTTGCGTCACGTCTGCCTCCTAGCGCAAGCGGGTGAAGAGATTGCCGAGCCCTTGCGGCATCAGCCGGATCACGACGATAACGGTCACCAGCAGACCGATTTGTCCGAACAGCTGCCCGTAGGACGCCGTCAGCGCGGTCTGGATGATCGCGAGCACGCCGGCCGCCGGTGTGGTGCCCGCGATCACGTTGGCACCACCAACCACTACCGACACGAAGGCCTGCACGATGAAATTGCTGCCCATGGTCGGCACCGCCGTCATGGTCGGCGCGTAGAGCGCGCCGGTGAGGCCCGCAAGGCCCGCGCCCAGCGCGAAGGTCAGCGTATAGAGCCGGTCGGTGCGCAGACCGAGGCATTGCGCGATATTCGCGTTCTGGATCGTGGCGCGCGCGCAGACGCCGTAATTGGTTTTGAAGAACAGCAGGTAGAGGCCGAACAGGATGGCGAGCGCGATACCGGGCAGCACGGCACGATACGTCGAGAACGAATACTCGCCAAGCGAAAACGAGCCGAACGGCGTGCCGATCCCTTCGATCGACGGACCTGCGACCAGCAGCATGGTCTGCTGCACGATCAGGCTGATTGCCCATGTTGCCACGACGGAGTCGAACAGACGGTCATAGAGATGGCGAATCACCAGCCGTTCGATGATGACGCCCGCGAGCGCCGCCGTAAGCGCGCCGGACAGCATCGCGAGCGGCAGCGGCGCACCGTGCTTCGCCGAGATGATGGTCACGTACGCGCCGCACATGATGAACTCGCCATGCGCGAGATTGATGACCCCCATCATGCCGAAAATTACCGCGAGTCCGAGCGCCGCGAGCACCAGATAGGCGAAGTTGTCGCCGAACTGATAGATGAGCGAATAGAGAACCGACAAAGTGGCCATACGTGCTCCACGTTCAGGAGGCCGGTGCGCGCGAGCATGCTGCTTTTCCCGCGCGCCGGCTTCGGATCAGGACTTCTTGGGCAGGTTCGACGGCGTGTATTGACGATGATCCGGCCGGTTCGGCAGATCGCAGCCGACCTTGCCGAGCCAGTAGGGCTGCACGTCTTCCCAGACCTTCGGAATCTCGACCGAGTGGTCCTCTTTCACGTGCACCAGATAAATCGTGTGACTCGCGTGATGGCTCTTCGGATCGATGCAGACCTTGCCTTGCGCGCCGGTCGTGCAGATGTCGCCGCTTTCGAGCGCTTTGCGTACCGCGTCCTGATTCGTCGACTTCGCCTTTTCGACCGCGGCCTTGTAGAGGTAGAGGGCGTCGTAGGCGTTTGCTGCTTCCTGGTTGATGTACGGCTCATTCGGAAACTTCGCGTGGAAGCGCTTCTTGAAGTCGTTGCTGGCGGGCGAATCGACCTCTTCGACGTAGTTCGCCGTCACGTACATGTCCTTCAGCGCAGGCGGTTTGAAGCGCTTGTGCTCATAGGCCTGACCGACGTTCACCGAACTCGCCATCGGCAGATTCAGATGCGCCGACGCCTGCTGCTCGTAGTACGAAGACTGATTCGCGCCGACCAGCAGTGTGACCACGAAGTCGGGCTTCGCCTTCTGGATGTTCTGAATGGTCTGGCCGAACTGCGATACCGACAGAGGAATGAACTCCTCGCCGACCATCGTGCCGCCGTTTTCCTTGACGATGTTGCGTACCCACTCCGCCGAAATCTGCCCGAAGTTGTAGTCGGCCGCGATGGTGTATACCTTCTTGCCGTACTTCTGCATCATCCACGGAATGAGCGTCGAAAATTGTTGCTCGGGCACCGCGCCGGTAACGAAGGTGTTCGAATCGCAGACGCCGCCTTCGTACTGATTGTCGTACCAGTAGAGCTGATGCGCGCGGTCCATGATCGGGCGGATCGCCTCGCGCGATGCGCTGGAGAACGCGCCGAAAATTACATCCGGCTTGTCGGTCTGCACGAGCCGTCGGGCCAGTTCCTGAAACTTGGTGTTGTCCGACTGTGTGTCGTAAGCGATCAGCTTCACCGGGCGGCCGAGAATGCCGCCCTTCGCGTTGATCTCGTCGACGGCGAGTTCCGTGGCGTGAATCTTGGGAATCGTGGCCAGTGCGAAATTCCCCGAGGCGTCTTCGAGCAAGCCGATCTTTACGGGATCAGCGGCGCTCGAAGCGAGCGAAGTCAGTGCGAGTCCTGCGGTAAGGGCGAGACGCATCCAGCCCGACAGCTTCAGCAACATGCGGGTTCTCCAGAGATGGGCGCCAGACGTGAGCGCTGGAACAAGGAAAAAAACGGGCACAAAAAAAGCCCCCTGACGAACGGCGCGTTCGTCAGGGGGCTTCTGTGCCGGGTCCTCGGGCGGACATCTTTGTCGGGCCTCGAGGGAGTGACTTGAGTCTAAAACGCCATATTTTTATTTGTCAACTGCAGTCAAAAATTTTGAGGGGCCTTGCGAGAGGGGGCTGGGCGGGGGCAAGTCGATACCGGGTTCTCCGATTGGTGAAGCGTGGTGGAGTTAGCGGCGTTGTCCGACTGACCGACATTAAATGATGCTGTTACGGATGGCGCCGCCTGCTTTCTTCCTCAACTATTCGCTGACAGCGGTTGCAAACGTCTGCAGCCGGCGTCGACGAATGGGCACTTTCGACACTGAAGGGACGCCTGGATACGCGGCCGGGTGTCCGTTTGCGAGAGAACCTGGTCAAGACCGGGAATCATGGTTGCGGCTATCATCGCGATATGAACGGCAACCGTATAGCGGATCGCCTGCACGGTATTGGCGTAAATAGGGTCCCAGAGGGTTCGCAGACACGATCGGCGCGAAGTCTTCTGGCAAAAAGGTACGTTGCACGCAATTTCGGCGCCGCACAGCTGTGGACCAATTAATTGCTCCCACAACTTCGTCGATAAGGTGACGTGCAACCGTATCGACGTCGAAACCGTGAATTCCAGAATCGAGAAAAATGCAAAGCGACATCAAGCCTCGCCCCCGCACACTCAGTCAGATTCCCAAAGGTATCTGGTTGCTCGGCTTCGTCAGCATGTTCATGGACATCTCGTCGGAGATGATCCACAGCCTCCTTCCGATGTTCCTGGTGACGAGTCTAGGGGCAAGCGCCGTGATGGTTGGCCTCATTGAAGGCGTCGCCGAAGCGACCTCGCCCATCGTAAAAATCTTTTCCGGCGCGCTAAGCGACTACCTTGGCAACCGGAAATGGCTCGCTGTCATTGGTTACGGCATGGGCGCGCTGAGTAAGCCGCTATTTGCACTAGCACCGACAGCGGGAATTGTCCTGACAGCGCGAGTGGCAGACCGAATCGGCAAAGGCGTGCGAGGCGCGCCGCGCGATGCGCTCGTGGCCGATATCACTCCCCCGCACCTGCGCGGCGCTGCGTATGGCCTTCGCCAGTCGCTGGACACTGTCGGCGCGTTTTTGGGTCCGTTGCTCGCCGCCGGCTTGATGGTGCTTTGGGCAAACGACTTCCGCATGGTGTTCTGGGTGGCGGTCATTCCCGGCATCGTCGCAGTCGGATTGCTTGTGATTGGCGTTAGGGAACCTACGCATCGGTCAAGCGCGACGCGCGTCAATCCGTTGAAACTCGAAAACCTGAAGAAGCTGAGCGGGTCGTACTGGTGGGTGGTATTTGTCGGCGCGGTTTTCGCGATTGCTCGGTTCAGCGAAGCATTTCTCGTCCTGCGCGCGATGCAAGGGGGTATACCCGTGGCGCTAGTACCACTCGTCATGGTAGTTATGAACCTGGTGTATTCAGCGTCAGCTTACCCCTTTGGCAAGCTAGCCGACTCCATGAGCCACACCCGACTACTGGCCATTGGTCTCGTCGTACTGATTCTGTCGGATGTCGTGCTTGCGCACGGAAGTCACTGGCCAGTCGTGCTAACCGGCGTCGCTCTGTGGGGCTTGCATCTGGGCCTCACGCAAGGTTTGCTGGCGACCATGGTTGCGAAAGCTGCGCCGCCCGATCTGAAAGGGACAGCGTTTGGTTTCTTCAATCTCACTGGTGGATTGGCGACTCTTGTGGCAAGCCTCGTGGCCGGTGAGCTCTGGGACAGGTTGGGAGCAAGCGCAACATTTTATGCGGGAGCGGGATTCTGTATCGCGACGCTGATTGCGCTCTTTGTCATGACGCATTCTCCTTGGGATGAAACATGAACTGACACTGGACAAAAAATGTTCAGTCCGGTGCCGACAAGCGCCCCATCCGTACCAGGTACCCACTTTCAGAATGGCGCCAGGTGAACGCGCAGGCGTTGACCTGCGTCAAGTAGCTGAATTCCCGGTGAAATAGCCTGAATCAGCTATCCATCGCTGCGACGTTGCGCGATCGGCGATCTGACTACCGAATACCCGGAGGTGGATGATGATCAAGCTGGTTTCAGGGCGGGCAAGCATTCTGGGCGCACTACTGATATTTTCGTCTACCACTGCAGTGATAGCCAAAGAGCTGGCGACGATTGAAACACATAGCCAGCGATATGGTTCTCACATCGCCATTTCGGCTTACGACGATCCTCTCGTGAAAGGCGTGACATGCTATGTGTCAGAGTCGAATTCCGATGGCGCGCTGGGAAGTGGACGGATCAGTCATGGGGCTGATCTGACGGCATCCTGCCATCAGACAGGCAACATCCGGGTTGCCGAAGCTGTTCCCAGGCAAGCGCAGGTATTCACGACCGAAACAGACCCAAGTTTCGACTCGCTCCATATCATCCGCGTGCTGGACACCGAGCGGCACTCACTTGTCTACTTCACCTACTCTGAAAGCGAGGTTGCAGGGGATCTGCCGGGCCGCATCTACGTGATCAGGTTGCCGCCAGGCCCCCGGATGCCCACCAGATAGATAAGCTATCGCGCCTTCTATCCCCTGTCTCGCGGCCACGACTGCCGTAATGACGCCAGCGTCCCCTGGCTACAATTTCAATGGAATTGAGCGGTTACGAGGATCAACATGGAGATCAACTCGCGAGAGTTTCGTGTCCCGGAAGGTGGAAGAGTCAAGCTCGAAAAATGGCCGACAAAAGTGGATCCCGTGTACAAGTCACGAGATCACTATCAGCAATTGCTTGGTGAGCATGTCGGCCGCCTGAGTGCTTTACAGCAGTTGCTTTATGCGAGCAATCGGTATGCGATTTTGCTGATCTTCCAGGCGATGGACGCGGCCGGTAAGGACGGCGCCATCAAGCATGTCATGTCTGGCGTGAACCCGCAGGGATGCCAGGTATTCAGCTTCAAACATCCCAGCGCCACTGAGTTGCAGCATGACTTTCTGTGGCGCACCACCCGCGATCTGCCAGAGCGCGGTCGAATCGGCATCTTCAACCGGTCGTACTACGAGGAAGTGTTGATCGCACGCGTCCATCCCGAGATTCTTCATAACGAGGGCCTTCCAGATGCACTGCTTGATGAGAAGACCGTGTGGCATGACCGCTATCGTTCAATCCAGGATCTGGAGTTGCACCTCTGCGGAAATGGCACGCGAATCGTCAAGTTTTACCTTCACATCTCCAAGGAAGAGCAGCGCAAACGCTTTCTGCAGCGTATCGACGACCCTGAGAAAAACTGGAAATTCAGTGTTGCGGATGTCGAGGAGCGGAAGTACTGGAAACAGTATATGAAGGCCTATGAGGAATGCTTCAATGCAACGAGCACCCAACGCGCTCCCTGGTACATCGTGCCAGCTGACGACAAGGAGAACGCGAGGCTGATCGTGTCGAGAGTCGTACTTGAGACGCTTGAGGAACTCGAAATGACCTATCCAAAGGCGAACGCCGAACGTAGAAAGGAATTGCAGTCAATTCGCGCGGAGCTTGAAAAATAAGGAATGGGAAATGAGCGAAGTCGAGACTTGAAATCGACGCTCGACGTCGCTCGCCGCTATATCGCCGTGTCGCCTCGATGCGTCGAAGTCATGGGCGCGGTGACGCCCAGACGCCGCGGATCGACATGGGTCATCACGTTGAGCACGCGGTGGCGCGCCATCACGCAAGCACGCGCCGCGACTGCGATGTCGTGCCCCTGCTCGACCGACAAATCGGCATCGATCTCCAGATGCACATCAACGAGGATCATGTCCCCCATCTTGCGCGTGCGCAGATCATGTACGCCGAGTATGCCCGGCGTCGCGCGCAGCGTTTCAGTGATGGCCTGCACCTCCGCGGCATCGGCCGCCCTGTCCATCAGGTCGTGCAATGCATCCCAGCCGAAGGACCCGCCCATCTTCACCACCATGCCGCCGACGATCAGCGCGGCGACCGGATCCAGCAACGGATAGCCGGCAAGGTTACCGACAATGCCCAGTGCGACAACGAGAGAAGAAGCCGCGTCCGAGCGCGCGTGCCATGCGTTGGCGACCAGCATGCTCGATTTCACGCGCGTCGCAGCCGCAAGCATGTAGCGAAACAGGCTTTCCTTCGCGACGAGAGCGGCAAGTGCGACCCAGAGCGCCGCGAGATGCACGGACTGGATCGTCTCGGGACGTTCGAGTTTCAGGACCGCGGACCAGAGCATCCCACCGCCGACCAGCAGCAGAATCAATGCGAGCGCAAGCGATGCGCCAGTCTCGAAACGTTGATGACCGTATGGATGGTTCGCGTCGACTGGCTTCCTGCTGTGGTGACTGGCCAGCAACACGACGAAATCAGCGATCAGATCCGACAGCGAATGAATTCCGTCGGCGATCAATCCCTGCGAGCGGGACAGGATGCCCGTGATCACCTGCCCGATGCTCAGGGCGAGATTCACCGCGACGCTGACCCACGTGCTGCGAGACGCCGCCGCGGCGCTGGCGGAGGCATCTACGGTCTCGTCTTCCGGAAAAATCGGGGATGTGTCCTGTTTCATTTCATGCCTGTCGCAGTGGGATGTCGGGTGAGATGAACGCCCACCTTGTTTGACCGCCAGAGTTTTGGCAGTTGTTTTTTGGAGTTCGACTGCGATGTCCGGCTGGCCGCGTCCACAAAAACCAGTCCACGATGCAGAGCAATTCGTCCCGCCATAGGTACGAGTGCGGAACGCTACCACGCTCGCTTTGCGCACGCACGGCGCGCCCTCGCTAGGCGCTTTTCTGCTCTATCTGGTGGCCGCGGACCAACTCTTCCAACCCTCGTAGCCCGACGGGTGGACGCGCCTGCCACGGCAACAAAGCGGCCCGAATCGAATCCTGCTCCATAACGCGCGCGATGAATGGCATTTCGTAGCGCCCGCGCTCGGCGAGGGCCGGATCGTGGGTTCCGCTTGCGAGCAGACTCTGGTCAATGACCCAGGCGTATGGCTCGATCTGTGCCCGACGCAGGTCGGCTTGCAGTCGTTCTGCTTCATGAACTGGCGTCGCTTCGGCGAGCGTCACGATAAGCACGTGCGTGAACTGCGGGTCTCTAAGCCGCGGCAGAAGCTGACGAACCGCTTCGGGCATATCGCCTTGCGTACGCATGACTTCGCGATGATAGGCCTCTGCTGAATCCATGAGCAGAATGGTGTGTCCGGTTGGAGCCGTGTCGAGTATCACGAAAGCGTTCCGGGCCTCATCCACCGTGCGCGCGAATGCGCGAAAAACCGCTATCTCCTCGGTGCACGGCGACCGCAGGTCTTCCTCAAGCATCGCCTTCCCTTGCGCATCGAGTTGAGTCCCGGCCTTGGCGAGGACCTCAGCGCGATAGCGGCTAACCTCCAGTTCCGGGTCGATGCGACTCACACTCAGGCCTGGAAGGGATTCCTGGAGCGTCCATGCTACGTGCGCGGCCGGGTCTGTGGTGGAAAGCAGGACTGCATGGCCGCGCTGCGCCAGTTCAAGCGCTATCGCCGCAGCCACGGTCGTCTTGCCGACGCCGCCCTTGCCCATCGTCATGACAAGGCCATGCCCCGCCTTCTCGAGCTCGTCAATGAGCGGCAGAAGTCCGCCAGGCAATTCCACGCCAGGACGGACATCGACGCTGGGCGTGGCAATCCGCGCCGGGTGCAAATACGCGTCTAACGCGGCCAGTCCAGCCAGTCCCTTGGGAATAAAACCCGTTTCGCTTCGCGGAAGTACGGCGAGACCCGGTGGCATTGCCTTGACGGCTGCAGCCTGCTGTTCTTCCATCGCACAAGCAATGTCATCGTCAGAAGAGACCGCCTTGAAGACACCATTGACCGCGAGCACCAGGTTTCGAACCCCCAGGTCGGCCAGTTCGACACGGGTTCGCTCCGCCTCACGGAATGCGGACGCCTCCGGCCTCGCCACGAGGACCACGGTAGTGCGGTCGTGATCGGTCAATTGGGCAACGGCGGCGGCGTATAGTTGCCTGTTTTGCTCGAGGCCTGCCAACGGGCCCAAGCACGAATTGCCGGTTGTGTTAGTCGACAGGAAGTTACTCCAGGCCGACGGCAGCGTGAGCAAACGCAAGGTGTGCCCTGTCGGGGCAGTGTCGAAGATGACGTGGTCATACGCCTTCGCGGTGATACTACCGCCCAGCAGTTCGGCAAACGCATCGAATGCCGCTATCTCGACCGTGCAGCCACCAGAAAACTGCTCCTCCATGCTGCGAATTGCCGCATCGGGCAACACGCCTCGATAGGGAGCAACCATTCGCTCGCGGTAGGCAGCCGCAGCGAGCTCGGGGTCGATATTCAACGCATGGAGGTTGGGGAACCCGTTGACCGGGGTCGGCTGCCCACAGAGTTGAGTCTCGAGCACCTCGTCGAGATTCGAAGCCGGGTCGGTGCTGACAAGCAGCACGGCCTTACCCTTTTCAGCCAGTTGCAGCGCCGTTGCGCAGGCGAGCGACGTTTTGCCGACGCCGCCCTTGCCGGTGAAAAAGAGATGGCGAGTTGTAACGGCAGGAAGTGTCATATCGGTGTGCCGGTTAACATTCGCCGGGCTTGCAAGCGCAGGCTCCGGCCTTGATGTGCGGCTTTTCGGCGGCGGGAATCTTGAGCCCCAGTTTCTGAATCAGTTGGGCAAGTGACGGATACACCCCGACGGAGATGATCCGGCCATCCACCGTTGCAATGGGCAGACGGTCCATACCCGCATGCAGTTCCCGTATCACCTCAGGATTTGCCGCAAAGGCTGCCGCATCGTGTCCGAGGCCGTGCCGAACGACTTCGACACCATGTTCAGCCAGCCACTGAAGGTCGGCGCTGAACTGAACCAGCGCCGGGTCTACGTCCACGCCGCAGACGCCGGTCGCGCAGCACATAGCCGGTTCGAACACATCAAGTTTGCTCATCATTGCTCCCACGAATTCCGCCTGTCGGCCAGACCGCGGCCGCCTCCACTGCGTCATGCTCGTCCCTCCGAAGGAGGCGTCATTGACCTCGGTCAAGTCGCAGACGATGGAGCGGCATTTTTCACACATGGAGAATCCGACCATTTGCGAATCGACTCCAGCTGCCTCATTGACGAGCGTCAAGGGAAGGTCGGCCCTGACATATACCCTTGTAATGCACGATGACAACACATGCCCTGTCGTCACGTGGCACATCTACAAGGGGGAGATATGAAGAAGCTCTTTGTTGCGATGGCCGCCGGTATCGCGTTGACATCCCCGGTCCTGCAAGCTGCATCCAAAGACACAGACGCACCGCACAGCACTTCAAAAACGCAGCCTCCGGGTGCTGTGGAGTTCGATAAGAATCTCGCCCAGCTCCAGGAGCAAATGAAGACAATGCAGGCGCAGATGGACCAGATTCGCAAAACTCAAGACCCTCAGGAACGCCAGAAGCTGCTAGAACAGCACTGGGCCACAATGCAAAGTGCGATGACAATCATGCACGGAATGTGGGGGCCGGGGATGATGGGTCATGGAATGGGCCCGGGAATGATGGGGGGCGCCGGGCCCGGAATGATGGGAGGCTGGGCGCATATGGGCGG
Organism: Burkholderia sp. WP9; assembly: GCF_900104795.1. Taxonomy (NCBI): domain Bacteria; kingdom Pseudomonadati; phylum Pseudomonadota; class Betaproteobacteria; order Burkholderiales; family Burkholderiaceae; genus Burkholderia; species Burkholderia sp. WP9. The sequence goes on from NZ_FNTG01000002.1 coordinate 71,795, forward strand.
CTACTACTCGCGCCTGACACCCGAGCAACTGCGGCAGCGTCAATACATGACTGACCAATACCTGCAGATGCAGCAGGAGATGATGAACAACATGATGTTGCAGCAGCAATACCGGGGCGGGCCACCGCCCGCCAGTACAAAGTAGACATGGCTGAACAATGGATTACGGCCGACCTCGCAGCCATAAAAGCCCGCCAACTACAGGAGCGGACATGAGCGGTATCTCCAGCTACAAAGACCTGACAGGCGCGGTATCGGTTCAGATGCGAGCGATGCGCGCGTCGCAGCCTGACTTGATGACCGCATTCGGCCAACTCGCTGCGGCCGGGACAAAAGACGGGGCACTGAACCGAAAGACGCGGGAGCTGGTCGCGTTAGGGATTGCGATTGCCTGTCGTTGTGACGACTGCATCGGCTTTCACGTCCAGTCGCTGGTGAAGCTGGGCACGACAAGGGCCGAGCTGGAAGACGTGCTCGGCACTGCGGTCTATATGGGAGGCGGCCCATCAATGATGTATGCCACCCATGCGTTGAGAGCCTTTGAGGAGCTTTCGCCCTGACTATCAACGTAGCCGGATTTCTGCCGGTTTCTGTCGCGCTACCCAGTTCTCCGACAAAGCGTCGTAGCGTGCGACTTACTGCGGCGCCATGTCCGCATGATGATGCATATGCCCATCCATCGCATCAGCACCGTGGTCCGACAGCTGCGCGTCGAACCATGTGTGAAGTGACGACACCAGATTCGGGTCATCGCTGCGATAGGTGAGCTCGCCTCCACCTCTAATGTCCTTGTACGCAATGGATATCTGGCCAGGCTTTGCCGCCCTGAGTTGCGCCAACCCGGGCATGTCGGCTCCGTGGGTCCGGGCGGGCGCCGAAAAGTCACCACGCTGAAACTGCGTCTGGATTTCACGAAGATGCTTGCGAATCAGCCGAATTTGGCGGCTATCAGACTGGTTTTTCGCAATTACCTGCTGGCTCCCCCCATCGTCCGATTTGGTGAAGATGTGAGTTGTGGCCTTGAGGCTGAACGGCATGACCTCCGCACCTCGCTGCGCGACCTCGGCCTGACGTTCAGCGTCCGCCGCGAACGATTCAACCGCCGCGCCCAGGCCTGCCATCACGATAAGCGTAGTAAATAATGTGCCCGGTTTCATTGAATGAGATTCCTGCGTAGTAGACAGTGATAGCCGATTACACCCAATCCCCTCTCGTGCCGGCCACAATCATGTCAAGAACAAAGAGCAGCATGGGTACTGCCACGATAGCGTCGCCAGCATCCGTCAGCGCCAGAATCAGGCCGACAACAGCTCCCGGTAGCATACTGACTGCAGCCATGCGGTCCATTCCTCTGCCCCTATAAGCGCGGGAATTGCGCGAACGGCTCACCAATCCGTGCGCAGCGTGTCAGCCCTGCTGCCGACTCAATTTCGCGCGTTCGACGAACTCGAACACGGCCATGCCACCAAGCATTGCGGCCACAAAACCCCATGCTTTCGGAAAGCCAGCGCCCAGTGCGACCAGCGCGGGTCCCGGGCAAAATCCCGCGAGCCCCCAGCCGATGCCGAATACCGCACTTCCCAGCACAAGTCTCAACGTCACGTTGGTATTGGCCGGAATCTGCATGGGCAGCCCCAGCAGGGATTTCTTGCGGCCTTTTGCAAACAGGAACGCGATAGAGCCGATGGCTATCGCGCCGGCCATCACGAATGCAAGAGAGGGATCCCATCGTCCCGCAATATCGAGAAATCCCAGCACCTTCGCCGGATTAGCCATGCCGGACACCATCAGGCCGACTCCAAACAGAAGGCCGGAAATTAAGGCTGCGCTGATCAAGCCGCGTAAACACGACAGGTTGCGACCAAGGCATGTGTAATCTTTCGAGATCGCGAATGACGGCCGTAAAAGCGGGCATTCCGTGTCACGTTACGCCCCTCGAGGGGCTCTGCGCGGGCTATTTGCCCGTCTTTGGCCCTTTACGGGCGCACCTGTGCCGTCGCGCGACCTCGCCACATGTACAGATTGGCCAGCGCGAGTGCAACGAAGGCGCGATTGGCGTTCTTCGCCAGACCGCGATAGCGAACCTTCGTGAAGCCCCACAACCGCTTCACGACCGCGAACACATGCTCGACCCGGGCACGGATCTTCGACTTGTTGCGATTCTTGCGGCGCGCCACCTCGTCGACGATGCCCTTGCGGCGCGTGCGCTTGTTGGTGAAGTCGCGCGCCTTCGGTGCCTTGCCATGGATCAGCGCTTTCTGACTCGCGTATGCGCTGTCGCCGTACACGCGTTGCTCCTCACCGTGCAGCAACTGTGGCAGCGGATACTTGTCATGCACGTTCGCCGCCGTTACGACTGCGCTATGAGCAAGCCCGCTCTGACTGTCCACGCCGATATGGAGCTTCATGCCGAAATGCCACTGCTTGCCTTTGCGTGTCTGATGCATTTCGGGGTCACGCGCCTTGTCCTTGTTCTTCGTCGACGAGGGTGCACCGATCAGTGTGGCATCGACAATCGTGCCGCTCTTGAGCTTTGCTCCCCGCGCCTGCAGCACCTGACCCACTTCCGCGAAGATCCGCTCGCCCAGCTTGTGCTCTTCCAGCAGATGCCGGAATTTGAGCAGCGTGGTCGCGTCCGGAACCGTTTCGCTGCCAAGGTCGATCCCAACGAAACGGCGCAGGCTGAGACTGTCGTACAGCGCCTCTTCGCACGCAAGGTCCGCAAGGTTGAACCAGTGCTGCACAAAGTGAATCCGCAGCATGCGCTCCAGCACGATCGGCGGGCGGCCATTGCCACGTTTCGGATAGAACGGCTCGACCACTGCGCACAGTTGCGCCCAAGGCACGATCCTGTTCATCTCATCAAGAAACGCTTCACGTCGCGTTGGTTTGCGCTGCGCCCCGAACCCCGCGCATTGATCGACAGCCATCGCCAGTGTCAGTTGATTCATCATTTTTCGCTTTCGCCGTTGCATGCTCACGCTATAACGCGTGACCGTCATGAACGGTGGACTTATTCAGCTTTGCCTTAAAGCAGCGAGCAAACCCATTTCAACCCATCTCGTTATACAGAAGTGTCATAGCCGTCGCGCAAGATCTGTATGGTGATCACAGCATCCATAACTCGCTGCATGCCAATCCATAGCGTCTTCGCGCCTGGTTCGCCGTCGTTCTTGCGCCCGAGAAATCCGCCCAGTGAGCCGACCATCCGTATCATCTGGTTGAGCGTCGGCGGTTTTTTGGGACGCGCTTTCTTACAGAGCACATGGGCGCCGTGTATCTCGTCAGCCGCAAAGAACAGCGACGCGTCCAACTCCGGACAGGTCCTGCCCACACGCATGAGCCGCGCGATACGCCACGATACGACCATGTACAGCACGAGCGCCTTTTCTACCCGCTCCATCTGTGAGAGTTGCAGTGCCTCGACCCCGCAGGCGTTCTTCAGGACGTTGAAGAACATTTCTATTTCCCACCTCGCGCGGTACCAGTCAACGAGTTCGATGAGGGCATGCGCATCACCTGCTTCGCGGTTGGTCACAAGACGCCAGATAACGGGCTTCACACCCGCTGGCGCATCCACTTCATACGCCTCGACGCAGGTGAGCTTGACACCGGCACGCCCGGGCAGCGTGACGCGCTGGCTACGCAGTTCCTGCCTCACTTCACGCGCCTTCTGGCCGCTGCGCCCGGGCAGCACGAAGCTGATGTGGCCGAGTACCCTGCTGGCGTGCACCGTCTCCCACAAACTTGCTTCGCCCTTGAGCGCGCGATTGTGTTGCGAGCGCATCAGCCAGTCCGCCGGTTCACCCAGTTCCTGCGCACGCTGCATGAGCGCGGCGATGTCGCCTTCACGATCGGCCACATACACCAGCCGCGTGTCAGGCAGGGCCCGTGCCTGTTCGGCCACGATCTCATAGCTTTCGATCCACCGCGCACTTTCCTTAACGCCCCCACGCTTGCCGTTTGCATCGCGTGGTTCGCGCGCCCACATCCATGCGTTCATCACACCCAGCGGCTCCCGATCCGGTGTCACCGCATAGGTCGCGTGAAGATACATGCCCACCTGTGCTTCATAACAGAGCGGGCCAGCCCCTTCGATATCCTGACCGTTAAAGTTCAGCTCTGTCGTATCGGCAATGCACAGCACCACCGGCAACTGCCCCATGCGTGCCGTGGTACGGTCCCAATGCGGCTGCATCATGTCGCGCCAGTCGATGTGCTCATTGCCCAAAAAGCGATATGCAGCGATCGTCTCTGACCAGCCTTCGCACGCGCCCGGAATGCTAGCCGTGGGTCGGCTGGCGAACCGTTTGACCAGCTCCTTCGCGCGCCGGTCTCGCCGTGGATCACCCAGATCCAGCGTCTCAAATTCCTCGTCCACCCATGCTCCTGCGTCGTCTCGGATCTTCATGCTGAAAATCCGAGAGTAAACGCGAAATCCGCACAGTTAACAACCCCCTTGCGGCTAATTTTTTACTCCACCATCCTTGCCGCAAGTGTCGAGTTGTGTATAAAGAGATGATTTCAACCTCCAAGCAGATGCCTTGTCACGAACACGGTCATAAAACCGCTTGCCATGAATGTTGCCGTCGCGACCAGCGAACGGATAGAGCCGCGCGAGATGCCGCAGACACCATGGCCGCTCGTGCAACCGCTCGCGTAACGCGTGCCTATGCCGACGAGAAAACCCGCAATGAGTATTTCGGTCCACCCGGCCTGGATATCAGGCGCTACCGGGTTTCCAAGCAGGCTTGCCAGCACCGGTGCTCCAATCAACCCGGTAAGAAAAGCGACCCGCCAGCCGGCATCTTTGTGTGGCGCGCCAAGCAGCCCACCGAGGATGCCGCTGATGCCAGCTATACGTCCGTTGAATAAAACAAGCACGGCAGCCGCGGCGCCGATCACCAGACCGCCAGTCAATGACAGGCCCGGCGTAAAACTCGCGATATCAATCGACATGACCTCTCCTCACCTTCATTGGGCGCAAAACTGGTCGTACAGCACGGTCATGACCGCAATCGCTTCCTTGCTCGCGATGGAATAAAAGATGCTCTTTCCCTCCCGCCGCGTCTCAACGAGCTCGTTATCCCGAAGCACCCCAAGTTGCTGTGAGAGTGTGGGCTGACGTATGCCTAACTGCTCTTCCAGGTCACTCACGCACAACTCGCCTTGGGACAACTGGCACATCAACAGCAACCGGTCGGGATTGGCCAGCACCTTCAGGAGACCACAGGCTTTCTCCGCCGATGCCTGCATTACCGACAGATCGATTGGGGCGGACTTCTTCCTCATCTCACCTTCCTATAATTTGCACCTTGATAATATATCCAACTATATATTATTTGTGAGAATAATGATCGCTATCTCAGGATGGTCGGGATGCAGCGCACAGTTCGACCAACTGTTTCGTGAAGACGGAGAGTTCTTCATCGGAATGTGAACGGCAACCATGTCGCTGATCACCTCGCCGCTTTCCTCAGTCGCGTCAACGGGTCGTAAATTTTTGCTTTGGCATGACACGGGCAGGCAGGTCGACGCTCCTGATGGCCTCGCCAAGTCGTGCGCCATTCATCGCAGGCGCCCACTGGTCGATCATGTCCCCGCGCCGCCCATGTCGACCGCGCTGACGCCGTCAGGCCTTTATGTTGATGAGCGTGCCTACCGTCTGACCGCTGGAGTTGACACTCGGCGCGGGGCTCGATGGTGCTGCAACCGCCGGGCTAGCCTTTCGGCCGCCGTCATCAGCGTCACCGTCGAGGTCGGCACCGACTTCACCAGCTTCACCACCCTTGGCCGCCTTTTGCGGCGTCGGATATTGCGCGCTGATCTGAGGATTCGCGATGGAGGAAATTGTCATGGTTCACCTGAAGACGAATGTGAGCACGACCATTCGTGCTCGATGCAGATAACGGCGCCATGATTTGTTACTTGATATCTATTGAAAGAAATATTCGGGAATCGAAAAGTCAATCGGATAATAGCCCGGCGCGATCCATTCTTCATTTTTCGGGTGCTTAAGTTTTCCTTCAGGTCGATATGCTAGATTCAGCGCAATTCGATTCATCTCGATGAAACCGGTATCTAAATTTTCGCGGTCCGACTGGTGGCGCGACTCGTGGCGCATGCCCCTGAAAAGCTATTCGTGACATCCTTGTTTCGGCTGTCGGCAGTCGCCCTGATACTGGGCGCGCTCCTGGTGATCAAGCGTCTGGCGCGAAGAGCGTTTCGTGTTGGCCTTGGGCGTAATGATGTGACCTTCACAGGCACGTCCTCACATCGAGCATTGATTTCGCTGACATGCCCGCAACGGCCGCTAGTCATTCTTCACATTAAGCTCGCTGGCGTGGCGAGAGATACCTTTCGTCCATAGGTAATCGGAGTTTTCGCTCGAAGCGGCCCGGCTTGTTGCGGGGAGGGATATCTCCGTTCGACCACCATCAATCGTCAACGGCGCTGAATCCATCTGCGTAGCGGCATTCTGAATGACTGTTCCGGAAATGTTTTACGTGTCGATCGATGAGCCGCGGACAAAATGCTTTCTCTGAATTAAATGCGTGTACAGATTGCATCGGACCTCCATCTGGACGTCCTCGAAAACAGAGGCTTCGATGACTTACCGCTTCAAGTCGCAACCGACGCGGATGTTCTTGTCCTTGCTGGCGATGTTCATTGTGGCACGCACGCTGTCGACTACTTTGAGCACTGGCCGGTGCCGGTTGTCTATGTTTCGGGGAATCATGAAGCATTTGGATTACCTTATGCTTCGGTCGTAGAGGCGCTTCGAGTCAGGTCGGCTGGCACACAGGTCAGATATCTTGAGCGTCAATCTGTCGTTATCGGCGGCGTACGGTTTCTCGGAGCCTGCCTGTGGACCGACTACGAGCTCTACAGCACGCGTGATTCGAGTATGGATTACGCACGCGCCCACATGTCGGACCATTCGGCGATCTGGCTTACTGATACCGAACGCTTCAGCCCGGAACACGCTTTTATCGAACACAAAGGCGCGGTCGACTGGCTGACGCGCCAATTGAGCATCCCGTTTCCAGGAAAGACAGTCGTGGTGACTCATCACGGCGTTTCACCCGATTCGATTCACCCGCGCTTTCTGGATCACCCAATCAATCCTGGCTTTCTCAGCGATCTACGCAACCTGCTTGGCCAGGCGAATTTATGGATTCACGGCCACGTGCACGATTCGTTTGATTACCACCACGGTGCGTCGCGAGTCGTTGCGAATCCGCGTGGATATCCGGCCAACCTCGGCAACGCCAGGTCATACAGTGACCTTACGTGGGAAAATCCGGCGTTTTGCTCGACCAAGGTGGTGGAATTATGATTCACCGCGACTGCGGCAGCGGCGCCGGCTTGGCAGCAACCGCCTTCGCTTATCGATATGACGACGGTACAGGGCATCTGATCATGGAACCGACTGAGTCCCGACTTGCCAACCGCCTTTAAAGGCAGCACTTTCTCGCCATCTGGAGTGGTTCGAAGGCGGTTGATGTCACGTCCAAAGGATGACCCTCCAAGGTGACGCGCTTCGCACTATTTTCGCGAGCGTTCAGTCGCGCATCGTGCGCGTAGCCACCGCCAGATCAATCGTCATCGTCGCCGCGGTGATGATGCTCCCATCCGCGGTGGCGGCCGTGATCATGCCACCTGCGTTCGTCGCCGTAACCCCCTTCATAGCGGTATCCATAGCCATAGACTGGTGCCGGCGCGTAGACCACTGGCGGCGGTGCTTCATAGACCACTGGCGGCGGAGCCTCATAGACGACCGGGGGAGGTGCGGCATAGACGGGACCCGGCACACCGAGAAACACGCCGATATCCGCATGTGCGAGAGCCGCGCTGGATGCGCACGCGGCGCAGAGTCCCGCCGCCAGAAAAAGGGTAACGCGTTTCATGGAGATCTCCTGTATCGCCGGCTTCTGGCGAATACCAGGCAATGGCGAACAACGCGGATTTTAGAGAGGCGCGCGGACGCAGGTGCGTCCGAATTGTCAGTTCTGTAACCGGCAGTAACCCGCTGCGAAAACTGCCGGTTACAACCATGATTACGACACGCTTAGCGAGTCTCCGGAAACATGGACGCGCTCACCCACCTGGACCGAAGGCTGCGTCGAGTAATTGAAATTCCGGTAGCTGCCGTCCTGCATTCTCACCTGCACCTGGTAGTTCGTCGCCTTGCGCACCGCATGCTCGATGCCGTTGCCCGCCAATCCGCCGCCAACCGCTCCTGCAATCGTTGCCAGCACGCGACCGCGCCCTCCTCCAACCTGGTTTCCCAACAGACCGCCGGCGACAGCTCCGCCTACGGCTCCAAGACCCGTCGTTGATTCGGGTTCCTGAACTGTGTTAATGGCCACGACTTCGCCGGCATTCGGGTCGACGGCGACCGGCCTCGCTGCGGGCTGTGCCGAGTTTTGATAGGCGTCGTTGTTCCCATATCTCGGAGCCTGCTCGAGCGCCGCGCTACGATGATGATGGACGCCTGGTTGCGTTGACGTCTGCTCATGCGTGACGCGCTGCTCCGCGACCGGTTGCGGCGACGTCGCCGGGGCGCTGGCGATTTGCGCGGCCACAGGTGCTGCCGCCGTCGAAGGCGCGGTCGTGGCGCGTGACGTCGGCAGAATGCCGGTCATCGCAGCGATGCCTGTGGCACTGGCCAGGATGACGGCCACAGCCGCACCGGCAACCAGGGGGTGAATACGACTGCGTTGCGGCGGATTGGAAGTCAGATTGGTGTTCATAGTGCGCTCCGTTGACGTATGTCAGCAAGAACGCGGGAGCCGGCAAATTGGTGGACGCAACGCCGGCAAGATTTGTAAGCACTTGTAGCATTTCGCGTCGACTGGTCGGCTCGGGGTTTCATCGAAAAACCGACGCTGTAGCGACCAGCGCCTCAGGCTATGGCACCAAACTTGACTACCATTGTTCAGGCAGCCGCTTGTGCAGGTTGTACTTCAACCGTGACATGCGAGAGGCCCTTGAAACGCTTGAGGACCGCGTGATAGAAGCGCGAATCGCGATGCAGTTCATTGGTCGCAACGGACACCACAGCGCTCATATGGCCGGGGCCGAGTCGCCACACGTGCAGGTCAATGACCTTGTCACCCGAGTCTTCGATCACCTGGCGGACGTTGTCCGCCATCCGTCGGTCGGGGTTGATGTCGAGCAGAATCGCGCCTGTGTCACGCATCAGTCCGTAGGACCAGTTCGCAATCACCAGTGCTCCAATGACACCGGCGAGCGGGTCCATCCAAAGCCATCCGAATGCGCGCGCCAGCAGGAGGCCGACAATGGCCAGCACCGAGACCGCTGCATCTGCTATCACGTGGATGTAGGCAGACCGCATGTTGTGGTCCCGAATGGCCGCATGATCCACCTCGTCGTGATGCACATGTTCTTCGAATTCGACCTCGTACTCGCCGCCCGCCATCCGCACCACAGCTTTAAATGCGTGCGGCTCCGGAATGGGGTCTTTCGACTCCAGATACCCACCCCGCTCTACTAAATCAAACACCTGTCGCGATCCGTCAGGTCGTACGGTTGTAATGGTTCCCCCGGCCGCTTCCAACTGCGAACCCGCAGTGGCAGGCGCAACCCGAAAGACTGGAGGCACACCGTCTTCGAAGATAGACACGTCAAACACGCCGGACGCGGTGAAGACCTTCTGTGCGTCGTCTTCGTGCGCATGGTCGTCGTGGCCATGCTCATGACCGTGCCCGTGGCTGTGAGCATGGCTATGACCGTGATGGTCGCCGCCAAGAAGCCAGACACTCGCGAGGTTGACCAGCAGGCCGACGACCGCGATAGGAATAGCCTCACCGAAATGGATGGGCACCGGCGAAAGGAAGCGTGACACTGCCTCGTAGCCAATCAGCAAGGCAATCATTGCCAGCACGATGGCACTAGTAAATCCCGCCAGGTCGCCCAACTTGCCGGTACCGAATACGAAGCGGGAATCCGTGGCATGTTTGCGCGCGTACGTATAAGCCAGTGCGGCAATCAGCATCGCACCCGCGTGCGTCGACATGTGGAGGCCATCGGCGACGAGCGCAAGCGACCCGAACAAACTGCCACCGACGATTTCCGCGACCATCATGGCCGAGCACAGCGCAATCACCGCCCAGGTCCTGCGTTCGTTCTGCTCATGGGCTGAACCCAGAAAGATGTGGTCATGCCCCGCACCGAACGCGGCATCGTTGAAATCACTCATTTTTGACTTTACTTGAAATAGCTGTGAACAACTTCGATGAGCTGTTCGGTCGCGCTGACATCAGGCTCATCCGCGCTTTCTGCATCGACGAGATGATTGCGGATATGGTCCTCCAGTACGACGGCAAGCAGGCCATTCATCGCTCCGCGGCAACTCGTAATTCGCTGCAGAACATCGGAGCAGCCATGCTCTTCCTCGAGTGCCCGCTCAATGGCTTCAACCTGCCCCTTGATACGGCGAACCCGGTTAAGAAGTTTCTGTTTTTCATGGACCGTATGACTCACCGCGGCTCCCCAGACACCCGTTCAGGGCGAAAAATAGACTTGAGTTTAACATAGGGGGTGGGGGTATCTGTCGGTTTCATCAAACCAGCCTTGCGAATTTCGCCTAATACCGCCTTGCTCGTATTCGAAGGCCGATTTCTGCGACCTCGCAACCTTTGCCCACAACCGTGGTCCGAGTGAAGCACGTCTCGCTGACAATTCAGCTGCTCAACATTGGAGGTTGTGATGAAAATCCTGATGGTTTTGACGTCCCACGATCAACTTGGTAACACAGAAAAGAAGACCGGATTCTGGCTCGAAGAATTTGCCTCACCCTTTTATGTATTCAAGGACGCGGGAGCAGAAATTACGCTAGCGTCGGTCAAGGGAGGCCAACCGCCTCTTGATCCAAAAAGTGACGAACCAGACGCGCAAACCGAGTCAACGAAACGCTTTCGCGCTGACAAGGAGGCGCAGGCACTGCTCGCTCATACGCATCCGCTGTCGGAGGCTGATGAAGCGGAATACGACGCGGTCTTCTATCCCGGCGGCCACGGCCCGCTGTGGGATCTTGCCGAGGACTCGAAATCGATATCGTTGATTGAAGCATTTCAAACAGCGGGAAAACCGGTTGCGTTTGTCTGCCATGCGCCTGGCGTCCTTCGGCACGTGAAGGGCACCGACGGAAAGCCGCTCGTGAACGGGAAAAAGGTCACCGGCTTTTCCAATTCAGAGGAGGCTGCAGTCGGGCTTGTCGACGTGGTTCCGTTTCTTGTCGAGTCGGAACTGCAAAAGCTTGGCGCGCATTACAGTAAAGGACCGGATTGGGCGAGCCACGTGGTGGTCGACGGACAGTTGGTGACGGGGCAGAACCCTGGCTCGTCGGAGGCGAGTGCAAAGGCAGTCATAAAGATGCTGGGCTGAAATGCGGCGCAGTAGTCGACACCCGAGCAGTGCGGTGTCGACTCTGTGGTCTCGCAGGAGGGCGGGTGACTTTCCTCGCGGATTCGGCCAGTTAAACCGCTGCGCGTGTGCGGCACAACAGGCCTCATCAACGCGAAGACCCAGCCCTTGCGTTCAGGCTTCGCTTCATGCGGCCTTAAGCCATTGCAGAACCCGCCCCCAGTCCTGCGGCGTCATGGCGCCGAACCAGTCGTCGTGATCGGCGTTGGGCAACAGCATGAGCCGGGCATGATCGTGCTCGATCGCGAAACGTCGTGCATGCGCGACCGGAATCAACTCGTCTCGCTGCGCCCCGATGATGACCAGCGGCCCCTCGTAACGCGATACGGCGGCGATCGAATCAAAGCGGTCGTGCAGCAGCCACCGCACCGGGAAAGCCGGATACTTTTCAGCGGCCACATTCGCAAGCGAGTCCCACGGCGTAATAAGCACGACGCCCGCGATCGCCGACTCGTTGCCCTTGACAACTTGCGATGCCATGCCCGCGCCGAGCGACTCGCCCACTAGATAGACTGGACCGCGCCATTGCGAGAGCACGGATGCCAAAGCTTCACGGGAAGCAACCGTCGCCGCTTGCATGGTGCGCTCACCTCCCCGCTTGCCGTGCCCTGGATACTCGGCAATGACGACCCGAAACCCGGCGCGTACGAATACATTAGCGAGCGGCAGCTTGGTCTCCGCCGACTCCTCGTTGCCGTGATAGACGATGAACGTACCGCGCGGTACGTGCTCCGTCGGCGTGACGACGTAACCCGCGTACGCGCCTTGCGCTTTCCACGCGTCAATGTGGTTACCCGCGTTCACGACCGTGCGCAGATCCGCCGCGTCCGGGGTGGATGGAAGCAGCATGCGGTCCTGCATCAGATACAGCGTCAGCGCCGCGCCCAGATAGGCGGCGACAGCGATCCATAGGGCATAGGTAAGCACGCGCATGCTTTGTCTCGTGCGAAGCGGCTTTACTAGTTTCGGGGCCGATATAAGGACAAACGCCGGATCGATGCGCTAATTCCCATTGGTCAGTTTGCTGCCATTGCATTCGGGAAAACACGGCCCAGTCCAAACTTTGCCTGATATCGCCGGATATGTCACAAAAGTGTCTGGCACAATCACTGTTTCATGGGTCAATGTCACCTCGCCGTATATAACAAAATGAAAGTCAAAAACTCTCGCCGCTGGGCGCCGCGAGGCCGCAGACGGTGGATTATTGCAGCTACGGCACTTTTTACCGCCGCTGCCATCCGATCAGTACTGCACCCGCTGCTTGGTCCGATCATGCCGGGCACCGCCTTTCTCATCGCCGCCGTGCTCGTGGAATACTATTGTGGTCTCGCGCCCGCATTCAGCGTGATGCTGGCGGGACTCTGTCTCGCGGATTACCTGTTTGTCCCGCCGTATGGACGCCTGGACGTCATCGACGCGTCGGATATCCGCCTGCTGGTCTCGTATCCGCTGATCACGATTGTTGTCATCACGCTGGTCGAGCGTTTGAAACGCGCGCAGTATCGCGCCGAACTTCTGGCGTCTGTCGCGCAGTCGCGCTATGAAATGCTGCTGCGCGGCGATAACGAACGCCTGCTGGCGCGTCGCGCCACGGATGAAATGCATCGCATGCTGCATCACATCGCCCAGCACAACCGATCACTTATTCTCATCAAGGCAGTCGATCCGGCAACGAGCGCGCCGCCTAGCAGTTTTGTTGCGGCGGCGGCGACTTCCACGGCCGACGGCGTCATCGACGACGAATCGTTTCGAACGGGCATCGCCTACGGCACCCGGCATTCGGAAGTGCATCGGGATGATCTCGCGCGTGTGAACGACCGCCTGATGCCGGGCCATCACCGCATGCGTTTTCTATCGAGAGGACACGGTTGGCGCGCGGTCGAATGTATGTGCGAACGCTTCATTACGCCGTCCGGCGAGTTTCTGATCCTTCGGGCGGAAGACTGACCATGAAGCCCTCTCCATTTCCCTCCGCTCAGGGCAACGATCACGCTGTCCTGCTTTTACACGGCCTGTCGAGTTCTCCCGCGGAATTGCGCTTCCTTGCGCGCGCGCTTGCCGAAGAAGGCTTCGTGACTCACACGCCGGAGCTTCATGGCTACAGTGCCGGCACGGGACATGCGCCGATGGAACAGTGGATCAGCGCTGCCGTCGCCGAATTCGACGCGCTTGCCGCGCAATACCGGCACGTTTCGGTATGCGGACTTTCCATGGGCGCGACGCTGGCCGCCGCCGTCACTCAACAGCGCCCGATCGCGCGCGCGTTGCTGCTGTTGTCGATCACACTCAGTTACGACGGCTGGGCGATTCCCTGGTATCGATTTCTACTCGACTACGTCTACTACACGCCGTTGCGCTCGCGCTATCGCTATCGCGAGCACGAACCCTACGGTCTGCGCAACGAGGCGTTACGCTCGAAAATTGCGCGCGTGATGCAAAGAGGTGAAATCAGCGAAGTGGGACCCGCATCCATTGCGATGCCCGCGCTTCACGAAGCGAGCCGGCTTGCGAACTGGGTACGCGAGAAGCTGAAGAGCATCAGCACCGACTGCCTCATCATTCATGCGATCGACGACGAGACGTCCAGTCCACACAATGCACAGTATGTCGTGGCGAACGTCGGCGCGTCGTTTCTTCGCACCATCTGGCTCGACGACTCGTACCATATGATCACCTCTGACAACGAGCGCGAGGTAGTCGCGCGGGAATGCGCGCTATTCATGCGCGAAAGCGCCGCAACGTCGGCGTCCTGCAACAATCCGACGCCTGTCGTATCACGGGCGCTCGCTCGACGCCTGAGACAGTTGGCCGCCGTGGCGAGGAAAGCATGAAGCTCCATATCGCATCTTTCCGACGCCGCTGCCTGGCGCTCGCAGCGGTAAGCGCGTGTTGTACGACGGGCATCGCGCACGCCGATGAACCGCAGGCGGACAGCGACTGGAAAATCTCGGTCGGGCCGGGCATGTACGTGTTCCCGAAGTTCCCCGGCTCCTCACAGTTGCAAGTGCTTCCCTTCCCCGTGCAGGACATTTCATGGAAGGACCGCTTTTTCTCGCAGGGTCCGGATGTGCTCGGCGTCAACGTGATGCACGCGGAGAACTATCACCTCGGCATGTCGGTGAGTTTCGACTTCCAGTCGAGATCATCGTCCGACGATGCGCGGCTCAAAGGCTTGCCCGACGTGCACTATGGACCGAAGCTGCGGATCTTCGGCGATTACACGTGGTGGGCGTTCACCGGCGCGGTGGCGGCCTACCAGGACATCGCGGGAACGGGGCAAGGTCTGACGGCGATGGCCGATCTGTTCGTATCGGCGCCGATCGGCAACTGGCTCATTTCAATGGGCCCGGGCCTCACGTGGGCCAACGCGACCTATACCCAAACGATGTTTGGCGTCACGCAGCAGGAAAGCGCGGCATCGGGATTACCGCACTACGATACCGGTTCCGGTTTGCGCGATGCTCACTTCAACGTGAATGCCACGTACAAGATCAGTCCGCACTGGTCGGCGAACGTTGCTGCCGTTGTGGGACGCCTCGAGCGTTACGCCGCCGGCAGTCCGATCACCGAGCGCCGGCTCGACCTCAACGGGATGGCGTCGGTCCTTTACCGCTTCTAGCAGCGAAACTCATTCGCGCAGTCTCACTGGACGGAATGAACAATGGCGCTCAAAGAAGCCGGACGGGCCGGCTATCTGTGCATTCGGAATGAGTTGCCTTCACTACGTCCTGATGGAACTGCATGGTTTTCCATGCCATCCGATAGCGCGCATGATCAGGCTGCCGGCTCCCTCCTGGTTGGCCGCTGCGGAATCAGCACGATACACGCCACCATGAAAGTAAGCAGGATACCCGACGCATACAGCCGACTCACCTGCAGTCCGCCCTGCGCCACCGGTTTATCGAGGAAGTCCCCCAACGTCGCGCCGAGTGGCCGGGTCAGAATAAACGCTGACCAGAACAGCGCCGTGCGCGATACACGCGTCCAGAAGTAAAGTGCGGCTACGACAATCAGGCCCGCTCCAAAGAGCATTGCGCCATATTCGTATCCGATACCGAGCCCGCCGCGGTCTTCACCCGCTACCCAGTCCCCGAGCGCCGTGCCGAGCGTTTGTGAAAACAGGATCGTAATCCAGTAAAACCATTCAGCCCTGGCGGTGACGATGCTCTCGACCGAGACCGTCCCCTCCGACCGATACCATATGGCCAGACTGCCGATCAATAGCGCAACGACTAGCGTAGTGCCGCCGGGATAGCCGATGCCTAGCGATCTATCGGCGAAGTCCGCCATTGTCGTACCCAACGTGGTCGTGGCGACAATCGTCGCCCAGTACAGGAAGCGATGGAAATCTCTTGCCTTGACCTGGGCGGAAACGAGGGCGACGAATAACACGAGGAAGATCGAAGAGCCAACCAGATAACCAAGATTCAGCGACATGGATACCCAATCTCCGCCGGTTTCCCCCAGCGTCGTCGCGGCCACCTTGATCGCCCAGAATCCGATCGTTACCTCGGGAACCTTGCTGACAGCCTGGCTGGCAAAGCTCGCAGTGCTTCCTTTCATGTTCATTCCTCTTTCTTTGCACTTCAATCGATCGTTGCGCCCGCAAGCGCCTGCGCCTCGCACCAGCGGCGCCGAAGACGTGGCAGACAGATTGCATCAGTCAGGTTAACACCCGCTTAACCGAGCCGTTCGCGCGTATTCAATCCGCACGGAAGCCGGATAAGCGTCACCTAAGGTTCAACACGTACTCTGATGATGCACGTCACAAGGGCCCTCGACGTGATGCTCCAGATCGGCGCGCAGGACTCGAAGCGCGAAGGTCAGGAATATTCATTCAGATTCCCAAGGAAAACGCACTATGAAACGCATCCTCTCCATCTGCATCCTTGCCATCACCGCTTCGCTGCCTGTCGCCAGCTTCGCGCAGGCGACCAATGGTCCACTCACGCGCGCCGAGGTGCGAGCGCAAACAGCCGAAGCCGAGCGAGACCACACCCTGCATCAATCCAAAATGGACTATCCGGCTTCTCAGCAATACGCGAGCCCGCGCCAAACAGCCGGTGCGACTGGTTACGGCACGCAAACGGGCGGATCGTCAGAATCTCGGACGCCGCGCTCTCATGTTGCGTCGTCTGGCGCGGATGCCGGGCTTTTCACTCACCACTAGACTGTCCATGCGTCGTCTGTCGACCGGCGCATCGCGCCGTTCCGCAGCGCTTTCGTTTGCCCAAGAATGCGCCGGCGTGCATGAGCGCTTCGATCCGCTTGCTCTCGAAAGGCAGATAATATTGACCGAACGCTTAACAATTGCTTAAGGAAACGTTAATTCCGGATGCGCGACAATGTCGGATGGTGAACAACGCAAGGAGCGCCGATGCGTCTGCTTCTGGTAGAAGACGATGAAATGATTGCGGAAACCGTGCTCGAATCGATGGGGCGCGAAGGGTATGCAATCGACTGGGCGCAAGACGGCCGGGCCGCCGAGTTGTCGCTTGGCAACGGCGTGTACGACCTTGTCCTGCTGGATCTCGGCCTGCCTAAAAAAGACGGCATCGATCTGCTCAATAGCTACCGCAAACAAGGTGGTCAGGCGCCCGTCATCATCCTGACAGCACGCGACTCCGTGAACGAGCGCATTCGCGGCCTCGACGCCGGAGCCGACGACTACCTCATCAAGCCCTTCGATCTGGATGAACTGGCAGCAAGAGCGCGGGCGTTGCTGCGACGACGAACCGGCCAGAAACAGCCGATCTATTCCCATGGTGAACTGACGCTTGACCCCGCCGCTCACGAAGTGAGGAAGAACAGCGCACCGGTAGCGCTCGTGCCGCGGGAGTTCGCGCTGCTGCAGGCGCTGATCGAAGAGCCCGCGCGCGTCTTCACCCGGTCCGAACTCGAAGACAAGTTGTATGGATGGGGCGATGAAGTGGGAAGCAACACAATCGAAGTGCACGTGCACAGCCTGCGGCGCAAGATCGGCGCAGAACAGATCGTGACGGTGCGTGGCGTTGGCTATCGATTGAAGAGGCATGAATGACGTCGATTCGCCGCTGGCTACTCGGCTGGCTGATCTGCGGCCTCGCCGCCGCCTCCGGAATTGCGGCATTCGGGATCTTTCATACGGCCCGCGAAGAAGCCAATGAACTGTTCGACTACGAACTGCGTACCGTTGCCCTGTCCTTGCCATCGAATCTCGAAACGGCGGAGACAGTCGAGCGGCAAGGCTCGGAGTTCGAAGGTATTTCGGACGACCGGATTCTGATCGAGATATGGGACAAAGGGGGCTCGCTCGTCTACCACTCCCGCTTGTCGCCGGTTCTGGCGCGACTGCCCGCGGGTATTCGCACCATCGAACGGGGCGAGGCTCACTGGCGCGTCCTGGGCTTGCAGCAGCCGGACCGCTTTATCCAGGTTGCGCAACCCGTCTCCGTACGAGAAGCGCTGGCGCTCCACCTCGCGCTCCATACCTTGTGGCCGCTCGGCCTGCTCATGCCTGTGACCATCGTACTCGTGCTGTTCGTCGTGGCGAGAGGTCTCGCGCCGATTGGCGGCTTATCGCGCTCACTGGCAACGCGCTCGCTCGATTCGCTCGAACCATTGCGTCTTGACGGCCAGGTGCCGGTCGAAATCCGGCCGCTCGTCGATGCATTGAACGACCTGCTGCAGCGTCTGAACGCCGCCTCACAGGCGCAGCGCACTTTCATTGCGGATGCCGCGCACGAACTGCGCTCGCCGCTTGCCGCGCTGAAACTGCAGTTGCAGGCAGCGTCGAACAACGGCACCTTGAAAGACGATGGCCAGACGATCGAGCGGATCGACACACGGCTCAATCGCATCATCCGCCTCGTTCAACAGCTTTTGACGCTTGCAAGGGAGGATGCGAATCCGGCAAACGAAGGCGTATCGGTCAGCTTGAGGAAAATCGGCGAGCAGGCAGTCAGCGATTTCTCCCTGCTGGCGGAACAGAAGCAGATTGATTTGGGCCTGGAGTTCCGGCATCCCGTGACGCAAGACAATCCGTGCGATGTGCTGGCTGATCCGCATGGGGTGAGCGTGCTGCTGAATAACCTGATCGACAATGCGATCCGCTACACGCCGCAAGGCGGCAGGGTCGACGTCGTACTCTGCCTCACAGGGGAGCGTCTCGGCTTCGACGTGGTGGACACCGGACCCGGCATTCCCGAGCGAGAGTTGGAGCGTGTGCTCGACCGCTTCTATCGCGGTGAGCATACCAAGGGGACGGGCAGCGGGCTCGGACTCGCCATTGCGGCCCGTATTGCGCAGCGACAGCAGTTGACGCTCAAATTGGCTAACAACGTTGATGCAGCTGGTCTCACGGTGTCAGTCCGCGGATTTATCAGACCTGGCGGGTCCAACGCAGCGGCACGTTAGCCCCACCTTCGACGTACGAGGAACCCTTCGCCTCCGTTCGGACACAATTGCCAAACACTGTCTGATCACGACGGGATTCGAGGCGTGCAAGACGTTCAAATACTCGCGACAACGTTCCGGTCAACGTTAGCGATTCAGCTCAACTTTTCAACCCACCACTCAATCCTTAAGGAAACCTTAAGGCAATTGCTGATTGCTGTTTTTTTCCAGTCCATACCATTAGCCGCTTGCTGGTTATGGAATCGAAAGCGCCCATTCATCCTGACGACTCAATTGCCCTGCACATTCATTCCCGGATTACCAAATGTTTCGTGGCAACCTGAAAAAAGGACGGGAAATGAAGACGATGCGCATAGGGAAACGCAAGCAGATCGGCCTTGGCGTGGGCGTTGCCCTGCTCGCCGGGCTGTACTCAATGGGCGCGGCGGCGGCCGATCAGCATGAACACGAGCACGAGCACGAGTCAGTGAAGCATGTGTTGCTGATCAGCTTCGACGGTCTGCATGAACAGGACGTCGCACGCTGCATCGGTTCGAATGCATGCCCGAATCTTGCGCTGCTCGCCAAGTCCGGTACGACCTACACCAATGCGCACACTCCGGGCCTGTCGGATTCGTTCCCGGGTCTCGCGGCGCTCGTCACCGGGGGCTCGCCCAAATCCGCCGGCCTCTTCTACGACGTATCCTACGACCGCACGCTCTTCGCGCCGTCCGATAGCAATTGCACCGGCAAGCAAGGCTGGAATGTCGTATTCGACGAAACGACTGGCATCGACGGCGAGAACGGCGGCGCACTAACGCATCTCGACGGTGGCGGCGCGTTCAATCCGCAGGCTATCCCGCATACGTTGGTCAATGGTGTCTGTGCGCCCGTCTATCCGCATAACTATGTGAAGACCAATACGATCTTCGAACTAGTTAAACGCAACGTGAAAGGCGCGCGCACCGCCTGGGCAGACAAACATGCATGGGGCTACGACTGGCTGAACGGGCCGTCAGGCACGGGCGTGGACGATCTCTCGCGCACCGAGATCAACTCGATCGATCCGGCCACCAATACGAACTACACCGACGTCTACACGCACACGGAACAGTTCGACAATTTGCATGTGCAGTCGCTGATCAATGAGATCGACGGCAAAGACTCCACAGGTCAATCCAGCGCCGATGTGCCCACACTGTTTGGCACCAACTTCCAGACTTTGAGCGTCGCACAGAAGGCGACGGTCGCGCATGGCGGCGGCTATCTGGATGCGAGCTTCACGCCGGGGCCGCAGGTCAGCAATGCGATTGCTTATCTTGACAACGCTCTGGGTCGCATCGTGACCGAACTGAAGCAGCGTAATCTCTATTCGTCGACGGCGATCATCGTTACGGCCAAGCATGGGCAGTCACCGACCGATCATTCGAAGCTGATCAAGAACGGCGACACGCTGTCGAAACTGCTTGAAACAAGCAACTATCTGGATCCGAACGGCAACTTCGGGCAGAACGCTACGAAGAGCGGCAACCTCAACGACGGAACGGGCCTGGTCGGAACGGGTTTCGTCCAGACCGATGACGTCGGACTGATCTGGTTGCGCGATCAAAGCCAACTGTCTGCCGTCGTGAAGACCCTCAAAGGCAACCTCGGTTGCAACGCTCCCGGTATTTGCGCAGACGGTCCGCAGGCATACATTCTCTACGGCCCGCAATTGACCGGCCGATTTGGGGACCCTGCCGGCGGACGCACGCCTGACATCGTCGTCCAGCCGAACCCGGGTGTGATCTATACCTCGAGTACGGCAAAGGACGAAGAGCACGGCGGCAACGCTCCCGACGACAGCCATCTCGGTCTTGTGATCTATGTGCCCCACGCCCAACGCACTGGGCAGATGAACGGCGAACATGTACTGACCACCCAGGTTGCGCCCACGATTCTGCGTTTGCTCGATCTGAAGCCAGAACTGCTGCATTCGGTTGCTTTTGAAGGAACGCGTGCATTGCCGGAATTCGATCGCGAGCACTTCTAGGCGAATGGCCGTGCTCCGTGGCTGAAAGCACGGCACTTCAATAGTGCGATGCTTCAGGATATCCAACGGCGTTCGGTGCTCGCACAGCCGGGAGCGTCATGAGGGGCGTCGCTCCCGGTTAGCCGAGTTGGGCGCTCGACGACATGTTCGCAAACATGTTGTCGAGCGGCGCAGCGATCTATCGCTAGCCAGTGCCTGGCCGCTTTACGCCTGCGCCTTCGGCCGACCGCTGCCCTCACCCGCACGCACATCAAACGCCCCGCCCGTCAGCACCTGATCGCGCAACGTGACCGGCCTCTTGCCGGGCAACAACGGGAACACAAGCTCCGCGAAACGGATCGACTCCTCGAGATGCGGATAGCCGGACAGCACAAAACTATCCGCGCCCGCGTCGACATACTCCTGCAACCGTGCGGCGACCGTCTTTGCATCGCCGACCAGCGCCGTGCCCGCGCCGCCGCGCACCAAACCCACACCGGCCCACAAGTTGGGGCTGATCTCCAGCTTGTCGCGGCGTCCGCCATGCAACTCCGCCATCCGGCGTTGTCCAACCGAATCCATGCGCGCATAGTTCTCCTGCGCGCGGCGGATGTCTTCGTCGTCGAGCTTGCTGATGAGGCGCTCGGCTTCGGCCCATGCCTCTTCGTTGGTCTCGCGCACGATCACATGCAGACGCACCCCGAGACGCAGCTTGCGGCCATGGGCGGCGGCACGCCGCTGCACATCGGCGAATTTTTCGGCGACGGCGGCAGGCGGCTCGCCCCACGTCAGATACGCATCCACATGCTTGGCCGCGAGTTCATGCGCGGCCGGCGACGACCCGCCGAAATACAGCGCCGGCGCCGGCTGCTGCACCGGCGGATGAAAGTTGCGCGCCTGCTCCACGTGAACGTATTTGCCCTTGAAGTCCACCGTCTTGCCGGCGAGCAGATCGCGCCAGACGGTGAGGAATTCGTCGGCGGCCGCATAGCGCTCGTCGTGGGGGAGAAACACGCCGTCGGCGGCGAGTTCGGTGGCGTCGCCGCCCGGCACCACGTTCAGCAGCAGGCGTCCATGCAACGCCTGGTCGAGCGTCGCGGCCTGGCGCGCGGCGGCAGTCGGGCCGCTGATCGAGGTGCGCAACGCGACCAGAAGCTTGATGCGCTGCGTCACCGGCACGAGACTGGCGGCGGTGACCCACGGATCCTGACAACTGCTGCCGGTCGGAATCAGCAAGCCGTCATAGCCGAGATTCTCGGCCGTGACCGCGATCTGACGCATATATTCGTTGGTCGGCGGCCGGCCAAAATCGGACTTGCCGAGATAGCGTGTATCGCCCGAGGTCGGCAAAAACCAGAAAATATCGAGACTCATGCGTGCTCCTGTGACAAACGTTGTGCGAGGCGGACCGTGTGCGGTTTCATACCGCCTCCGCGGCATGCTGCCGGAAGCTCGCCGCCGCGTGCCGGGCCGGCAACTGGTCGCCCTCCCCGAACAGCTTGTGGCGCAGCGCGCCGTCGGTATAGGCGGTCTTGTACAGGCCGCGATTCTGTAATTCCGGCACGACCAGATCGATAAAATCCTCGTAGCTTTCGGGCACCACCGTGCGGCTCAGGTTAAAGCCGTCGACGCCCGTTTCCTCGATCCACGCCTGCAGTTCGTCGGCAACCTGCGCGGCGCTGCCGACAATGGCCGGATAGCGGCCGCCTAGTTCGAACATCTCCAGCAACTTGCGGCGTGTCCAGCCGTGCTGTTTGGCTGTTCGCGTGGCCGATTCGATCGCGTTGCCGGGCGCGTAGTCCACTGGCGCGTCGAGATCGTATTGCGCATAGTCGATACCCGTGCTTGCCGCGAAGTGCGCGAGCCCGGCTTCGCGGCTCGCATATTGCCGATAGTCGGCATATTTCTCGCGGGCCTGCTGCTCGGTTGCGCCCGCAACCACCGCGGCGCCGACGAACACCTTCACGTCCTCCGGACGGCGGCCGGCCTGCACCAGTTGCTCGCGCAACGTGCGCACGGTTTCGCGCGCGGCCTGCCGGTTCGGCGGCGAGATGAACACGCATTCGGCGTGACGCGCGGCGAACCGCTGGCCGCGCCCGGAACTGCCGGCCTGGAAGAGCACCGGCGTGCGCTGCGGCGACGGTTCCGCGAGGTGATACCCCTCCACGTTGTAGTACTTGCCCGCATGCCGCACCTGATGAACCTTCGCCGGGTCCGCATACACGCGTCCCGCCTTGTCGCGCAGCACCGCGCCCTGCTCCCAACTGCCTTCCCACAGCTTGTAGAGAATCTCCAGGTATTCGTCCGCCCGGTCGTAGCGCTCGTCGTGCGGCAGTTGCTCGCTGAGTCCCATGGCGCGCGCCGCGCTGTCGAGGTAGCCCGTGACGATATTCCAGCCGACCCGGCCTTGCGTCAGATGATCGAGCGTCGAAAACCGGCGCGCGAGAAGATAGGGCTGCTCGTAGGTGAGATTGACCGTCACGCCGAACCCAAGATGCTCGGTCACGGCGGCCATTGCCGACACCAGCAGCGTGGGATCGTTGACGGGCAACTGGATCGATTCGCGCAACGTCACGTCCACGTTGCGTTGATAAACATCGTAGACGCCGACGATGTCGGCGAGAAAGAGCCCGTCGAACAGGCCGCGCTCCAGCGTGCGCGCGAGGTTGGTCCAATACGGCAGCAGACGGTAGTCGCTCGAACGGTCGCGCGGATGCGTCCACAGGCCGTGGTTGATATGACCCACGCAGTTCATGTTGAACGCGTTGAGCAGGATCTGTTTCTTCGCCATCACAAGGCTCCATGCCGCGGCGGCAGCTTGTCGTTGAGGTAGTAGTTGCCCACGGCGTGATACTTCCAGCGCACCGGGTCGTGCAACGTGTGAGTGCGCGCGTTGCGCCAGAAACGGTCGAGGCCGAGACCGTCGAGCGTCGCGGCGGTGCCGGCGAGTTCGAACAGGCGCGACCCGGCATCCAGCGACACGGTCGTGGTGAGCGCGCGCGCCTCGGCCACAGCGATCGACGCCTGCGCGACCGACTGCTCGGTGGGCTGCGCCTGCGCAGCATCGACGAAACGTCCCGCGCGGCGCAGCAACGCTTCTGCCGCGCGCAACCGCACTGAGAGGTCGCCGAACTGCGCAATGGTCAGCGGATCGTCGGCGGCCCGTTCGACCTTCGCGTCGATCCACGGTCGCGAGCGCTCGCGCACGAATTTCAACGCGGCTTCGAACGCGCCGCGCGCCTGACCGAGATCGATTGCCGCATGAATGATCTGCGCGAGCGGCCCGATCGTCGTGGCGCGCTCGAACGACGCCTGAAACGGCACGACCCATTCGGGCTCGACGTGCACATGATCGAACTGCACCGACCCGCTGCCGGTGACACGCTGGCCGAAGCCATCCCAGTCGTCGGTTACGGTAACGCCCGGTGTGCCGCGCGGCACGAACGCCAGATAAGTGACGTCGCGGCCCTGCTCTTCGGCGACGACCAGCGTGGGGATCCAATGTGCGTAGAGCGCGCCCGTGCAATAGAACTTCCGGCCGTCGACATACCAGCCGGCCGCCTCTCGCGTGAGCCGTGTGCGTCGTTTGAAATCCTTGTGGCCGATTTCCGCGAGCGCATTGCCAAAACGCTCGCCCGCGAGCACCCGTCCGTAGAAAAAGCGCTGTTGCTCCAGGCTGCCGCCAACGCGCAGCACCTCGAGCGCATAGAAATGGTTCTGCGGGATCTGGCCGAGCGAGCCGTCGGCTGCGGCGATCGTTGCGGTGACTTCGGCGAGCGTACCGTTGCTCACGCCCGCGCCGCCGAATTCGCGCGGTACGGTGATGCCCCACAGGCCACTCGCCACGAAGGCGTCGAGCTCGGCCCACGGAAGCCGCCGTTCGCGATCGCGCAGCGCGGCTTCGGACGCGAATGCCTCGGCCAGACGGCGCGCGACGAGACGCGCCTGCGCGTCGTCGCCGATCAGCTCGGGAGTGGGCAGCGAACGCAGTTCGCGAGGCAGCACGGCCGGCGCGGCGCTGTCGCCAACCGTGGAAGAAAGGTCAATGGTCATGTTTCAATTCCACGAATGCCGCGCGGGAAGCACCTGATTCAGGTGATAGTTGCCGAGCAGATGCAGCTTCCAGCGCACCGGGTCATGCAGCGTATGAGTGCGGGCATTGCGCCAATGCCGGTCGAGGTTGTGTAGCGCACGGGTCGACGCGGAGCCGGCCAGTTCGAACAGCTTTTCACTAGCCTCCAGCGCGATGCGTGTGGTCAACACCTTGGCCTCGGCAACGGCGACGGAGGCGCGCGCGCTGGCTTCGGCATCGATCGGCCGGGTCGCGATCGCGTCGAGCGTGCGGCCGGTTTCCACCAGCACTTCATGCGCGGCATGCAGGTCGATCTCCAGACGGCCGACATCGGCGATGATGTACGGGTCGTCGGTTGCGTGCTCGAGGCCGGAATCGACCCACGGCCGCGCGCGTTCGCGCACGAAGGCGAGCGCGTCGGCAACGGCGGCCTGTGCGATACCCTGGTCGATCGCCGCCTGAATCAGTTGCGACGTCGGGCCGGACAGACCCGGGCGGTCGGCCAGTTGCCAGATCGGCAAGACGTCCTGCGGATCGACGGGCACCGCGTCGAAGGTGACGGTGCCGCTCGCCGTTGTGCGCTGGCCGATGGCGCTCCAGTCGTCCACCACCGTCAGGCCCGGCGCATCGCGCGGCACCCAGACCTGCACGGCGCGTCCTTCGTCGTCGGTCGCGCGCGTCGGGACGCGGTGCGCGAACAACGCGCCGGTCGAATAGAAACGCTTGCCGTCGAGGCGCAAGCCGTCGGGCGTCGCGCGCAGGCGCGTCGAACCCTGCAGGACCGTCGCGGCCGCCGCCGAGCGACGTTCCGGGCCGGCATTACCAAGCCGCCGGCCGGCCAGCACTTCGCCGTACAGACGCTCTTTCTGCGCCGGGCTGCCGACTTCGCGCAGCACGCCCAGCACGCCGAACTGGTTCTGCGGAATCTGCCCTAACGCGGGATCGGCCGCGCAGAGGTTCACGAAGACTTCGGCCAGCGTCGCGAACGACACATCCGCACCGCCATATTCGCGCGGCACGGTGATGGCGCCGAGACCGCTTTGCGACCATAGATCCAGTTCGGCCCATGGCAGCACGCGATTGCGGTCACGTTCGGCGGCGCCCGACGCGAAAACGTCGGCGAGGGTGCGGGATGCGGCGAGCGCCTGTGCGTCGTCAGCGATCCGCGTGACGCGCGCCGGATCGGGACGCGCCGGCAGTCGCGACGCGACAGGGCTGGATGTGGGACTGGACATGATGGCTCATACAGACAGTTGAGACCCGTCCGCTTGCGGCGTTTCGGCCTGTTGCCATTGGCAGCAGTACGGGTCCGACTCGCCACGGAAGGGCTAATCGTCTATTGGACCAGTACCTGCGCGTCACGCCTACTATCGAATTGGCAATTGCTTATCACGCGTTCCGATTTGCGGTGACGGCCTGCCCGGCTGCCTTGCGGTTTCTTCATTCGCGTAGTCCACCGAGCGGCAATGATGTAACAGGTTCCTCATTCGATCGCGTAGTGGCGTGAGCGGACGGTGTGTGCAGCAGGATGCGGTGAGCGATCCATTGCAACGCGGAGCACAGCAGCAGATAAACGATGCCGACGAACACGAAAATCTGTGCGGGGTAAATCATCAGGCGGCTGTTGACCTGATTGGCAAGGAACGTGAATTCCGGCACGCCGACGATATACGCCAGCGAGGTGTCCTTGACCAGCGACACCCACTGATTGACGAACGACGGCATCATGATGCGCACCGCCTGCGGCA
Organism: Burkholderia sp. WP9; assembly: GCF_900104795.1. Lineage (NCBI taxonomy): Bacteria > Pseudomonadati > Pseudomonadota > Betaproteobacteria > Burkholderiales > Burkholderiaceae > Burkholderia > Burkholderia sp. WP9. The sequence goes on from NZ_FNTG01000002.1 coordinate 98,451, forward strand.
GCACCACGTGACGCAACGCCTGCCAGCGCGTGAGCCCGAGCGACAGCGCCGCCTGTTGCTGACCCACACCGACCGACACGATGCCCGCATGCACGGCATGCGACAGATACGCGCCGCTGATCAGCGACAGCGCGCACACCACCGCGACCAGTCCCGGCACGTCGATATGCAGCAGGATCGGCATCAGGAAGAAAGTCCAGAAGATCAGCATCAATACCGGAATCGCCCTGAAGAACGCGACGATTGCGACCAGCAGCAGATGCACACCGCCGCGTGTCAGCGAGAGCGCCACGCCGCCCGCCAGTCCCACCGCCGCGGACAGCAACGCCGACACCACCGAGAGCACGACCGTCAGCGCGGCGCCGCCCAGTGGCCCATTGGGGAACGCGCCGAGCAGCAGATAACGCAGCGTCGGCAGCCACTCGAGCGCCGTCATGCCCGCCCTCGCTGCAACGCACGTACGCCAGTGTGTTGCCAGATCACCAAGGCCGTTTCGATCAACGCGATGGTGCCGATATACAGCACGGTTGCAGTCCCGAAGGCCTGGAAGGTGCGGAAGCTCTCCGTGTCCACCTGACGCGACATATAAGACAGTTCGGCCACGCCGATCGCCATGGTCAGCGACGAGTTCTTCACGATATTCATGTATTGCCCCGCGAGCGGCGGCGTGGCGATACGCACCGCTTGCGGAAGAACGACGTGCCGCAAGGTCGCATAACGCGTCATGCCCAATGCGGCGCCCGCCTGGTATTGCGCGATGCCCACGCCGCGGATGCCGGCGCGAAACTCCTCCGCGATAAAGGCTGTGCTGTAGCAGGTCAGGCCCAGCCAGCCGGCGAACAGTTCGAAGCTCGGCCAGTGCACGGCAAAGGGCCCGGCGCTCAACACATGCGGCGTGTTGAGCCACGTCATCCAGGCTTGAGGCAGCAGCGTCGCCGCGCCGAAGTACCAGAACAGCAATTGCACCAGCAGAGGAGAGTTGCGAAACACGAGTACATAGCCTTTTGCCGCAGCAGCGACCGTGCGATGTTGCGCGATATGGGCCATTGCCAGCCCGAATCCGAGCAGCGTCGCGCACACGCTCACGCACGCCGACAGGATCAGCGTGATGAGAAAACCGTGGGCGAGCCAGCCGAGATAGCGCGGGTCCAGCCAGAAATTCAAGAAATGCATGCGGGAAAAACGCGGTCCGGTATCAGCAAGAAGGCCCGGTCACGCGTTTCGGGCGGTGACCGGGCCATGTGGAGGCGGCTGTGAAGCGAGGCGCGTCAGCTCTTCTGCGGATCGCCGATCCTGAACAGGCGCGGCAACGGCGCGGCGCTCTTCGGGCCGAACCAGGTGTCGTAGATCGTGCCGGCCGTGCCCTTGGCTTCGAGATCCTTCAGCGTGTCGTTGACGACATTCAGCAGGCGCGTCTCGCCCTTCGGCACGCCCACGCCTTCGTAGTCGTTGGAGATCGTGAACGGCGGGATCTCGTAGTTCGCCTTGTCCGGCACCTTCGCGAGCAACGCGACGAGCTTCGGTCCGTCTTGCGTGATTGCCTGCACGTTGCCCGTGCGCAGCGCGGCGAAGGCGAACGGCGTGTCGTCATAAGCAATGATCGTGGCGCTCGGGAATTGCGCACGCACCTGCTGCTCATTGGTCGTGCCTTTGTCCGCGCCGATCCGCAAACCGTTCAATTGTTGCGGCGAGGTAAGCGTGCCCTTCTTCGCAATGAATTGCGTGCCGGACGCAAAATAGGGGGTGCTGAAATCCACCTCCTTCTTGCGATCGTCGGTAATCGTAAAGTTCGCAAACACCAGATCCACCTTGCCCGACTTCAGGAAAGCAATGCGGTTGGCCGGATTGGTCGGCTGGATCTCGAGCTTGACGCCGAGGCGCGTGGCGAGCGCTCGCGCATAGTCGACGTCGAGCCCGACGATCTGATTGCTCTTTGGATCGACGAAACCGAACGGCGGATTGCTATCGAAAGCGGCCACGCGCAATACGCCCGCTTTCTTGATGTCGTCGAGACGATCCGCATGCGCGGCAGCGGACATGACAAGCAGACTTCCGGCGATCACTGCGCCAAGCACTCTGAGATTCATAACGGTGGTTTCCTGTTGTTTTAATGGGCCGCGCGCGAGGTCGAACGGCGCGTGCCCTTAGCGTGAGAAGTGGACTCTAACAACGCTCGCGGACGGCACAAACCAAGCAATTTTCAGGTGCTAAGCAGCGTTGCTGATAACCCCTGGCGTCTATGGCCGAGATCGCGAACAGGTGTCGTGAACAGATAAGTCGGACGACTCAGCGGCGCACGAGCATGGCGAGCGAGCGGTGCGCATCGAGTTGCCTGTCGTAGCCCGCCAGCGCGCCGTCCACGCGGCGGGTCAAAGGCGGCGTGGCGACAGTGGTTACATCGGGCTCAAGCGGCGACGCGCAGACCGGCGTCGCGCCCGACAAACAGTAGCCGACATCGCGCCGCGCGTTGATGCACGTGCGCACCTTGCCGCTGGCGATCAGCGTGGCGAGCGCGGCTTCGACCGCTTTCTCCGATACGCCGAACAAACGGGCGAAAGTCACAGCCGTATAGACGCGGCTGTGCCTCATTTTCAGCATCAGACTCTCGATCAACGGATCCATACTCGATAAAGGTGGGTCACTGCGGTTATGAAATAGACGCCGCGCGCTGACACCGCGCACGGCCTGAGTCAAAGCATGGCAGTGTTGGCACGAATTTGGAAAGACCGAGTTCCGATATGGTTATGAAGCGAGCGGCACATCGCAAATCACGGTGGCGGCCCGAACGCTGCGCGGCATCATGCTGGTCTTGCATGGCGGCGAACCTTAGTCGTTGCCGACATATCGATGCCAGAAATCGTTAGTGGTCTCGAATGCACAGCCAATCGACAATTGAAGAGTCGGCCAGATGCCTTTGCTCCTTCGTTGCTGGCCCTTCCCGCATTCGACCAGCCCCATGAGAAACGACCCGCCGCGCCAGCTCCATCTGAACGTCAACATTCTCCACTCGGGCTTCGTGCCTTCCGCCTGGCGTACCGAAGACGCGGACCCTCGCGCGTTCATCGATATCGCTCACTATGTTCGCGTTGCGCAGATCGCCGAGGCGGCCAAGTTCGACGCTGTGTTTCTTGCCGACAATGCATCGATCGCCGATCAGATCGACTTCCGGCCGATCACGGCGCTGGAGCCGACCGTGCTGCTCGCCGGCATTGCTGCGGCCACGACGCATATCGGTGTGATCGGCACGGCGTCGACGAGCTACAACGAGCCGTATAACATCGCGCGGCGCTTTGCCACGCTCGATCATCTCAGCGCGGGGCGCGCGGGCTGGAACATCGTGACGACCGCCGATCTCGGTTCGGCGCGCAACTTCGGCCGCGAAGCGGTGCCCAATCATGCCGAGCGCTACGAACGCGCCGCCGAATTCACGGAGGTCGTGAAGGCGCTGTGGGATAGCTGGGAAGACGACGCCTTTATCGGCGACAAGGTAGATGGCCGTTTCGTCGACGCGGCGAAGGTGCATCGCATCGACCATCGCGGCAAATATTTCAGCGTGGATGGCCCGTTCAATCTGCCGCGCAGTGCTCAGGGCCACCCGGTGCTGATCCAGGCCGGCGGCTCGGTGGATGGACGCGAGCTTGCGTCCCGTCATGCGGAAGCGGTCTTCTCCGCGTCACAGTCGTTCGACGAAGCGGCTTCTTATGCTCGCGAGCTCAAGTCGCGCGCCGCGGCATTGGGGCGCGGCAACGACGCGATCCGCGTGCTGCCCGGCCTCACCACCATCATCGGCGCAACCGAGGCGCAAGCCTTGCGGCGTCGCGATGAACTGGTGGATCTGATTCCGTGGACTTACAGCCTCACGCGTCTGGCGGGCATATTGGGTGTGAGCGTCGAGCGGTTGAAACTCGACGAGCGTCTGCCGGACGATCTTTCACTGCCCGGTGGCGGCAACGGCAATCACACGTTCTTCCATGCCACGCTCGCGCAAGCTCGTGCGAATGGCTACACGGCGCGCCAGTTGATCCGCGCGCTGGCCGGCGGTGGCGGGCACCGTGTCATTGTCGGCACACCGGAACAGATCGCCGACGATATCGAACACTGGTTCAAAGGCGGCGCCGCCGATGGATTCAACCTGATGCCGGATGTTTTGCCGGGCGGCTTGCAGGATTTCGCGGACGGCGTGGTGCCGCTATTGCAACAGCGCGGCATTTTCCGCACCGAGTATGAAGGCCGTACGTTGCGTGAGCACTTCGGTTTGCAGCGGCCCGTGAGCCGCCACCTCGAAACACGGGAAGCGGCAGCGACCGTTTGAACGCTCAACCGAGCCGTCATACGGCGTGTCGCGCAGAAGTGGGAGTGGTGCCAGTGGCACTTCACGCGGCAGATTGAGAAAGCGGCAAACGCAAGCGTTACCACTGACCGGATTCATTCGGTAAAAAGGCGGCAGCCGTAGCCGGCCACCGCCTGTATTCAGCGTCGCGAAGACAACCGTCGCACTACAGACACCAGCGCATCGACTTCATCGCAGGTGTTATAGAACGCGAGAGATGGCCGCACGGTCGCCTCGACGCCAAAGCGTCGCAAGATCGGCTGTGCACAGTGATGCCCCGAGCGCACGGCAATGCCCTCTTCGTTGAGCGCCTGCCCGACTTCCTCGGTCTCGTAGCCTTTCAGCACGAAGGACAACACACTGGCCTTGTCGCGCGCAGTGCCGATCAAGCGCACACCGGGCACCGGTTGCAGCACGCTCGTCGCATACGCGAGCAGATCGTGCTCGTAGCGCGCGATATTCTCGATGCCGACGCGTTGAACGTAGTCGATCGCCGCGCCCAGACCCACTGCATCGGCGATATTGCCCGTGCCGGCTTCGAAACGATTCGGCGGCGGCTGGAACACCGTGCGCTCGAACGTGACGTCGGCGATCATGTTGCCGCCACCCTGCCACGGCGGCATGTCCTCCAGAATCGCGCGCTTGCCGTAGACCACGCCGATGCCGGTCGGACCGAACACCTTGTGACCCGAGAACACGAAGAAGTCCGCGTCGATCGCCTGCACATCCACCCGCATATGCGACACCGACTGCGCCCCATCGACCAGCGCCTTCGCGCCGGCCCGATGCGCGAGCTCGACGATCTCCCTGACCGGCACCACCGTCCCGAGCGCATTCGACACCTGCGTGACGGAGACGATTTTAGTGCGGTCATTGAGCAGCCGCCGGTATTCGTCGAGCAATACCTGGCCGCTATCGTCGACCGGAATCACGCGCAGCTTCGCACCGGTTTGCGCGGCAAGCTGCTGCCAAGGCACGATATTGGCGTGATGCTCGAGGTGCGAGACGATGATCTCGTCACCCTCGCCCACATGCTTCACGCCCCACGTCTTCGCGACCAGGTTGATCGCCTCGGTAGTGCCGCGCACGAAGATGATTTCCTCCGGCGACGCCGCACCGATGAAACGCTGCACCTTGCTGCGCGCGGCTTCGTATGCGTCGGTGGCGCGGCCGGCCAACGCATGAGCCGCCCGATGGATGTTCGAGTTCTCATGCGCATAAAAATACGCCAGCCGGTCGATCACCGCCTGCGGTTTGTGCGTGGTCGCGGCATTGTCGAACCACACCAGCTGACGGCCGTTCACACGCTCCTGCAGAATCGGGAAATCGCGGCGAATCGCATTCACGTCGAACGGCGGATGAGCGGACGGCCCCGCATGCGGCACACCTTGCGACGCGCCGGCTGCCTGCCCTGGAACGCGCGACGGCTCGTTCAGATTCAGGAAGTAGTGCGACCCGCCCGTGTGTTCCGCGGGCGTGGACGATGGCGCGGCATGCGATGCTGCCGGACGGTCATACGGGAAACGTTGCTCGGCAAGCGGCTCATCGACACCGGGCAGACCGAACGATTGCGCACTCACCTCGTTCCAGACCGGCACGACGATATCCGGCGACGCAGCTGACGCGGCGCGAGGTTGACCCGATTCGCCGAGAAAATAAAACGGCGAGGCGGACGCCGGCGAAACCGGCGATGCGGGTGTCACCGGCGAAGCGCCACCCGCGGACGGACGCTGCGCGCCGTGTCCCTCCGGCACACCCAGCGCGGAGCCGCCAAAGCGCGGATCGAGTGCGGGCGCAATGGTCACCACGCTGTCCGGCAAGCCGTTCTGCGCCGTCGCATGCGGCGCCAATGCGGGCGCGCGATTACCCATCGACAGCACATGCGTCGGCGACGAGGGCAACAGGTTGGCGCCGGGCACATGCCCCTGCGGCAACGCTGCACCCGGCACGCCGGTGCCCGTGCCGCCGGGACCCGCGAGCGGCGAACCCGCCGGCGCAGGATTGCTGATCTCGCTGGTCACCGGCGCCGTGAACGGCAGCGTGCCGGCGAGCCCTGGCGTCGCGCCTGACTGCGGCGGGTTGCCCGGCAACGCCGAAAAGAACGCATTCGCCAGCGACGCCAACGTGGCAGGGTCAGGCAAACCCGCAGGCAAGCCCCCGGGCGGACCGCTCGGCACATCGTGCGGCAGGACGCTATCCATGGGCTTACTTGTAGGTGTCTGGGTAGTCATGGTACTTGCCGATCTCCACGTCATCGAGAACTGCCAGCGCGTCCGGCGAATGCACGGCGAGCGAGCAATAGAGCGAGATCAGATACGACGCGATCGCGTGATTGTTGATGCCCATGAAGCGCACCGACAGACCCGGCCCCTGCTCGCCGGCCACGCCCGGCTGGAACAGACCGACCACGCCCTGGCGCTTGTCGCCCACGCGCAGCAGCAGAATCTTGGTCTTGCCGTCGGCCACCGGTACCTTGTCCGACGGAATCAGCGGAATACCGCGCCACGTCAGGAACTGCGAGCCGAACAGGCTGACCGTCGGCGGCGGCACGCCACGGCGCGTGCATTCGCGGCCGAACGCGGCGATCGCGAGCGGATGCGTCAGGAAGAACGCCGGTTCTTTCCAGACCTTGGTCAGCAGTTCGTCGAGGTCGTCGGGCGTCGGCGCGCCGGTCAGCGGAAACACGCGCTGCTCTTCCGCCACGTTGGCGAGCAGGCCGTAGTCCGGATTGTTGATCAGCTGGCTTTCCTGCAATTCCTTGATCGTCTCGATCGTGAGGCGCAGTTGTTCCTTGATCTGATCGTGCGGGCTGCTGTAGAGATCCGAGATCCGCGTGTGCACGTCGAGGACCGTGCTGACGGCATTCAGGAAGTACTCGCGCGGTTGCTCTTCGTAGGGCACGAAGGTGCGCGGCAGGATGCTTTCATCTTCACGCGCGGTGCAGGCGGCCACCACGGCTTCGGGATTCTTCACCTGATTCAGGCGATAAATGCCTGCCTCGACCGGCAGCCATTGCAGCAGATGGGTGAGCCAACGCGGCGTGATCGTGGCCAGTTGCGGAACGGTTTTGGTGGCATTGGCTAGTTGCCGTGCTGCGTTATCGCCGAGCGCCGTCAGGCCGCCCACTGTTGCTGTCATCTGAAGCTCCGGGATTGATAGAAGAAAAACGGGAAAGCTTATGAGCGAAGGCGATTATCGGGAGGCCACCCCTGCGCTTCAACATGCTATAGACGGCAAACGTTGATCTACCTCACGGACGGCGGATCGACGAACGCAGAGCGCGCGAGCACGGCAATGCCCGAGGCTTCGGAAGACAGGGTGAGCAGGTGCTCGATCGGCACCTGGAATGCGCGGGCAAGCTTGTCGACCGTGACGATCGACGCGATGGCCGAGCCGCGTTCAACCTCGCCGACATACGAGCGGTTGAGTCCGGCGTATTCGGCGAGTTGCTCCTGAGACCAGCCGCGTGTCTCACGCAGACGCCGCACCGCGGCGCCGAACTCCCTGACGAGTCCGCTCATCGTGCGGCTCCCGCCGCGACAGGAAGCGCGTCTGCAAGACCGCGCGGCGTGCGCTCGCCATTCGCGGCGGCGGCGGTGCCCTCGTTGCGCGACACGGCCTGCGTCACGTGCGAGCCCGGCGCGACATCCTGCGTGAGCCAGACATTGCCGCCGATCACCGAACCCCGGCCCAGTGTGACGCGGCCGAGAATGGTCGCGCCCGCGTAGATCACCACGTCGTCCTCGACGATCGGATGGCGCGCATGGCCCTTTTCCAGATGCCCTTGCGCATCGCGTGGAAAACGCTTCGCGCCCAGCGTGACGGCCTGATAGAGCCGCACGCGCTCGCCGATCACGGCTGTCTCGCCAATCACCACGCCCGTGCCGTGATCGATGAAAAACCCCGCGCCGATCTTGGCACCAGGATGGATGTCGATGCCGGTTTGCGCATGCGCGAGTTCGGCGACAATGCGCGCCAGCAGCGGCAAACCCAGCCCATATAGCTCGTGCGCCAGCCGGTGATGGATCATCGCGAGCACGCCGGGGTAACACAGCAGCACTTCATCCACGCTACCGGCTGCGGGGTCCCCGTGAAACGCCGCCAGCACGTCGCTGTCGAGCAGGCTGCGAATCGCCGGCAAGCGCGCGGCAAACGCGCGCACCGCAATGCCCGCCTGAGCCTCGATCGTTGCGGCTGGCGGCGGATGATGCCGGCTGCGGTAATGCAGCTCCAGCCGCGCCTGGCTCAACAGCGCATGCAGCGCGGCATCGAGCGCGTGCCCGACATAGAAGTTTTCGCTTTCCTGACGCAGATCGAGCGGACCCAGGCGCATCGGAAACAGCACGCCCTTGAGCGTATCGATGATCTCCGCGAGCGCTTCGCGCCCCGGCAATTCGCGCCCGCCCGGTTCGAGCGAGCGTTTCTGCACTTCGCGCCATTGCTGGCGGACTGTCTGAAGCGCCTCGACAATCTCATCGACATCAAACACAGCCACAGTGGTGACTCCCCTAAAGTGCAGCGTGAGCGATCAGGCTTTTCAGTCCTGAATCCACGGCAGCCCGTGAAAACGCCATCCATTGCTGGCGCCGCGCCGTTGCGCGTCGTCCAGCTCTCCCTCAAAACCTTCCAGTACATTGAAAACCTGCGTGAAGCCGGCCTTCGCGGCGGCTTCCGCGGCCAGCGCGGAACGGTTGCCGCTACGGCACAGCAGCAGCACGACGGCATCTTTGCCCGTCTTCGCTTCCAGCTCACGCACAAAACGCGGATTGCGCGTCAGACTCGTACCGGTCGCCCACGCGACATGCAAACTGTCGGGCACGAGCCCGACAAATTTGCGTTCTTCGGTGGTGCGCACGTCCACCAAGACAGCGTTGCCGGCCTGCACGAGTGCCCATGCATCCTGCGGCGACACGCCACCGGCGTAGGACAGGCCGGCTTCGGCGGCGCGGGATCGAGCGGCTTCGAGCAGCGCGTGGGTGGGTCGTTCTACGAGTTCAAGCGTCATGACGTCTCCTTCGATATCGCGCGCATGCTTACGCGCCGGTTCAGGGCCAACGGTGAAAGCAACCGTCTATAGCCATCAGGAGACACTATGAAAGATCGAAGGCCGAAGCCGAACCAATTAATTGTGATTTCTAAAGAAGCATCGGTTTGGTCGCTCCCGCTCGGGATTGCCGATGCTCCGCGCCGGCCTGCTGTCCGCAGTCGCCTCAATCCGGCGGTATTTCCAGCGGCACGACGAACATGCCGGCGGTGTATTCCATATGGAAGTACCCGGAGCGTGCGTAGGTGGCGATGCGTTCGAGCCGCTCCTGCGATTGGGCACCGTCATTGGGAACAGGCCTTTCGCCGGCCGATTGATCAAACGTAATCGGCGCGCGCCTTGCGAACTGCTTTTTCAGGGCGCGAATGGGATGTCGAAGTCCGACCTGGAAAAATGTCGCTGAAAGCGTGGCCATACGGCCTCCGTCGATTCGTTGCCATACGAACGAATCTAACGGCCAGCAAAACGAAGCGCAAACAAGGTTTTGTGGATTGGTTTTCGTGGAACGTATCAAACGCAAATGACGCCGGGCGTGCGGATGACGGAATAAGGTTGCGAGAAAAAATCGGTTCAGTCGCCCGGTGCGCGCGGATAAAGTGGCTCGGCAATGCTTGGCGCGACTATCCACGCACCGCACTATGCAATCGACAATCCGTTGCTAGTGTTTTTGCCCACGGCTTCGCATACTCATCGGTCACCCTCCTGAGGAGTCAAGCCGGCATGTCCCTTTCACTCGACCACGTCGTGATCCGCGTGCAGGATCTCGAACAGACCATCGCTCATTTCAGCGCACTCGGCTTTACGGTGCAGCGCGGCGGCACGCACGCCGACGGCGCCACTCACAACGCGCTGATCGGTTTCGCGGACGGCAGCTATTTCGAACTGATCGCCTTTCTGCGGGACGCACCGGAACATCGCTGGTGGGACGCCGGTAATCGGGTCGGCGACGGCTTCGTCGATTTCGCGCTCCTGCCGCAGTCGGTCGCGGCAACGATCGATGCCGCTCACGGGCGCGGCCTGCTCTACGACGGCCCGATTGCCGGCGGACGCGTGCGCCCTGACGGCGAGCGGCTCGAATGGCAGATCGGCAAGCCGCGCAGCGCCGACCTGCCCTTTCTGTGCGGGGATTTGACACCGCGCCGCTTACGCGTCGCCGAAGGTGACGTGCGCCATCACCCCAACGGCGCGCGCGGCGTGGCGAACATCACGCTTGCCGTGCACGATCTGGATGCCAGCCTCGCGCGGTATCGTGCGCTGCTCGGTGAATTCAGCGTGCAGCGCGCGCCTTTGCCAGGGTACGGTATCCGGTTCGCGATCCTGCCGCTCGGCACGACGACGTTGACGCTCGTCAGCCCGTCACGCCCGCGTCACGAACCCGTTGAAGGTCTGGCATCCGACATTCGGGATTATCTGGCCACACGCGGCGAAGGCGTCTTCGCCGTTGCATTGGAAACGCATGCAGGTGGCTCGCCGCGTGAATTCGCGCGCGAACTCACACACGGTGCCACCCTCGAACTCGTGGCGGGTTCCTGATCCCCGAATGTCGGAGAGTCGGCCGTCAACTGACCGCCGACTGATCGCCGACGGCCTGCCGCTCCGGCCGCCCGCTATGTTCATCGCGCCCACCGGCCACCGTCGCGCCGCAAAGGACAACGGACGCTACGGCAACGACCCGCGCCGTGCCGCGAACGCTATAGCCTCCCGTTCACGATGCCGTTTCCGCCGCAAGCGACCCGCCAAGATAAGCATCGCGAATCCGCTGATCACCGAGCAGTTCGCTTGCGGTGCCGGACAACACCACTCGGCCGGTCTGCAACACATAGCCGCGATGCGCGATCTGCAAGGCAAGGCTCGCATTCTGTTCGACCATGAAGAACGTAATGCCCTGCCGGTTGATGGTCTGGATCAGCTCCAGCACCTTGTCGACATAGAGCGGCGACAGCCCCATGGTCGGCTCGTCCATGCAGACGAGCGCCGGGCGGCTCATCAGTGCGCGCGCCATGGCCAGCATCTGCTGCTCACCGCCCGAGAGCGTGCCGGCGCGTTGCGTCAGGCGCTCTTTCACGCGGGGGAACAGGTCGAGCATGCGTTCATAGTCCGCGGCGATACCGGCGCGGTCGTTGCGCGTGAAGGCGCCCATCAGCAGGTTCTCGCGCACTGTCATGTCGCCGAACAGGCGGCGCGCTTCCGGCACGGAAGCGATCCCGCGCCGCACGATCTGCGAGGTTGGCAGGCCGTTCAACGGCTTGCCGTCGAAGTTGATCGTACCGTTTCGCGGTTTGTGCAGGCCGAGGATCACTTTCATCGCCGTCGATTTGCCGCTTGCGTTGCCCCCCAGCAGGCTCACGATCTCGCCGCGCCCAATGCTGAGATTCAGGCCGAAGTGCACCTGAATCTGCCCATAGAACGTGTCGATCTGGTCGAGTGTCAGCAACGGCTCTGTCATGGCTTGTTCAGTTGTGGGTAAATCATTCGATGACACGAGATGCAGGCTGGAGCTCGTCATGCGGCGGCCGTTTCGTTGCGGCCGGCCTGCACGCCAACTTGACGATGCCCAAGGTAGGCTTCGATCACCGCGGGATCGTTGCGCACCTCGTCCGGCAGACCGGACGCGATCTTGCGGCCGTCGTCGAGTACGAACACGCGGTCGGAGAGACGCATCACCAGGTCGAGCTTGTGTTCGATCAGCAGGATCGTGAGTCCGTCGCGTTTCAGTTCGAGAATCAGTTCGAGCATTTCCGCGGTCTCGGACTCGTTCATGCCGGCAGTCGGCTCGTCGAGCAAGAGAATGCGCGGACGCAGCGCCAGCGCGCGCGCAATCTCGACACGCCGGCGGTTCGCGTAGGACAGGCTGTGCGCCGGCTCGTCGATGCGAGGCGCGAGGCGTGTGCCGAAGCGCGCAAGCAGCGCCTTCACTTCGTCGCGCAATTCGGCTTCCTCGCGGCGCAGCGCCGCGGGCCCGACCAGCGCACGCAGCACTTCGGCGAACGCTCCAACAACGGGCCAGCCGCGCCGCGTCATCGCAAGACGCGCGTGCGCGCCGATCAGCACATTGTCCAGCACGCTCAGGTTGCCGAACACCCGCCCATGCTGGAACGTCCGGGCGACGCCGCGCGCGGCGAGCTGTTCCGGCGCCATGCCGGTCACGTCTTCGCTGCCGAAGCGCACCGAGCCGGAGTCGGGCGTATCGATTCCGGTCAGCAGATTGAACAGCGTGGATTTACCCGCGCCGTTCGGTCCGATCACGCTCACGCATTCGCCGCGCGCAACCGACAGGTTGACCTCGTCGACGGCGACGAGGCCGCCGAAGCGCCGCGTCACGCGCCGCACGTCGAACAGAATGTCCGCACCACCACTGGAAGAAGTTGTCATGGTCGTCCCCGTCATACCGCGCCGAACAGGCCCTGCGGCCTGAAACGCACCAGCAGAAGCAGAATCACGCCGTAGATCAGCATCCGGTAATCGGCGGCGAAGCGGAAGAGTTCGGGCAGGCTGATGAGTGCGATCGCCCCCGCCACCGCGCCAACCACGCTGCCCAGGCCGCCGAGGATCACCATGGTCAGCGCAAGGATCGACACTTGCGAGTCGAAGGTCTGATAGTTGATGTAGCTGTACAGATGCGCCGCAATGCCGCCGCCGATGCCGGCCGCCAATCCACCGCACGCGAATGCGATGGCCTTGTAGCGGTTGGGCCGCACGCCATACGCGCGCGCCGCGACGTCGTCCTCGCGGATCGCGCGCCAGGTGCGGCCCAGATGCGAGCGCAGCAGCCGTACTTGCAGCAGCGCAAGCAGCACGAGTACCGCAAGCGTGAACCAGTAAACCGCACGCACGCCCGTCAACTGCCAGCCGAACAGCGACAACGGCGGAATGCCGGTAATGCCGACCGGCCCGCGCGTCAGGCTATCCCAGTTCAGCACCACCAGTCCGATGATCTCGCCGATGCCGAGCGTGGCAATCGACACGTAATGTCCGCGCAGCCTGAAAGACGGATACACCAGCAGCGTGCCGATAGCCGCGGTGATGAGGCCGGCGAGCGGAATCGTCACGGCGGGCGACCAGCCCAGATTCACCGAGAGCAGCGCAGACGCATAAGCGCCGATCAGCAGCAGTGCCGCGTGGCCCAGCGAAATCTGCCCGACGGTCCCCGCGACGAGTGTCAGGCTGAGCGCGAGCAGGCCATAGATCCAGCCGTTGGTCAGCGTCTGAAGCACATAGGCCGACGGGGTCGCGAACGGCAGCACGAAGGCGAGCGCCACCACCGCGACGATCACGCGGCGCGGAATCCTGACCGCCTTGCGGTTCGACAGGAACGTGCCCGTGAGCGGCTCGGGCGGCAGCCGGCGGCTCGAACTGAAGAGCCCGTTGGGCCGCCATACTAGAAAGGCCAGCAGCAGCACGAACGCGAACAGGTCGCGATAGCTCGTGCCAAACAACGCGACGCCATAGCTCTCCACGAGCCCCAGCAGCAGGCTGCCGGCGATTGCGCCCGGCACGTTGCCCAGCCCGCCGATCAGCAGTGCGACGACGCCTTTCAGCGTAGCCTGAAAGCCCATCGCCGGATCGATGCTGTTGTAGTACATGCCGACCAGCAAACCGCTCAGGCCGCCGAGCCCGCAAGCAATCGCGAACACCGCCTGATTCACGGCATTCACGTTCACGCCCATCTGCTGCGCGGCGTCGCGATCCTGCGCGGTGGCGCGCACAGCCCAGCCGAGCCGCGTGAAGCGCAGGAACACGTAGAGCACGGCCGCGGCGCCGATGCCGATCGCCGCGATCAGCAGATCGAGCGAACCGAGCGTCGCCCCGCCGAGCGAGAGCGTCCAATCCGGCAACGGGCTCGGCACCGGACGCGGATCCGGGCCGAAGACGATTTGCGCGAGCTGGTCGAGCACGAAACTGATGCCGATCGTGGCCAGCAGCGGCGCGATACGCGCGGCGCCCTGCAACGGCCGCAAGCCGATCCGTTCGATAAGGATGCCGAGCAGCGCGCAACCCGCGATGGTCGCGACGAGCGCGACCGGGAGCGGCAAGCCGAGCCGCGTCAGGCACAGCCAGCCGATGAAGCCGCCGACCATGTACACGGAACCATGCGCGAAATTGATCAGATGCGAGACGCCGAAGATCAGCGCGAGGCCGACCGCCAGCAGCGCATAGATATTGCCGACGATCAATCCGTTGATCGTGTAGTCGAACCAGGCCGTCATAGCGTGTCAGTCCCGTAGCCCGCATTGATGGTGCTTTCGATCATTGCGCGCGCACGGCGCTCACGCCGTCCCACAACGCGAATTTACCGTCCTTGACGACCAGATCCAGGTTCTTTGCACCGGCCACGCGGCGCGTTTGCGGATCGAATTTGAACTTGCCGAAAATCACGCTCGGCACGTCGTTGATCTTCGCGAATCCGTCGTGCACGGCCGTGCGGTCGGCGCCATAGCGGCGGATTACCTCGCTCGCCAGAATCATCGCGTCGTAGGCGCGCGCGGCGAACGTGTCCGGCTCGGCGTTATATCTGGCGCGGTAACGCTGTACGAAGCTCTGCACTTCCGGGCGCGGGTCGCCGGGGAAAAAGTTCGATTCGGTGTAGACGCCGTTCACCGCGGGTCCGCCCAGGTCGAGAAATTTGGGCGAATACACCGAGCCGACAGCCGCGATCGGTGTATGCACGCCTGCTGCTCGCGCCTGGCGAACGATCTGCGCACCGTCTGAATAGTACGAAATCAGGACGATCGAATCCGGCTCCGCGCTGCGCACGCGCGTGAGCGTCGCGCGAAAGTCTTTCTCGTTCGGCTGATAGGCCTCGGCCGCGACGACCTCCGCGCCGTTCGACGTGACGGCTTTCGCGAAGATGTCCTTGCTGGTGCGGCCCCAGTCGGTGTTCAGATACAGCACGGCGATCTTTTTAAAGCCGAGCCCTTTGGTGACGTAGCGTGCAAGCATCGGCTGTTCCTCCGCCTGGCTGATCGCCGTGCTCCACATATAGTCGCCGCCCTTGGTGAAGTCCGGGTGCGAGTTGGTGAAGCCGAACTGCACGAGGCCAGCGCGCTGGTAAACCGGCGACGCGGCCATCGACGCTCCGCTCGACAGATCACCCAGTTCGAGGAGGATGCGTTTGTCGTCGACGAATTTCTGCGCGATCGCGACAGCCTGGCGCGGATCGCTGCGGCTGTCCTCGAAGTCGTAACTGAGCGGATGACCATTAATGCCGCCATTGCCGTTGATCTGCTCGAGCGCGAGATCGAAGCCGCGCTTCCACTGCTCGCCGTATTGCGCGTCCTGTCCGCTCAGCGGTCCGGTCACGCCGACCCAGTAGGGATCCGCCGCGTGTGCAGCAGGCATTGCGCCGCCCAAAGCAATAGTCAGTGCGCCAGCCAGTTGAAGCAGCGTGCGGGCTGCACCGCGCTTGTTGTTCCACAGAATCGACATGCTTTTCTCACGCTATGTAATTGAGTGAGACGATGTAACCATGTCGCCTGGAAGCCGGCCAACGAAGATAACGGTCAAAGCTTATTCCCGTGAGTCCGCCAAGCTTATGAGTGTGAGCGATTACGCCGTGCGCCGAGCTTCTGCGCTGCTGCGGCCAATACAAAAAAGCCCTTGTTTCATGGCACTTTTCGCACTTTCAGCGGGAGGCTGATTGGCTCACGGCAGTTGCGCGCGTGCCGGAGGACCGCAACTTTCGTCAATTGCATAGCCGAATTTATTATAAGAATCGAGCATGAAACGGCCTCTAGAATGCACCCATCACATGGATGAGGCATCGCATGGAGTTGCATCAACTCGAAGCGTTCTCAGCAGTCATGTCGGCGGGCAGCATAACCGGCGCGGCTCGCCTGCTGCGCCGCTCGCAGCCGGGCGTGACGAGAACGATCCAGGATCTCGAACAGGAGATCGGCTATGCACTGTTCGACCGGAAAGGGCCACGCGTCACGCCGACGAGTCGCGCATTTCAGCTTTATGACGAAGTGGAGCGTTCGCTGATCGGCCTCGATGCGATCCGAGCCAGTGCGCGCGCCATCGGCCGCGACGAACCCATGCCGCTGCGCGTCGTGGCAACGCCCGCGCTCGCCGCGGCGCTGGCGCCGCGCGCGCTCGCGAAGCTGAACCAGGCGGCCGCGCAAGCAGGCACACGCGGCAACACGCAACTGCGCAGCGCGTCCGCCGAGCAGGTCGTGCAGGCGTTGCTCTCGCGTGCCGCCGATGTCGGCATCGCCACGCTTCCACTCGATCATGCGGCCCTCGATGTGCACTACATCATCGAAGCACCGTGTGTTGCCGTGCTGCATCGCGACGACCCGCTGGCGCAAACCGCCGTGTTGCCGCTCGCGCGTCTCGCCGGACAGCCGGTCTCGACGCTGGCGAACCGCTACCGGCTGCGCAACAGGATCGATCGCGCGTTCGATCAGGCCGGCATTGCGCTCCTCGCCGCGCTGGAAACCAACGCGTCGCTCAACGCGATGATGGCGGCGCAGGAGAAGCTCGGCGTCGCCATTGTCGATCCGGTGACGGCGTTCGGGCTGCGCCTCGCCGATGTCGAAGTGCGGCCTCTCGACGTGCCGATCCCGTTTCTGTATGGCGTTGTCACGCTGTCGGGCCGACCGCGCACTCCCGCAATGGACGCGATGATCGACGCCCTCGCTGAAGTCTCACACGCTCTGCTGCCCGGCGCGGTGCGCCACGCGGCGTCGCAGCATGGCGCACTGGTCGCTCACGATCGCATGGATAGCGCGGACAACGCTGGCGATTCCGATTCCTCCTCTCATCGCGACACCGGAGTTCCGGCATGACCGTATTGAATCCACCACCCGCCGCCGACGGCCTGGCCGCGCTCGAAGCCCGGCTTCGCGAAGACCTCGACTGGCTCGAACTGCCAGCGCCTTCCTGGGTGCCCGCGCGAAACGTCGGGGCGCAACGCGTGCTCGATGTCGCCATCATCGGCGCCGGCATGGCCGGACTCGCGGCGAGTGCCGAGTTGCGCCTGCTGGGCATCGACAACCAGAAGCTCTTCGATCAGGCGCCGGCGGGCCGCGAAGGTCCGTGGGTCACCTACGCGCGGATGCAGACCCTACGCTCGCCGAAACAGCTGACCGGGCCCGCGCTCCGTCTGCCCGCCCTGACCTTTCGCGCATGGTACGAAGCCCAGTTCGGTCGCGAACAATGGGACGCGCTCTACAAGATTCCGCGTACGCAGTGGATGGACTATCTGCGCTGGTATCGCCGCGTGCTTGAACTGCCGGTGCGCAACGACACTTGCGTCGAAAAATTGCGCCCACGCAGCGATGGCCTGATCGAACTCGATCTCCTCGGCGGAGCGGCGAACGACACCAGTCGCGCACGGCGCGAAATGGTGCTTGCCCGGCATGTCGTGCTGGCAACCGGACGCGAGGGCCTGGGCGGCCCCTTCATTCCCGAGGTCGCACGCGAACTTCCCGCCCACCTGCGCGCGCACTCGTCGGATGCGATCGACTTCGCCGCGTTGCGCGGCAAGCGTGTCGGCGTGGTGGGTGCAAGCGCGTCGGCGTTCGACAATGCCGCGAGCGCGCTCGAAGCCGGCGCGGCGCAAGTCGATCTGTTCGTGCGACGCGACGCGCTGCCTCGCATCAACAAGTTGACCGGCATTGGCAGCCCCGGGCTCGTACACGGTTTCGCCAGCCTGCCTGACGAATGGAAATGGCGCTTTCTGCACTACTCCGCCCAGACTCAGGCGCCGCCGCCGCGTGATAGCGTGCTGCGCGTCGCGAAGTATGCTCACGCGAAGCTGCATCTTGCCAGCCCGCTCACGCGCGTAAGCCACGAGGACGACACGGTCGTCGTCGCTACGCCGAGGGGCCGCTACGCGCTCGATTACCTGATCTTCGCGACCGGTTTTCACGCCGAGATCGACACCCGCGACGAGTTTGCGCTGATCGCGCCGCATGTGCGCCGCTGGCGTGACCGCTTCGAACCCGCGTGCGAACTGCCGAGCGACGACCTCGGCAGCTCGCCGGACCTGGATCGCAACTTTGCCTTGCAGGAACGGATCGCGGGCACATGTCCGGCGCTCTCGCGCATTCACTCATTCAATCACGGCGCGAGTCTGTCGCACGGCAAGATCGCCGGCGACATTCCCGCGATTAGCGACGGCGCGCAACGTCTCGCGCGCGCCATTGCAGCCATGCTGTTCGACGCCGACCGGGACACGCACTACGCCGCGCTGCAGGCATTCGACACCGCCGAGCTTGCCGGAGACGAATGGGCCGACGCCGACGCGCCCGTAATCGACACCACCGCCTGACTCTCCCCTGACGAGACCTATCACTCATGTCTTCTTCATTGACCGATCACACATCCACTGCCGCAACCGACGACTTCGTCGCAGCGTTGGCGGGGCTCGCGCCCGACAGCCCTGTCGCTGCGTTGCGCGCCTTCCTCGGTGACGCAACCCGCTATACGCAAGGCAGTCACGACGCGCTGTTCTCTGACGACGTCGTCGATCTGACGCTGCGCGAGCGGCTCTACGCGGCGTGGTATGCGGCGCTGCTCTCGCGCTCGGAGCAGACCGCGCAAGCATATCGCGACCGCTTGCTGGCGCTCGAACCGGACGCGGAGACAGGTGCGCACGCAACGAGCACGTTGATCGATGCCATCGCGCAACATCGCACGGGGCGCGACGTGACGGCCGACCCGCGGCTCGCGGCGATCCTTGTGCATACCGAAGCACTCGTATTGCAGCCTGCCGCGACCGGCAAACCGGCCCTCTCGGCGCTACAGTCAGCCGGTCTGACGACGCGTGCGATCGTCGCACTCGCGCAACTCGTCGCATTCGTCACGTATCAGGTGCGAGTCGTCGCCGCGTTGCGCGCGCTGGAGGCACGAGCATGAGCACGGATCACGGCTTCACCTCGCAGACCCTCGGCTGGCGCGCATGGCTCGATACCGTCCCGCTCGCGCAGGCATCGCCCGCGCAGACGGCGGTGCTCGAAGCGAGCCATCCCCAGGCGAAGACTTCGGACTATTACCTGCTGCTCGTGCACGAAGCGGAAATCCTCCGGCAGCGCTCCGGTGCGTTCAACAGCATCATGTACGCGCCAGGCGGCCTCTCGCGCGCGGAGCGCGAGCTTGCGAGCACGGTTGTCTCGCGGGTCAATGGCTGCGTGTACTGCGCCTCGGTGCATGCGCAGCGCTTCCAGCAACTCGCGAAACGCGACGACGTAATCCAGCAGATCTTCTCGGACCCGCAGACTGCGGGCACGACGGAGCGCGAACGCGCCATCGTGAAGTACGCGATCGATCTCACGCTGCATCCTGAAGCGCTCAGCCGGGCCTCGCTCGACGCGCTGCGCCGCGCAGGGCTCGACGATACGCAGATTCTCGACTTAAGCCAGGCGATTGCGATCTTCGCGTGGGCGAACCGGCTGATGCTGACGCTCGGTGAGGCCGTGTTTCCGGCGTAGGTCGGGCTTCGCATTGCATTGACCTCGCATCGCGCCGGCTGGCGAATATGGATATGCGAATCGCTTCGTTGTCGCACGATGTGATGCGTTAGAGACTCGCAGTCCAACTCATTTCGGGAAAATACTCATGTCTGCCTCGCGTCCTTTCTTGCCGTTCCGGCGACTCTTCACGCTTGCCGGCGCCGCACTTGCCTTCTCCGTTTACGGTGTGTCTTCCGCGGCGCCGGCCACCGGCGAGCCGGTATTCTTCGGCGTAAGCGGACCACTGACCGGCCCGAATGCGCAATATGGCGCGCAATGGAAAGCCGGCTTCGACCTCGCGCTCGACGAGATCAACAGCCAGGGCGGCATCAACGGCCGACCCTTGCAGTACGTGTTCGAAGACAGTCAAAGCGATCCGCGCCAGGCGGTCGGCATTGCGCAGAAGTTTGTCGACGACAAGCGCATCCTGATCGAACTCGGCGATTTTTCGAGTCCGGCTTCGATGGCGGCCTCGCCGATCTATCAGCGTGCCGGCCTCGTGCAGTTGGGTTTCACTAACTCGCATCCTGACTTCACCAAGGGCGGAGACTTCATCTGGAGCCCGTCCGTCAGCCAGGCAGACGCGCAACCGCTGCTCGCGGACCTGGCCGTCAAGCAGGGTTTCAGGCGCATCGCCGTGCTGTTCCAGAACACGGATTGGGGCCGCGCCAGTAAGGACGTATTCGTGAAGGCGGCGGCCGCGCGTGGCGCACAGGTCGTGGCCGCCGAAGGTTATCAGCCCACCGACAAGGATTTTCGCGCCACGCTGCTGCGCGTGCGTGATACGAAGCCCGATGCACTGGTGCTGATTTCCTACTACTCGGACGGCGCGCAGATCGTGCGCCAGGCACGTACGAGTGGCATCAGCCTGCCGATCGTGGCCGCCAGTTCCGTGTACTCGCCGAAGTTCATGGAACTGGGTGGTGAGGCCGTCAACGGTGTGACCACCAATACCAGCTTTTTCCCGGGCGATCCCAGCCCCGAAGTTCAGCATTTCGTTCGTGGCTTCGAGGCGAAATATCACCATCAACCGGACGCCTTCAACGCGTTTGCTTACGACGCCACGATCATCGCCGCTTATGCGTTGCGCGCCGGCGGTCTCGATCGCCGAGCCGTGCGTGATGCGTTGCCAAAGTTGCATGACGTGCCCAGCGTCGTGTTCGGCAAGGCGACTTTCGATCCGGCGACGCGCCGCGTGATCGGCGTGAAAAGCGTCAACCTCGCAGTCGAAAGTGGCGAGTGGGCGCTTCTTGGCAGCAAGACTGCGGTGGCGGCGAAGTGAGTGCGGGATGTCCGGCGGCACTCGGAGGCGTGAGCCTTGCCGAGGTTGCCGGACGGTCTGGATGCAAAGCGCGCCGCATAAGTGGTTCTGATCAGGCCGGGCGGGAAGTCGAGGGGAGGCGGACACTCCCTTCCCCTTTCTCTCCACACGCTCTACGGCTGAATATACAAATCAGCAAAATTCCCGCGCAACCCTTCCCCGGTCGGCGCATAGTCCCTCACCTTCTTCGAAACGACCGTAATGCTTGGATTCGCGCCGAACTCGATCGACGGAATGTCGTCGTGAACGATCTGCTGGAACTGGATGAATAGCTGACGGCGCTTTGCTTCGTCGGTCTCAACGGAGGCGGCTTCGAGCAAACGGTCGACCTCCGGGTTCGAATAGTGCGCCGCATTGGAGAACGGCAGTCCGATCTTGAAGTTCTTCGACCAGAAAACGCGTTGCACGCCCACTGTCGGGTCGAATACATTGGAGAGCGCTTCGAGCGTGATGTCGAAAGCGCGATCGGTATAAGCCTTCTTTACGTAGGTCGCGAAATCATAACTCTCGATCTCCCCATCGATCCCGATACGCGCCAACGACTGACGCACAAAATCCGCCGCCCGCGGATCCTGGAACGGATTGAACAGCAATCGCAGTTTGAAGCGCTTTCCGTCCGCGCCGCGCTTCAAGCCGGCCGCATCCAGCGCGGCATTGGCCTGAGCAATGTCATACGGAAAGTAATGAATGTCGGCGTCGTGATACTTCGTATTGGCCGTGCCGATCGGCGCAGCGGACACCTGGCCATAGCCATACCAGACCACGCGGTTCAATGCA
Source organism: Burkholderia sp. WP9 (assembly GCF_900104795.1). Lineage (NCBI taxonomy): Bacteria > Pseudomonadati > Pseudomonadota > Betaproteobacteria > Burkholderiales > Burkholderiaceae > Burkholderia > Burkholderia sp. WP9. The sequence continues at coordinate 120,377 of NZ_FNTG01000002.1, forward strand.
TTGACGTCGATTGCCTGTGAAATCGCTTTGCGCACGGCCTTGTCTTTGAGAACCGGCGTATCCAGGTTGAAGATCAACTGCTGATGGTTGCTCGCGTACGGCCAGTTGGTCGTATCCACATTGAACTCAGGCAGTGTCGTGAACCGCTTGACGTCCGCTAACGGAATCGCCTGATCGCCGAGATTGGCCGCACCCGATTCAAGCGCTGCCGCGCGGGCCGCGCCATCGGGAAGAAAGCGCACGATGATCTTGTCCACGTAGGGCTTGGGTTTGTCCCAGTAGTCCGGATTGCGTTCGAGCAGAATATAGCTGCCGTGAACAAACGATTTGTAAATGAACGGCCCCGTGCCGACCGGTGCGCTGTTATATGGGTTGGATCCGATGTCCGTCCCTTCGTACAAGTGCTTCGGCACGATCGGCGACTCGGAACCGGAAAGCGCGGTCAGCAGAAACGGCGCGGGTTTCGATAGTTCGATGATCGCGGTGTAAGGGTCCGGTGTCTTGACATCGGTGACGTTCGCGAACGTGCTCCGGCCGCGCGGATGCACCTGCTTGAGCGTCAGAATCGAAAAGGCAACGTCTGCGGAAGTAAACGGCTTGCCGTCGTGCCACTTTACGCCGTGGCGCAAATTGAAGCGATATTGAAGCCCGTCTTTGCTGACCGACCATGCGGTAGCCAGCAGCGGTTGAGGATTGAGGTCCTTGTCATAGGTCAGCAAGCCTTCCACCACCTTCGGGCCGATCTCTGCGTTACCGCCAGCGGTGGTGGTCAAAGGAACGATCGACGCAGGTTCAGGCGTGACGAGCCATGTGAGGGTTCCGCCATGATTGGGCGCCGCCAGAGCGGGCGCCGGACTGGCGGCAATCAGCGAGAAGGCGAACACCGCGGCGGAAAGGGTTCCGCACAAACCGTTTTGCAAGCTCATAGGTATCCTCTTTATTATAGGAATGTCGGATAGTAAGGCGGCTTGAAAGGAACGAAAAGCAAGCAAAAGTGATTAGCTTTGCATCCTATGTTTAGCGTGATTCAAGGCGCTTTCCGTAGCTCACTGACATGCCGCAACGTACCCACGCGCTTTGCTAACGCCGATTGCTCTTTTCCCGCCGCAAACTGCCGGTGTGTGCGCGCGTTCAACACTACTGTGCCGCCAGACGGTCTTCTCGTTCATCCTGCCATGCGCGATATCTCCGCTATAACAGCACGGCTTTGCAGCATCCGTCGCTTCAATTGAAAAGCAGAATTCATTGTTTTGCATTCCCAACCTTGCATGATCTACTGCGTTCACGCGAGCGTTGACGTGGTGGCGAGAATCGTTGCCGCCGCCAGTCACGTGCGATGGTCGACCGCCCATCGAATGCGCGCTCTTTACGCCAAAACGGGACGGACAATTACTGTGACTGATTCCATTCTCGCCGCTCCACCTGAGGCCTCGGCGCCTGCTGCTGAAGACAGGCGGGCTGCCACGCCATTCGTTCCAGTTCGATCACCGGCTGCATTCGCCGATAGCCCGGTCTCACGCGCCTTCGAACAGCCGCTGCTGCTGGGACTATTTCTGCCGATTCAGGCGGGCGGGTGGAGCGCGTCAACACTGCCTCGCTCCACCGATTGGAACTTCGATTACAACCTGGCACTGGTGCAAAAAGCCGAGGCATTCGGTTTCGATCTCGTCTTCGCGCTGTCGCAATGGCTGCCAAAAGGCGGCTACGGCGGCGTATTCAACGGTGAAGCGCTCGACTCGTTCATGTCGCTGGCCGCGATGACGGCGCGCACCGAGCGCATCATTCTGGTCGCCACCAGCCACGTGCTCTACGGGCCATGGCATCCGCTGCACTTCGCCAAATTCAGCGCGACGCTCGATCACATCTCGAAGGGACGGTGGGGCATCAATGTCGTCACCGGCCATCGCGCCATCGAGCATGAAATGTTCGGCTGGCATCGTATCGAACATGACCGGCGCTACGAACTTGCCGCCGAGTTTCTCGATGCCGTGCAGCAACTCTGGGCGCAGCCTGAAAATTTCAGCTTCGCCCCCGAGCTATCCAGCTGGAAGCTCGACAAGGCGTTCGTCACGCCGAAACCGAAATACGGCCGTCCGCTTCTCGTGAGTGCGACCGGTTCCGACGCGGGTATCGACTTCGCCGCCCGTTACTCGGACGTCGTGTTCATCACCAGTCCGGCCGGCTCCGAAATCGAAGCGGCGTTAGCGGCGCTGCCGGCGCATACGGCGCGCGTGAAGGCAACCGCCGCGAAGCACGGCCGCAAGATCCGCACCTTGATCAATCCAATGGTGATCTGCCGCGAGTCCGAGGCAGAAGCACGCGCCTATCACGACGCGATCGTGGCGCACGGTGACGAAGGCAGTTTTCATCGCTTCGACAGCGACGCGCACGCATGGCGCGGCAACGCTGAACAGCGCAATCAGGCCGCCGCCCGCGCGGTGGGCGGCAACATCGCGATGGTCGGCTCGCCGCAGCAGATCGCCGATTACATCGTGCGTTTGCATCAGGCCGGTATCGACGGCGTGCAGTTGAGCTTTTTCGATTTTCAGCCGGACCTCGATTTCTTCGGCGAGCGCGTGGTGCCGTTGTTGCGCGAAGCAGGCCTCCGGTACTGATTGCGCGCCCACCTTCGGATGCGAGAACCGCCTTCAGGTTGCCCGATAGTCTTCAATTACAAGGTCATTGTATGAGCCGCCTCTGGTACACGCGCTGCCCCGCCCCCACGCCATTCGGCATTGCCGTGCAGAAAGGCTGGCTCGAAGAAGAATTCGCGGCCGACGGAATCGATGTCAAAGCGCTACAGGACGCCGACGACGCGACGATCCGTCGCTCGCATTTCACGCATACGCAGCCCTGGTCGTTCCGTCAGGGCGGCAATATTCCCGCGCTCTGGGCGCGCGCACAAGGCAGCGACACGCGTCTGATCGGCCTGAGCTGGGTAGACGAATTCCAGGCCCTGATCACGCTCGACCGTCACCTCGAGGCGAGTCCGGATGCATTGGCCGGGCGTCGTTTCGGCTTTCCGCTCAATACGCGCGCGGGCGTAGTCGACTTTCATCGCGCCACCGCACTGCGCGGCTTTTCTTCGTTGCTGGGCGTGCTGGGCGTGCAACTCGAAGATATCGATCTGGTCGACCTGCTGCACACGCCGCGCAGTCTCGAAGACGCCAAACCCACCGCCGATGCGCCGCTCGCCGATTGGCTCGACGCGCAACGCTCTCACGAGTACGCCCGCGAGGCCGAAGCGCTGTTGCGCGGAGAAGCCGATGTCGTGTTCGTCAAAGGGGCGACGGGCCTCGATATCGCGAACCTGCTCGATGCGAAGATCCTCGTCGACATCAGCGCGCAGCCGAATCGCCTGCTCCACGCGAACAATGGCACGCCCCGGCCGTTGACGGTAGACGCGGGTCTGCTACGTGAACGCCCCGACCTGGTCGAGCGGGTGCTCGCGCGCACGTTGGATACCGGCGATTGGGCCGAGGCGCACACAGGGGATGTGGCGCTCTATGTCGCCCGCGAAACCCGCAGTGCCGAACATTGGGTGGAGCGCGCCTATCCCGGCGGGCTGCATCGACAATTGACGATAGGGCTCGACCCGCAGGCGCTCGCGGCGCTCGCCGACTTCAAGCGCTTTCTTTTCAAGTGGGGCTTCATTGCATCGGATTTCGATTTCGACGCATGGGTCGACCCCGCGCCACTTCACGCCGCGCTCGCGCGCCGGCCCGCGCTGGCGGCATTCGCAAACTGAACCCGCTTCTTCACCCCTTTCTTCTCTCACACAACCATACGATGACCTATGTCACAACGCAGGCGACGCCAAGCCGCCGCGGCGCGCGCCTGTTCAAAGGCGCGCTCGGTCTGGCAGTCACCCTGATCGTTACACTGTTTGCTGCGCACGCGCAGGCGCAGACTCGCGGCGGCACGCTCAATTTCATCGTTACGCCGGAGCCAACCGCGCTCGTGGACCTCGCCACCACGGCGACCAACGTGCTCAAGGTCAGCCCGAAAGTCGTGGAAGGCTTGCTGGAATACGACTTCAAGTTTCAACCGAAAGCTTCGCTCGCCACCTCGTGGGAAGTGAGCGACGACAGCCGCAAATACGTTTTCCATCTGCGCCGCGGCGTGAAATGGCACGACGGCAAGCCCTTCACGTCCGCCGACGTAGCGTATTCGATCCAGACGCTCCGGCAGGTGCACCCGCGCGCCAAGACCACCTTCGCCAACGTTACCGATGTCGCGACGCCGGACCCTTATACCGTTGTCATCACGCTGTCGAAGCCGGCACCGTATCTGATCAAGGCGTTCTCTTCGTCGGAAACGCCGATCGTGCCGAAGCATATCTACGAAGGCACCGACGTGCTGACCAACCCCGCGAATAACGCGCCGATCGGAACCGGTCCGTTTCGCTTCGTCAAATGGGTGCGCGGCAGCTATGTCGAATACGTGCGCAACGACGACTACTGGGACAAAGGCAAGCCGTGGCTCGATCGCATTGTCGTCAAGGTGATCAACGATCCGGCCGCCCGCACCGTCGCTTTCGAAGACGGTTCCGTGGACCTGAGCGGCGACTCGCCCGTGCCGCTGTCCGATCTGGAGCGCCTCAAAGCCAACCCGAAGCTCGGACTCGAGACTCGCGGCTACGAGTTCCAGGCGGGCGTGGCGCGTATCGAGTTCAACCTCGACAACCCGGTATTGAAGAATCCGAAAGTGCGTCAGGCAATTGCTTCGGCGCTGGATCGTGAAGTGATTCGCAAGGTGATCTACTACGGCTACGCGACGCCGCTCGCCAGCCCGATCATTCCGTCGAGCCCCTACTACGACCCGGCGCCCACGCCCTATCCATTCAACGTGGAGCGTGCCAACGCGTTGCTCGACGAAGCGGGCTATCCGCGCAAAGCCGACGGCACGCGTTTCGCCCTTACCGTCGACCCCTTGCCGATCGGCGATCTGCCAGCGCGCACCGCCGCCTATGTCAAGTCGGCCCTCGCCCGTGTCGGCATTGCCGTCACCGTTCGCAGCCAGGATTTGCCTGCTTATCTGAAGCGAATCTACACCGACCGCGATTTCGATTTCTCGATCAATGGCATGAGCAATCTGTTCGATCCGGTGGTTGGTGTGGCACGTCTCTACACGACCAGCAATTTCCGGCGTGGCGTGCCCTTCACCAACGGCTCCCATTACAGCAATCCGGAGATCGATCAATTGTTCTCGCAGGTCGCCGAAGAAACCGACAACGCAAAACGCAAGCAACTCTTCTCGCAGATTCAGCGCATTCTCGAACGCGATCTGCCGGACATCAATCTGGTGTCGCCGCAATACCTGACCGTCTACTCGCGCGCGGTGCATAACCATACGACCTCGCCGGACGGCGTGTCGTCCAGTTTCGCCGACGTGTGGCTGCAACGCTAACCCTCTCCCGATTCACTCTCTCACGGAATTCGACTCACATGGAATACAGACAACTCGGCCGCAGCGGCATCAAGGTCTCGACGCTGACGCTCGGCACGATGATGTTCGGCGGCCCCACCGAGGAAGCAAGCGCCGCGCGCATCATCGATCAGGCTCAGGAGCACGGCGTGAATTCGATCGATACGGCGGACGTGTACGCCAAAGGCGAGTCCGAGCGCGTGGTGGGCCGCAGCATCGCCGCGCAGCGCGAGCGCTGGGTGCTGGCGACCAAATTCGCGAACCCGCTGCAGGACGGCGATATCAACGCGCGTGGCGCATCGCGCAAGCACATCATACGGGCCGTGGATGCCAGCCTGAAACGCCTCAACACCGACTACATCGACCTGCTCTATATCCACCGCGAAGACCACGAAACACCGGTTGAAGAAACGGTGCGGGCACTCAACGATCTGATCCAGGCCGGCAAGCTGCGTTATTACGGCTTGTCGAATCATCGCGCGTGGAAAATCGCCGAATTCAGCCACACTGCGCAGGCGCTCGGACTCGATGCGCCGGTAGCGAGCCAGCCGCTCTACAACATCGCCAACCGCCAGGCCGAGGCTGAGCAATTGACAGCCGCGCACCGCTACGGACTCGGCGTGATTTCCTATAGCCCACTCGCGCGCGGCGTGTTGACCGGCAAGTACGAACCGGGCTCGACGCCTGGCGCCGATACGCGCGCGGGGCGCAGCGACCGGCGTCTGCAGCAGACCGAATGGCGTGCGGAATCACTCGAACTGGCGCGCCGCGTGCGCGAGCATGCGCAAGCGCGGGGGCTTTCCGCCGGGCAATTCGCACTCGCGTGGGTGCTCAATAGCCGTTACATCAGTTCGACCATTGCGGGCCCGCGCACGGAAGCGCAGTGGCTGGACTACTTGCCGGCGCTGCGCTACCGCCTGACGGCGGAAGATGAAACGTTCGTCGACTCGCTCGTCACGAGTGGCCATCCGTCCACGCCCGGTTTCAACGATCCGGGGCATCCGTTCTTCGGGCGAATCCCGCGTCATGGCGCGTCCGAAGAAGAACCCGTGCTCGTTCAGCAGGGATCGCGTTGACTTTCCACCGTTGCCAGCTCATGCAGTTGGCGACGGTTTTTTTCCGCCGGCACGGCAACCGCCTGGCCGGTCTTCGCAAAGCTACCGCGACTGACAATCGCCCGATAGCCCCGCTTCTTCCAATCACCCCCATTCCCCGCACTTCTATCATCATGTCCCGATCCATTGCAGCACCATCAGCCGTCAGACGGCGTGTCACCGGCGCTTTACTTCTGGCCACCACGCTTGCGAGCTTCACCGCGTTCTCCGCCCTCACCGCTTATGCCGCCGACAGCGGCGGCACCGCGCAGGAACTGCGCGTCGGCTTCGTGCCGGGCCCCTATGCCGACGAATTCAAGGCAGGTGTCGAGCCGCAATTGCGCAAGAAAGGCTATGCGATCAAATACGTCGAGTTCAGCACCGGCCTCGAAGCGAACCAGGCTGTCTATCGCGGCGAGATCATCGCCGACGTCATGCAGCACGAGGTCTATCTGAAGTCGTATAACGATCGCAACGGAACGGATCTGGTCGGCGTGGTGCAGGTTCCCACGCCGCCGATGGGACTCTATTCGAGCAAACACCGTTCACTCGCGGAAGTCAAACCCGGCACTCGCGTCGCGGTACCGAACGATCCGGTCAACCTCGAACGTGCGCTGAAGATACTCCAGCGGATCGGCTGGATCAGGATCAAACCAAACCCGAATCCCGTCGACGTCACCGAGCGTGACGTGATCGCCAATCCGGCCGGCATCAAGATCGTTCCGCTGGAATCGGCACAGGCGCCACGCGCCCTTGAAGATGTCGATTACGCCGCGATTCAGGGCAATTTCGCGATCTTCAGCGGCCACAAACTGACCGATGCGCTCGCGCTCGAAGAGATGACGCCGCCGTATATCAACCAGGTCGTCGTGAAGGCAGCCAACCGCAACGCACGCGCGACTCAGGATATCGTGCAGGCTTATCAGTCTGCAGACTTCCAGCACGCGATTCGCAGCAATCGCTTCTATGACGGCTTTCGCTTGCCGGCGTACTTCGGCAACGAGTGAGACGGTTTGAAGAATCGCGAGGGCGCCACAAGGCTGCCCTCGCGAGGACTCGCACGCTATGCGGCCTGCGCGTCGAATGTCCGGCCCGGAATCGCGTCGAGCAGCGTGCGCGTGTACGGGTGTTGGGGCGCGCGCCAGATGTCCCGATGGTGCCCGCTCTCGACAATGCGCCCCGCCTGCATCACATGCACGCGATCGGCGATATAACGCACCACGGAAAGATCGTGCGAGATGAACAGATACGCCAGCCCGAGATCGCGTTTCAGATCGACCAGCAGATTGAGAATCTGCGCCTGAATCGATACGTCGAGCGCGGACACCGGCTCATCGCAGATCAGCAGATCCGGTTCCAGCACCAATGCCCGCGCTATTCCGATGCGTTGCCGTTGGCCACCCGAAAATTCATGCGGAAAACGCGCGAGCGCCGAGTTGGGCAAGCCGACCCGATCGAGCATGGTGGCGATGCGTGAGCGGCGTTGCTGGGCGTTGCCAACACCATTTACCACCAGCACGGTATCGAGAATGTCCGCGACCGTGCGGCGCGGATTGAGCGACGCGTAAGGGTCCTGAAACACCATCTGCACATGCCGCCGCAACGGCCGCAACTCGCGCTCGCCCAACGGCACGAGATCGGTGCCGCGCAAGCGGATGGCGCCGCCGGCGGCCGGCACGAGCCGCAAGATCGCCTTGGACAGCGTCGATTTCCCGCACCCGGATTCGCCGACAAGACCGACGGTCTCGCCGCGAGCGATCTGCAACGACACGCCGTCCACGGCGCGCAGCGTGCTCTTCCCATGGCGTTGCGGGTAGCCGATTCGCAAGTCCCGCAGTTCGAGCAACGGCGCATCGCCGGGCGACGCGGCACGCCCCGTGGCATCCGCGTCCGCCACGTATTGGCCGGTGCGCACCGAACGCGGCACCACGGCGAAACTCGGCTTGCCATCGTCGCCGATACCGTGACGGATTTCCGGCAGCTTCCACCCGCGATAATGCAGATCGTCCGCCAGGTTCAGCGAGGCGCCGAGCAGCCCGCGTGTGTAGGCATGCTGCGGTTGGGTAAAGAGCCGCGCAACCGGCGCCTCCTCGACCTTCTCACCCGCCAGCATGACCGCAACACGGTCCGCGTGCTTCGCGACGATGCCGAGATCGTGCGTGATCAGCAGCAGCGACATCGACAACTCGCGCCGCAAACCGTCGAGCAGTTCGAGAATATGCGCCTGAATGGTGACGTCGAGCGCCGTGGTCGGCTCGTCCGCAATCAACAGGCGCGGCCGGCAGGCCACCGCCATCGCAATCATCACCCGTTGGCGCTGGCCGCCGGAAAGCTCGTGCGGATAATCGAACACGCGCCGCTGCGGATCGGGAATCTGCACCAGTTCGAGCAATTCGACCGCGCGCTTCCATGCCGCGGATTTGGACAGGCTCTCGTGCTGGCGCAATGTCTCGACGATCTGCGCGCCGATCGAAAGCACGGGATTGAGCGAGGTCATCGGCTCCTGGAAGATCATCGAGATCTGCCGGCCGCGAATGTCCCGGATCTCGCGTGCGGGCAGATCGAGCAGTTCGCGGCCGTCGAAACGCAGGCTGCCTGTCACGCGCCCCGGCGTGGGCACGAGCCGCATCAACGAAAGCGCCGTTGCTGATTTGCCGCAGCCCGATTCGCCGACCAGCGCCAGCGTCTCGCCTTGCGCGATATCGAAACTCAGGCCGCGTACGGCTTGGTGCGCGCCGAAACTGACGCGCAGGTCGCGTACTTCAAGCAGGTTTGCCACTGTGCATCCTCGAATACGTTGTCAGCCGCGCGGCAGGCCGCGTAATGCGCCCGCCATTCAGCCGGATAGAGTCTCAGGCGCGTTCGCGCAGGCGCGGATTGAGTGCGTCGTTCAGGCCGTCGCCAAGCAGGTTCAGCGCGAGCACCGCGAGCACGATCGCCGCGCCGGGAACCGCGGTCAGATACCATGCCGTGCGCAGCGAATCGCGGCCGGCGCCGATCATGCCGCCCCAGCTGACCACGTTGGGGTCCCCCATGCCGAGAAACGATAGCGACGACTCGATCAGGATCGCGCTCGCCACCATCACCGAGGCGGTCACGATCACAGGCGGCAAAGCGTTCGGCAGAATCTCGCCGAAGATGATGCGCGCGTTGCTGAACCCCTGGCTGCGTGCGGCGAGCACGAAGTCGGACTGGCGCAGCGAGCGGAATTCCGCTCGTACGATTCGCGCGACGGTCGGCCAAGAAGCGATCCCGATCGCGAGCGCGATGACCGTCACACTCGGCCGGCCGATCGCGACGATCACGATCACCAGCAAAAACGACGGCACCGTCTGGAAGAGTTCTGTGATACGGACCAGCACATCATCGATCACTCCGCCGAAGAAGCCGCCCGTTGCACCGACCAGCGTGCCGATCACGAGCCCGATGCCGGCCGACACCGCGCCGATCAGCAGCGACACGCGTGTGCCATGAGCAATGCCCGCGGCCACGTCGCGCCCGAGTGAGTCGGTGCCGAGCCGATATTGCGTGTCCGTCCCCGGCCATTCGAATGGGGCCGCCACCATATCGAGCGGATCGCCGGGAAACAGATGCCCGGCGCTCAGCGCGAGCGCGATGAACGCCGCGAGCAGCACCAGCCCGGCGAGCGCCGACGGATTGCGCAGCAGCGCGCGCCAGACGCCGCGCCCCGCTCCCGCGCGCTCCGGTGCAACGGCCGCATTGCCGCGCCGCAGACCAAACAGCGTACCGGCCAACTGGCGCCGCCATGGCGATGCCGTGGGCTCGGGCGGAGTGGAGATCAAATTGGAAGAATCGGAAGCCATGTCATCCTTCTGGAAGAAAACGAGTGGCGTCTACGCGATCCATCACGCGACGCGCGGGTCGAGCCATGCTTGCAGCAGATCGACCAGCACATTGGCGATGATCACGAGCAGCGAAGACAGCAGCAGCACGCCGAGCAGCACGCTGAAATCGCGCGCCATTACGGCGTCGAGCGCGAGTCGCCCGAGGCCGGGCCAGCTGAACACTGTCTCGGTCACCGCGGCGCCGCCCAGCAACGTACCGAAATGAATCCCGACGATGGTCGTGAGCGGCATCAGCGCATTGCGCAGCACATGCCGCACCGTGACACGCCACGGATGCAAGCCCTTGGCCTGCGCGGTACGCACGAAGTCCTGACGCTGCACTTCCAGCATCGCGGCCCGCGTCAGCCGCGCATAGATCGCGACAAAGAAGGTGGCCAGCGTCGCGGCCGGCAGCAGCACGTGCCGGGCTGCATCGGCGAAATACGCGAAGCCGTGCAATTGCACGCCGAGCGTGAGGTTGCCGCCGCTCGGCAACCAGCCCAGGTGTACCGAGAACAGCACGATGGCGAGCAATCCAATCCAGAAACCCGGCGTCGAATAGAACAGCAAGGCCAGCACGGAGAGCACACGGTCCGGCCACTTGCCGGCCCAATGTGCCATCACCGCGCCAAGCACCACGCCCGTCACGATCGCGAACGACAACGCCACGCCCATCAACAACAGCGTATTGGGCAGGCGCGACAGGATCAACTGCATGACCGGCATGTCGTAGCGCGGTGAATAGCCGAGGCTGAAGTGGGACAGATGCGTCAGGTACGACCACAATTGATGCAGCACCGGTTGGTCGAGACCGAACTTCGCGCGCAGCACCTGCATGGTTTCCGCGGTCGCCGAACCGGATTCGCCGGCAAGCACGTCGGCGGCGTCGCCCGGCATCAGCTTCAGCAGGAAGAAGTTCAGGATCACGATGCCGATCATCGTCGGCAATGCCTGCCATGCGGTACGCCGGAGAATCGCACCAAAACGCAAACCTCGACTCATCGTGCCGCTCCTGTCATGCGCTGAGGTAGACATCCGCGAGATTGCCTTCCAGGCCTTGCGCGGACACCGTGTGGTTGTGAACGCGCCGGTTCGCAAGCGTGACCATGCGCGGCGCGACCAGGTTGAGGATCGGCAGATCGCGGTACACGATCTGCTGGAACTGCTGGTACAACACGACGCGTTTGCTTTCGTCGGTTTCGACCGCGCCGCTTTCGAGCAGGCGGTCGACTTCCGGATTGCTGTAATGCGGTGCATTCGAAAACGGCACACCGGGGCGGATATTCTTCGACCAGTAGAGGCGTTGAACCCCCACGCTCGGGTCGAATAGCGTGTTGACGCCGATGCTCGTGAAATCGAACTGGCGATCGGCATACACACGCTTCAGGAATGCAGGCAAGTCCTGCGAGCGAACCGTCACGTCGATACCGACACGCGCCAGCGCGGATTTGACATAGTCGGCCTGGCGCCGGTACATGTCGCCGTACGGCAGGAAGTCGTGCGTCAAACGGAAGCGCACGCCGCCGTCCTTGCGCGGATAGCCCGCGGCGTCGAGCAGCTTCTCCGCGTTGCCGATATCGAACGCGTACGGTGCGAGTTTTGCGTCGTGATACGGCGAGCCCGGCGTGATCGGCGTGGGCGACAGATCGGCATAGCCGTAGGCCACCGTGCGCTGCACGACCTGCGGATTGATCGCATGCGCGATGGCCTGGCGCACGCGCACGTCTTTGAGGACCGGATGATCGAGATTGAAGTCGATCTCGGCGAGCGGTTCCAGAAATCGATAGCCGCGCGTTTCGACCGCCAGTTGCGGCAGTTGCGTGAGGCGCGGCAGATCCGTGAGCGGCACCGGGTTCTCGCCGCCCAGATCCAACGCGCCGGTTTCGAATGCGGCCGAGCGCGCGGCGGCGTCGGGAATCACCTTGAATACGAGGCTGTCGATGTACGGCTTGCCCGCGTCCCAGTAGTCCGGATTGCGCTCATAGACGATATTGGCGCCACGCGTCCACGATTTGAAACGGAACGGTCCGGTGCCGATCGGCGCGTTGTTGTGCGGATTGGACAGCGGGTCGCCCTGCGCGTACAGGTGCTTGGGCACGATTGGCGATTCGCCGGCCGAGAGTGCTTTCAACAGATACGGCGCGGGCTTCGACAACTCGATCACCGCGGTGCGCGCGTCGGGCGTGGCGATGCTTGTCACATTCGCGAACGTGCTGCGGCCCCGTGGATGCACCGATTTGAGCAGATCGATCGAGAAAGCGACGTCGGCCGAGGTGAACGGCTGGCCGTCGTGCCACTTCACGTTCTGCCGCAGGGTGAAGGTGTACTTCAGGCCGTCCGGACTGACGGACCACGCCGTGGCCAGTTGCGGCTTCGGGCGCAGGTCGAAGTCATAAGCCAGCAAGCCTTCCAGCACTTTGGAACTCGCGACGAGCGCGGGTCCGGTGGTCTGGAAGATCGACACGAGCACCGGCGGCTCCGGATTGATCAACATGTTCAGCGTGCCGCCCCGTTTCGGCGCGCCGGCCTCGCCTTGGGCGAACGCAAGTGCCGGCATGCCGGCCGCCGCGAGCGCCGCGCCCGATGAAATAAGAAATTCGCGTCGATTCAACCGTGCCATGTAATCCAGATCCTTATGCCGATGTTTCGGCCTTGCCGGCCGAATAGAGTGTTGTCGTGTCGGCAATGCCGCTGCCGCAGCGCTCACGATAAAGCCGCAGCGTCGGTAAAAGAACCAATCGTTATGTATATGCAAAGCATGGTGCGGAGGAAAGGCGCATCGGCGGGACGCCGCCTTTCCTTTTGTTACGTCGTGGCAGCATCGCTGCGCAAGCATACCAATAAGGATTGCGTATCTATTGTCGAGAGTTTGCGTTATTGCTAAAGAATCGGTGTTTTAGCGCTCATTCGAGAGAAATAGTCGATATCCATATCGAATTTGATTGTTTGTTTCGTCGATTCGTTTTGCTTATCGTTGCTCGCCCGATTCGAGATTTTCCTCGGGCAATCACTTCTCCGACTCGCCCTCAAAAACGATTCAAACAACTATGAAAAAACTGCTTTTCGCTTTCAGCGTTTCGTCTCTCATGGTCGGTACGGCCAGTGCTCAAAGCAGCGTCACCCTGTATGGGATCGTGACCGGCAATGTGACCTACTCGAATAACGCGCAGACGGCTGCAACGCCGTCCTCCGGCAAACCCAAAGGCGGCGCGCAGGTGGCGCAGTTCGATAGCGGATCATCGGGACTCGCGTCGAGTCGCTGGGGCCTGAAAGGCGTGGAAGATCTGGGAGGCGGATTGAAGGCGCTGTTCCAGCTTGAAAATGGCTTCAGCGTGAACAACGGCGCAATTGGTCAAGGCGGCACGGAGTTCGGACGCCAGGCGTGGGTCGGTCTGAATGGCGGCCGCTACGGCACGTTCACGTTGGGACGCCAGGGCGACACCTCGGTGGAATTCGTGTCGCCACTGATCTACGGGTGGTATTGGGGCAACCTCGCGATTCATCCGGCGGACTACGACAATCTGAACTTCACTCACCGCATCAACAATTCGCTGAAGTACCTCTCGGATTCGTTCAACGGCTTCCGCTTCGGCGCGCTGTACAGCTTGGGTGGCGTGGCCGGGAACGTCACGCAGAATCAGCTGTGGTCCACCGGCGCCAGCTATACGGGCGGCGCGTTCGCCATTGCCGCGTCGATCGTCAACGCGCGCAATCCGAACACGTCGCTTTACGGCACCAATGCGAATGCAAGCACCACGGGCAACAACCTTGGATCCGCGGGTTCGGCAACGACCGCCGAGTCCAATCCGGCGATCGCCGGCTTCGCATCGGCGAACACGCAGCAGACGATTTCCGTGGCGGCAACCTACACGGCAGGCGGAGCGATTGTCGGTGCGGCCTACTCGACCACCCAATTCCGTGGGCTGGGCTCGAACTCTTCGCCGAATACGCTGCACTATAGCGGTTCGACGAGGCTGAGCACCGTCAGTGCGAGCCTGCGCTATCAGGCCACGCCGTTTCTTCGATTCGGCACGTCGTTCGACTATACGGAGGGCGGCAGCGTGAGCGGAAAAGAGAGCGCCAAATACGAGCAGTTGAACCTTGGTGCGGCGTACTCGCTTTCCAAGGCAACCGACATTTACGTGACCGGCGCTTATCAACACGCGAGCGGCACCGATTCATTGGGACGGCCGGCGGTCGCGGCAATCGGCTATCTGACACCGTCCACCACCAGCAACCAGGTGGCCGTCTCGGCGGGTGTCAAGCATCTGTTCTAGAGCGAAGCAACAGGCCCCGGTCGAGCAACGGCTCGGGGTGAATGCCGTTGTCACATCGAAACACGCTAACGGCATTTACCCCGGCATACACCCCGCTTCAGCTCCGTCAATGCACTTTGGGGAAACCGTGACGCTGCGCGAGTAGATCGAGAATGCGGCGCGTGTCTGTCACGAAGCGCTTGCTGCCCAACGTCTGGGCATCGGCGGGCGCGGGCTGCTCGTCACCGAGAATCAGTACCGGCAGACTCTGGTGCTCAGCGTCCAGCACCTCGATCACCTCGGCGCGCGGACGCGCAAACGGCAGGCGGCGAATGTCGAGATGGGCGTTACGCGCGGGATCGCTCGCCAGCAAACCTTCAATCGGCGCTCCGTCCGGGCAGATAAAACGCTCGCCCGGATGATCCGGATCCGTAAAGCCCGGCTCCAGTAGTAACAGCAAATCTCGGCTCATAGTGTGCAATGCTCGAAAGGTGGTGAATGGATGGCAATCCGTTAGAACACGCGTCCTTCGGTCAGATGCGTGGTCACGCCGTTCAACTCGTAGTCGCCGATCACGCGCGCTTTGTGCAGCAGAGGGTTGTGACTGAAAATGGTGCGCAGATTGCGCCAATGACGGTCGAAATTGTGCGCGCGTCCTGTGGCCGATGCGCCGCCAATCTCGAACAAACGCTCGCCCGCATAAAGCGCCAGCTTGCTCACCACGAGCTGGGTTTTGGCAGTGGCCAGTGCGCCTTCCAGCACCAGCTCTTCCGCATTCGCCGCGCCGCTGTGGATCGCATTCGCCGAGCGGTCGAGCGTGCGTGCGTTCGCCGCGACCAGTGCATCGATCGAGAGGCTGTGCGCCGCGAGGTCGCCCACCACCTGCTGCACGAAACCATCCTCGCGCGCCGAGGGCGCCGGACTATGCAGCACCGGCCGGCCGTATTGCGTCACGTAGCGCCGTGCGTCCGCGAGAATGTTTCGCACGATACCGGCCGCAACCGTTACCAGATGCAGCTGTCGCACGGCGCTGCCATGCCGGCCGGCGAGCGTCGTATAGCCGCGTGTCGCTATCTCGTGAGAGAAAACCTGCACGTTGTCGAGCACGAGGCTGCCGCTCGCCGTCATGCGTTGCCCCATGCCGTCCCAGTCGTCGAGTACCTGCAATCCTTCACGCGACACGGGAATCACGATCGACACTTTTTCGTCGTTCTCGTTCTGCACGTTGATCCGCGCATAGTCGGCGAACGCGGTGCCGGTCGAGTAGTACTTTCTGCCTGTCACACGAAAGTGCTCGCCGTCGCGCACCAGCTTCGTCACGATTTCGCCCGGCCTCGCCGTCCCCAGTTCCGTGGACGCACCGCCAAAGATCGCCCCTTGCCGTATGCGCTCGATCTGCGTCTCGTTGAAGGCGGAACGCGGCGACAGCAGCAGTTGCTCGGTCTGGTCGAAGTGAATCCGCAGTGCGTGCGCGACATTCGATTCATGCGCGCCCAACGTGGCGATCACCTCGAAGAGGTCTTCCAACGTTCCGCCCAAACCGCCCCACTCGACCGGAAAACGGAGCACCCCCAGGCCGGAGTCGCGAAACAGCCTGAAGCCGTCGAATGGCAACTCGCGCCGCACCTCACGTTGCGCGGCGTCTTCGCCAATCGCCTGAGCCAGCGCGGGTAACCCGGCGAGTGCCGCGTCGAGCCTCGCACGCGCCGTGGTGTCCTGAGAGACCTGCATGCCTTGATTCCTTGTAAAAGCGCACGGATCGCATTCGATCCGACTGTTTGAGTTGGGAAGATGGACCGGCGCGCCAATAAGACATGCCGCTGTGACGAATCAGTATAGGGACACGGCTCTCCGCACAAAACCAGCGAATCAAGCTATGAATATGCGCGATTGTGAAATGCGAATTGCGGATAAGGATCGATGAATCCGTTATTGGAGCAACGGGCGCCGCATTTCTATACTCGATCCCGGTCAGCACTCACCAACGACGAGTGCCAGAATTCAACCGTGGAAATGGAACCATGAGCCTACGTCCCTTGCATGACCGCCTGATCGTCAAGCGTCTCGACCAGGAAACCAAAACCGCTTCAGGCATTGTCATTCCGGAAAGCGCCGCGGAAAAACCCGATCAGGGCGAAGTGATCGCCATCGGACCGGGCAAGCGCGATAGCGACGGCAAACGCATTGAACCCGATCTGAAAGTCGGCGAGCGCGTGCTGTTCGGCAAATATGCCGGGCAGTCGGTCAAGGTCGACGGTAATGAACTGCTCGTGCTGCGCGAAGAAGATGTCGTCGCAGTCGTCACTCAATAACGAAGGGAGCGTCTAACCATGGCAGCAAAAGAAATCATTTTCAGCGACGTCGCCCGCTCGAGGCTGGTCGAAGGCGTCAATATTCTCGCCAATGCGGTCAAGGTCACACTGGGTCCGAAAGGCCGCAATGTGGTGCTCGAACGCAGCTTCGGCGCGCCCATCGTCACCAAGGACGGTGTGTCGGTCGCGAAGGAAATCGAATTGTCGGACCGCGTGCAGAATATCGGCGCGCAGCTTGTCAAAGAAGTCGCTTCGCGCACCAGTGACGCGGCGGGCGACGGCACCACGACGGCGACTGTGCTCGCGCAAGCCATCGTGCGCGAAGGTCAGAAATACGTGGCGGCGGGCCTCAACCCGCTGGATCTGAAGCGCGGTATCGACAAGGCCGTGGTCGCCGCAATCGATGAACTGAAGAAGATCAGCAAGCCGACCACGACCAGCAAGGAAATCGCGCAGGTCGCGACGATCTCGGCCAACGGCGAAGAGTCGATCGGTCAGCGTATCGCGGAAGCGATCGACCGCGTCGGCAAGGAAGGCGTCATCACCGTGGAAGACGGCAAGTCGCTCGACGACGAACTCGACGTGGTGGAAGGTCTGCAATTCGACCGTGGCTACCTCTCGCCGTATTTCATCAACGATCAGGATAAACAGGTTGCGATACTCGACAACCCGTTCGTGCTGCTGCACGACAAGAAGGTGTCGAACATTCGTGATCTGTTGCCGATCCTGGAACAGGTCGCGAAAGCCGGCCGCCCGCTGCTGATCATTGCGGAAGACGTGGAAGGCGAGGCGCTCGCCACGCTGGTGGTCAACAACATTCGCGGCATTCTGAAGACCGTCGCGGTAAAGGCGCCCGGCTTCGGCGATCGTCGCAAGGCGCTGCTCGAAGACATTGCGATCCTCACCGGCGGGCAAGTGATCGCTGAAGAAACTGGCCTGACGCTCGATAAAGCGACGCTCGCCGAACTGGGTCAGGCCAAGCGCATCGAAGTCGGCAAGGAGAACACCACGGTCATCGACGGCGCGGGCGACAGCAAGAATATCGAAGCGCGCGTGAAGCAGATTCGCGTGCAGATCGAGGAAGCGACTTCCGACTACGACCGCGAAAAACTTCAGGAACGCGTCGCGAAGCTGGCGGGTGGCGTGGCGGTGATCAAGGTGGGCGGCGCAACCGAAATCGAGGTCAAGGAAAAGAAAGACCGTGTCGACGACGCACTGCATGCAACGCGCGCAGCCGTTGAAGAAGGTATCGTGCCGGGCGGCGGCGTCGCGCTGATTCGCGTGAAGCAGGCGATCAGCGGGCTCAGGGGCGTGAATGCCGATCAGGATGCAGGCATCAAGATCGTGTTGCGCGCGCTCGAAGAACCGTTGCGCCAGATTGTCACGAATGCGGGCGAGGAAGCGAGCGTGGTGGTCGCGAAGGTCGCTGAAGGCACGGGCAATTTCGGTTACAACGCACAGACCGGCGAATATGGCGATCTGGTCGAATCGGGCGTGCTGGATCCGACCAAGGTCACACGCACCGCGCTGCAGAACGCGGCTTCGGTAGCCGGACTGCTGCTGACCACCGACGCCACCGTTCACGAGGCACCGAAGGATACGCCGGCCGCAGGTCAGCCAGGCGGTCCTGGCGCGGGCGCACCGGGACTCGATTTCTGACGACTCACCGCTTGCGCCTGGCACCAGGCAATTAGCGCGGTAAACACGGGCCGGTACTCGCTTTCCAGCGAGCCGGCCCGATCTGTTTTCCACTTTCCTCGCACATGTATGGCAGACGCCGAACCATGCCCATCGCTACGTCATCGCAATCCTGCATGCGGCTCGCGCTGGAATGTTTTGGTGCACGCATCCCGCGCTGGTTGCGAGTCCACATACTAATTCAGCATTTCTACAACAAACTAGATATTGCGGTGCAGCAAAATGCACTAAACTCAGC
The DNA here is from genome assembly GCF_900104795.1 of Burkholderia sp. WP9. Classification (NCBI taxonomy): domain Bacteria; kingdom Pseudomonadati; phylum Pseudomonadota; class Betaproteobacteria; order Burkholderiales; family Burkholderiaceae; genus Burkholderia; species Burkholderia sp. WP9. The sequence goes on from NZ_FNTG01000002.1 coordinate 139,247, forward strand.
GTAGAAGTATGCAATTCGCACTCACGGTCATGTTGCGACGGAGGAATGTGCCATGACGACTTATGAGGCTTTACACGTACCAAACACGGCTGTTCTGCATGTCTTCGAGCAGGACGGCGGCTGGCATTGGGGCATCACCACGCCGCGTGCGGCCGGATCCGGATTCAAGGTGGTGGCGTTCAGCACGGAAACCTTTCCGATTGAGGAAGCAGCGCGCAGCGATGGCGATCGGGCACTGCGCTGCCTGTCAGGCGCCGACGTTCACGAGTCGACCCATTGACGACGCCGCCCGCGTGACATCGGCCGGCGCTATCGTTCACTGATCACAAGTCCAGCGTTACACCAGCTTGCGCACCGGGATCGCAGGCAACCGGATGCGCCATGCAAATCAGCGCAGCACCGCGTTCGATCTGCGCCTCCACTTCGCCGTCGTACTCAACCTTTCCCGCCAACACACGCGTCGAACATGTGCCGCACATACCCGAGCGGCAACTCGACGGCGCGTTGATGCCGTGCGCCTCGGCAAGCTCCAGCAAGCTGCCGTCGCGCGGCAGCCATTGAATCGTACGCGCCGAACGCGCAAAGCTCACCTGCACACCGTCAGTGCCTTGCGCCGGCGCTTCCTGTGCCTTCGTCCCCTCGCTGGCGCGCGTGCGCTTCACGGTCGCCGGGCCGAACGCTTCGAAGCGAATCCGTTCATCCGCGACGTTCAGTCCACGCAGCCCTTCATACAGGTCCTGCATGAACTGCTCGGGCCCGCATAGATAGAAGTCGTAGTCGTCGAAGGGCAGCGCGCGTTTCAGCGCGTCGATGCCGATCCGTCCGGGCGATACGCCGTCAGTCGGCACAGATGCGGCGCTATCGAAGAGATGCAGGGAAACTGCCGGATTACGCGCCGCGATCTCCTTCAGATCCGCACTGAAAGGTCGTTCACGATCACTGCGCGCACCGTGAAAGAAGAAGAGTCGCCTCGCTTTCGCGCCGTCGTCGCGCGACGCGGCCGACGCATGCCGGAGCATGGCCATCATCGGTGTGATGCCGATACCCGCCGAGATAAAAACAGCGGGCCGCGGGCTCTCTTCTGCATAGGTGAAGGTGCCGCGCGGCTTCATCGCTTCGATCTGCATGCCGGCAACCAGATGCTCGTGCAACCAGTTCGAGGCAACCCCTTCGCGCTTCACGCTGATTCGATACCGCAACGGATTGTGCGCATCGGAAAGCGTGTAGGTTCGCATCAGCGGTGTGTCGAGAGCCGGCACAGGCAGGCGGATCGGCAAAAACTGCCCCGCTTTGTACGGCGGCAGCGGTGTGCCGTCGATCGATTCGAAGTAGAAGGAACGAATCGACGGTGTCTCGTCGGCCACTGCCGCAACCGTCAGCTTGTGCCAGGGCGACGCAGCAACCGGCTTACGCACTGCCGCCGCAAACTGCGGCGCAAACTCCACATCGGACCAGCGAAACGGCAATGCGCCCCGGCTGCGCCGCACTTCCCGCACGTGAAAACGCACGAGCCGTTGCGCGCCTTCGAACGCCGCCAGCTCCGCGCCGTCCCAGACGATTTCCGCAACTGCGGCGACATACACCAGATCGCCGGTCGCGAAGTCGATGAACAGCAACCCCGCGCGTGGATCGTGGATCAGGTTGCCGATCGTATTGAAGAAGTTGTTGCCGCTGTAGTCGGGCGTGGTCAGCGTGTGCTCATCCTTGATACGAACGAACCCCGGCGGCCCGCCGCGATGCGACACGTCGACGCCGCGAGCGAGACCCGCGTTCTCTTCGAGATTCGCGCTCGCGATGAAAAACGTGTCGGCTCCCGCCAGCAGCTCACGGTCGGCGTCGCTGAGTTGCGTTGCTATTTCCGGCGGCACCGAAGGCCCGGACACGCCCTGCTCCACCCAGCTCGGCACACGGCTCTGAATGTACTTCGCGCAGTTGCCGAAGCTCTGACGAACCTCGACGGTCAGCGCGGCTCCGTCCACCGATGTCACCACGCCGTTGATCCGGTTGCGGCGCCGGGTCTTCGGCTGCAGTCCAAGGCCGCCGATCATGGCCCCCTTCTGCCAGCGGTCCGCCAGCGGATCACCGGCCAGCACGCCACCTTCGATCCGCAGCGTCCGCGCATCCGGCGAGCTTACGAAACCCGGCGCGCCTGCGCGCACCGTCGCCCATGGCTGGCCGTGGGCGTCGACACCGCCGAACACCATGAACGGCTGTTCGGCGAAGAACTGGCGGTGCTGGTCCGGCATGGAGCGGCGAATGCCGCGGCGGCCCGACGAATCCGCCTGGCTTGTCACCCCCGCACGCTGCTGGGCGGCGAGTTCGGCTGTGTGAAACGGCGAGGCGTCGGCGCCCCAACTATTCAGAGGAATAAACGTGGACATCATCGGACTCCGTTGACGTCAAAAATCAGCCGCTCATCCGGCGAGCAGTCCGGCCTTCGTCGACGGCATGGCGACAAACCGCGGCAACGCTTCGACGCGGCGCAACCACGCACGAATGTTCGGGTACGGTTCGAGCGACACGCCGCCTTCCGGTGCATGTGCGATATAAGTGTGCGCGGCAATGTCGGCAATCGTCACCTGATTGCCCGCGGCGAACGCCTTGTCCGTGAGTTCGCTTTCGAGCACGTTGAACAGCTTCACGGCAATTTTCTTCGCGCTCTCATGATCGAGCGGCGCGCCGAACACGGTAACGAGCCGCGCGGCACATGGCCCGTAAGCGATCTGGCCGGCGGCGAGCGACAGCCAGCGCTGTACGGTGGCCGCGCCGAGCGGGTCTTCCGGCAGCCACGAGGCGTCGCCGTAACGCTTTGCCAGATACACGAGAATCGCGTTCGAATCGAACAGCGTGAGATCGCCGTCCTGGATCGTCGGCACCTGCCCGAACGGGTTGAGCGCCAGATACGCGGGCTTGCGGTTATCACCGGCTTTCATGTCCAGTTCGACCACTTCGAACGGCAGGTCGAGCAGGGTCAGAAAGAGCTTCACCCGATGGCCGTGGCCGGAAAGCAGCGTTGTATACAGGCGGATCGGTTGGGCGGGTCGCGCAGCGGGCATAACAGGCTCCATCGAGCAGGAAGGGATGGAACGAGCATAATGCGCACGAACGCCTTTGCAGAAGCCCGATAATCCGGGAAACACAGTCAATCGAAGATGGACAATCCACCATGGCCGACGTACGCGACGTAAACCTGAACCGCCTGGCGATCTTCGTCGCGGTCGTCGAGGCCGGCTCGCTGACCGCCGCGGCAGCGCGTCTGAGCCTCGCCAAAACCATGGTCAGCACGCACATGCAGCGGCTCGAGGCCGAGGTGGGCGCGAGCCTGCTGGTCCGCACGACGCGGCGGCTAGGCTTGACGGAAGCGGGCCGCGCGTTTTACGACGCCAGCGTGAAGATCCTGCGCGCCACGGAAGAAGCACTGACGGCGATCGGCGGAGAATCGGCGCCTGTGCGCGGCACCTTGCGCGTGAGCTCACCGATCGACTACGGCTCGCTTGCCGTCGCGCCGGCGCTCGTCGAACTGCGCCGCGCGAATCCGCAGCTCAATGTCGAATTGCTGTGCACCGACCAATATGTGGATCTCATCGCGGACGGCATCGACGTGGCAATCCGCCTCGGCCGGCTGGCCGACTCCAATTACCGGGCGGTGAAGCTCGGCAGCTTCGTCAAGTGGATCGTAGCGAGTCCGGAGTTCGTCGAAATATGGGGCGAGCCGCAAACGCCCGCTGAGCTGTCGGCGATGCCCTACTGCGCGTTGACGGTCTTGCCGCACCCATTGACGCTCGAGCTGCGGCGCAGCAATGGCAAGAGCACAGACGACGGCGACGCCGAAAGCGTGCGCTGCGAAAACGCGTTTCTTGTGAACACGGCCAACGCGTGCCGCTCGGCGACGCTTGCCGGCGGCGGATTCGGCCTGTTGACTGATTTCTCGATCGACGCCGATGTCGCCGCGGGCCGGTTGATCCGCCTGTTGCCCGAATGGGCGACCGAGCCTGCTAGCATTCAGGCGGTGTTTCCGCCCACCAGCCATCCGCCGGCCAAAGTGCGGGCGCTGATCGAAACGTTCAAGAAACAGCTCGAACGGCCATCGTAATGACACGGGCGGTTCCCGTGACACACGGAAAGCCGCCCTTTGCCACCGGTCAGAACGAATGACGCATGCCGATCCGCACGTCGCTCTGCGTGTTCGACGAAGACGGCGTGAAGCTATAGCCGATCACCGCGTTCACGCCATCCGACGCGCGCAGATAGTCGCCGGAAATATAGACGTCCGTGCGCTTGGACAACAGGTAATGCAGGCCGAGCGAGCCCTGGTTCCAGTGGTTGCCTTCGAACCGTGTGTGTTGATATCCGCCGTACAGCATCAACGCCGGGGTGAACGTATAAGAAGCGCCAACCTCATAGACCTGCATATGCGAGGTCTCGCCGAGCCCCTTGATCGTGGTGTAAGTGAAGTCGCCGCTCAGCATGACCTTGCCGATCGTATAGGCCGCACCCACGGCAAACGCCCCTTGCTTGTCGACCGGAAACGCCGACGAGCTGTACAGGTCCGTTACCGCGCCGGTCGCGGGATCGACGGACACGGTCGGCTTGCCGAGGAACGTGCGCGTGCCGATCATCGCGTACGGGTCGAATGCGTAGATGCCGTACGGATTGTTCAATTGCGTATAGGCCGCGCCCATGTTGAAGTCGCTGTGCTCGTAACGCGCACCCACGCTCCATGCGCTCTTGTTGTGAAAGTCGCCCGCGGTATTGCCGAACGAATACATGCCGCCGAACGAGAAGCCTGCGTAGTCGTTGGAGAGAAACTTGACCGAATTCGGCAGCCGGTCGCCGTTCATCCGGTCGAAGTCGCCCTGATGGATCGCATAACCGCTCGCCCACGACGAGATGTTATAGAGGTAGACAAACTCCTCGGTCATGTCGAGCTGATTACCGAGCGAGAGCGTACCCCAGTTGCTCTTCAGGCCGACATATGCCTGGCGGCCGAACAACGCGCCGCCGAATCCGAGTTGCCCGTTGCCCACGTGAAAACCCGACTCGAGTACGAACACGGCCTGCAAGCCGCCGCCGAGATCTTCGACGCCCTTGAAACCGATCCGGTTACCGTACGAAATACCGTCGTCGAATTTGAACTGGTTGGCGCCACCGGCATTGTTCACGTAGGTGATGCCGGCATCCAGAATGCCGTACAGTGTGACGCTGCTTTGCGCATGGGCGGCCATCGGCGCACAGATAGCGCTTGCCGCGATAGCGAGTCCCGAAAGGCTGACGGCATTGCTCTTCTTCATCTAATTCTCCCCTGCTCTTTGCCTGCGTATTTCGTTGGATAAAGCGATCCCTGCTGCGCGCTGTTGACCAGCGCGCGGCGCTTCTCGCATGACGGGCAGTTCGAAACCGGCTGAGACCGAGTAAAACGGATTGAAGCTATCTGCGATGCATGTAATGACCAGTCACATTCACATCGCCGGATCAAGAATACGAGTCCAGATTTAGGAGGATTCGACCGGAAGCGACATAAATCTGTCGCCTGGCGACTTCATGGTTAGGAATGCGCTGTTATTTCATGCCGAGCGCCGTTTGCACGGCTTGCAAACCATTGGCGCCGCTCGCCGTGTTCACGCCGTCGAGCCACGACTTCAACAATTCAGGGTGACGCTTGAGCGCTTCGGTCGCGGCAGCGTTCACAGGGGTCTTCTTTTCCAGTACTTCGGTGATCACGCCGTTTTCCAGATCGACATTGAAGGTGAGCTGCCTGAACAGCTTGCCGACGTTCGGACACTGCTCGGCATAGCCGCTGCGCGCCACCGTATTGACCGTGGCGCCGCCGTAGTTGGGCCCGAAGTACCTGTCGCCGCCATCAAGGTAAGTGAGCTTGAACCTGGTGTTCATCAAGTGCGGTTCCCACGCAAGAAAGACAATCCATTTCTTCTCGCGCACTGCCCGCTCCACCTGCGTGAGCATGCCGGTCTCGCTCGACTCGACGAGCTTCCAGTTGCCGAGGCCGAACGCCTTGTCGTCGACCATCTTCTTGATGTTCTGATTGGCCGGTGCGCCAGGTTCGATGCCATAGATCTTGCTATCGAACTTGTCGGCGTTCTTTGCCAGATCCGTGAAAGAATGGATGCCGGCCGCCGCCACATAATCGGGTACGGCCAGCGTGAACTTGGCGTTGCTCAGATTCGGATGCACAACCTCGATCGACTTTTCTTCCTCGAACGGTTTGACGACCGGCGCCTGCGCGGGCATCCAGTTGCCGAGAAACACGTCGATCTGCCCTTTCTTCAAGCCTTGATATGTGATCGGCACCGACAGGTTCGCCACGCTCTGCTTATAGCCCAGCGCCTTCAACAGTACGCCGGTGATCGCATTGGTGGCGTCGATGTCGGTCCATCCGGGCCCCGCCATGTTGACTTGCGTGCACGACTGCGGCTCGGCGGCCAACGCGAATGTGGCCGACGCGCAAAGCAGCGCCACGCCGGTTACCGCCTGTTTGAAGAGCTTTTTCATTATGTCGGCTTCCTGTTCGTGAGGTGGGGTGGATCGTTAGCAGAGTGGGAATCAACGCACGACGGCGGGAAAACGCGCCATCGCTTCGAGCGTATCCAGATCGATGTGATTGCGCATATAGCGCTGGCTCGCATCGACATGCGGCTGCCAGTCCCACGACGCGACCGTGCCCTGTGTCGTGGAAGCGAAATGAAAATGACGCCGCCGCTGGCTTTGCAACACTTCGTTGTGCAGCGCGGCGAGATCCCAGCGTTGCGCGATCTCCTCACGCAACGCCGCGACCTGTGCCGCGTATTCGCTGCGCGCGGCAAGATTCTCCCGCTCCAGCGGGTCCGCTGCGACGTCGTAAAGTTGATCGGGATCCGCTGGCGTATGAATGAATTTGAAGCGGCCGCGCCGCACCATCACGATCGGCGCAATCGCACCTTCCGCCAGATATTCGCCAATGGCTTCATCGTGACCATCTTGGCGGCCCTGCAGATGCGGCACGAGGCTCTGTCCATCGAGCGAATCGGGCCACATGGCCGGCGATTCGCCGCGCGCCAGTTCGACCAGCGTGGGCAGCAGATCGAGATGCGAAACGGATGCCCGCACGCGATGCGCGTCGAATTGCTGCGGCGCGTGCACGATCAGCGGAACGCGGCAGCCACCTTCGAAGAAGGTCATCTTGTACCAGAGGCCCCGCTCTCCGAGCATCTCGCCGTGGTCGGAGGTTACGACGATCATCGTGTCTTTCGCGAGTCCCGACTGTTCGAGCGCTTCGAGGATCGCGCCGAACTGGTCGTCGACGTAGGAGATTGCGCCGTAGTAGGCTCGGCGCGCATTGCGAATCTGCTGATCCGTGGGCGGCGTGCGGTCGGTTTCGCATACATGGCGCAGGCGCTTCGAATGCGGATCGGCGTCTTCGATTGAATCGCGAAACGCGGGCATGTCGATGTCTTCGTCGCGATACAGGTCCCAGTACTTTTTTGGAATCGCATACGGGTCGTGCGGATGGGTTAGCGAGGCGACCATGCAGAATGGTCTTGCATCTTTTCCGGCATGACGTTCGCGTGCGATGTCGAAGAGTTTCTGGCGCGTGGTGAACGTGACTTCGTCATCGAAATCGAGTTGGTTGGTGCGCACGCACGGGCCCGCATCGATCACGGAGCTCATGTTGTGATACCACGTGGGGCGCGCTTCGAAATGCGCCCAGTCGGGCGTCCAGCCAAAGTCGGCAGGATAGATGTCGGTGGTGAGCCGCTCTTCGAAGCCATGCAACTGATCGGCGCCGCAGAAATGCATCTTGCCGGACAGAATGGTGCGATATCCTTCGGCGCGAAGATAGTGCGCGAACGTCAGCGTTTGCGACGGAAATTCCGCTGCATTGTCATAGGCGCCGATTGCCGACGGCAGCTTGCCCGACAGGAAGGAAAACCGCGATGGCGCACATAGCGGACTCGCGCAATAGGCGGATTCGAATACCACGCCTTGCTTGGCGAGCCGGTCGAGATTGGGGGTCCTGGTCAGACGGTGTCCGTATGCGGCCAACGCGAACGGCGTCATCTGGTCAGCCATCAGGATGAGGATATTCTTTTTGCTCTCAAGCATGGGGGCGTGCCTCGAATAGAATCACAAGTGTCGGTGCAAATGCCGCCGTTGTTGCAACGGCAAACGCGCGGCCCGATGCCGGGCCCGGCATGCGCACCACTATTGCCGTCCAATTCGCGACTGTGAAGACGGCAAATCGTTATGTGCCTATAAGGGGTTGTTATGCCGAGGCAGGATCGCTTGCCGCCAATGCAGGCGCTGGCCATGTTCGAATCCGCTGCGCGTCTGGCCAGCTTCACGGCTGCCGCGCGCGAGATGGGTTCGACACAGCCGGCTGTCAGCCAGCGCGTCGTGCAGCTTGAAGAAGCGCTGGGCACCCCGCTCTTCGAGCGCGGCCATCGCGGCGTTACGCTCACGGAAGACGGTGAGCGGTTGTTCGAAGCGGTGCGCCACGCGCTCGACACGATTCGCCTCGCCACCAGCGAAATCCGCGCGCGGCGCATGCCGCAAACCCTCACGCTCTCCACCGATTTCGGCTTCGCCACCTATTGGCTGATGCCACGTTTATCGCAGTTCAAGGCGCTGATGCCGGACGTCGACGTGAAGATCATCACCTCTCAGAACGTGTTCGATCCTTCGCACGATCAGGCGGACATTGCCATTGCATTCGGCGACGAACACGCCGACTGGAGCGCGCGCGGCGTGGTCAAACTGTTTCCCGAGCGCGTCACGCCGGTGTGCAGCCCCGCCTTTGCCGCGGCACACCCGTCGCTGCGTACGCCGTCCGAGCTGCTGCACCTCCCGTTGCTGCATCTCGAACCGACCCAGCCGGCGCGCTGGCTGTCCTGGACCGACTGGTTCGCCGCGCACGCGCTGGATGCGCCGCCCGCGCATCGCGGCATCACGTTCAACAGTTTTACGCTCGTGGCCCATGCGGCGATCATGGGCCAGGGCGTCGCGCTCGGCTGGGCGCCGCTCGTCGACGAACTGCTTGCAACGGGGCAACTCGTCGAACTGTTCGAGCCGCCGGTCGTCACCGAGCGCGGCTATCTGCTCGTCACGCAGCGCGCGGCGACGCCCGCTGTTAGCGCCTTTCGCCAATGGCTGCTCGGCGAATGCGGACTCGACGCCGACTGAGCACCGCCCCCGAATCTGGCGCTCCCGTTCCAGCGCGACGGCGTTTAGCTTCTATCCGCGCATGCGCCTGATTTGATCTACTGCGATGATGCATGCCGCGCCCCGTGGCATCGCCCTATCATCCAAGTGGAGAGCGCATGTCCGCCGATTCCCGCCCCGATCAACTGGTTCTCACCGTCGCGTGTCCGAGCGCGGCGGGCCAGGTCGCCGCCGTTGTCGGCTTTCTCGACCGGCATCATTGCTATATCGACGAACTGACCGTTTTCGACGACGACCTGAGTGAACGCTTTTTCGTGCGCTGCGTGTTCCACGGCGTGGACAGCAGCGAGACGCTGCATGCCGCGGGCCTCAAGCGCGAATTCGAGCCGATCGCCGAGCGCTTCCGCATGACATGGGCCATGCACGACGTCGGCACGCGGCCGAAAGTCCTGATCATGGTGTCGAAACTCGAACACTGTCTCGCCGATCTGCTGTTCCGCTGGCGCATGGGCGAGCTAAAAATGGACATTGTCGGCATCGGTTCGAATCATCGCGATCTCGAACCCTTGGCGCAGCAGCATGGCCTGCCCTTCCACCATCTGCCGATCACCGCCGATACGAAGCCGCAACAGGAAGCGCGCCTGCTCGATCTGTTCGAGACATCGGGCGCGGAGTTGATGATTCTCGCGCGCTATATGCAGATTCTGTCCGGGGAAACGAGCCGTGCGCTCGCGGCACGCGCGATCAATATCCACCATTCTTTCCTGCCCGGCTTCAAGGGTGCGAAACCGTATCACCAGGCGCATGCGCGCGGCGTCAAACTGATCGGCGCCACCGCGCACTTTGTCACTGACGATCTCGACGAGGGTCCGATCATCGAACAGGTGGTGGAGCGCGTCGATCATTCGTATAGCCCGGAGCGCCTGCTTGCCACCGGGCGCGACGTCGAATGCATCACGCTGGCGCGGGCCGTCAAGGCGTTTATCGAGCGGCGGGTGTTTATCAACGGCGATCGGACCGTTGTGCTGCAATAAACGAAAACGCCGCTGAAAGCGGCGTCTCTCTGAAAGCTGCCGCTTCACCGAAGCGGCAACACGTTCACACTAAGCGCGTAATCACTTCACCCAGCTATCCACGCGATCACCGTGCGCGCTGATCCACGCATCCGCGGCAGCAGTCGGCTTCTCGCCGTTTTGCGTGGCCAGCATCACGCTGTCGATCTCACCCGGCTTCCATTGGAACTTCTTGAGGAACGCGACAACCGTCGGCGCCTTCTTCTCGAGGTCAGGATTCACGACGCTATCCACGTGCTCCGCTTCGCCGAACACCTTCTTCGGATCTTCGAGGAATTTGAGCTTGTACTTCGCGAACATCCAGTGCGGCTTCCAGCCCGTCACGATAATCGGCTTGCTCGCCGCTTCCGAGCGCGCCAGTTCGGCGGTCATCGCGCTGCCCGAGCTCGGCATCAGCGTGTAATCGAGTCCGTAGGCCTTGATCGCCTCGCTGGTTTTCTGCATCACGCCCGCGCCGGCGTCGATCCCGACGATGCGGGAGCCGAACTCCGTCTTCTTCGCCTCCAGATCGCCCACGCTCTTCACGTCGGCGTTTTCTGGCACGATCAGGCCGATCTTCGCATCGTTGAAGTTCGGACCGAGGTCGACCACCTTGTCCTTGAAGTTGTTCCAGTACGCGCCGTGCGTGACCGGCAGCCACGCGGACAGCGTCGCATCGAGGTCACCGCGCGCCACGCCTTGCCACATCACGCCGGCTGCGACCGGCACGAGTTGCACCTGGTAGCCCAGACGCTTTTCGATCACGCGCGCGGCCACGTTCGAGGTCGCGACGCTGTCGTCCCAGCCTTCCACGTAACCGATCTTGATAGTCGGCTTGGTATCGGCCGACACACTCACGCTGCTTGCCGTCAGCGCCGCGCTCAATGCGCTCAACACGAATATCTTTTTGATCAGTCTCATCGCCGTTCTCCCGTTTGCCGTCACAACAACCCAATGAGCATTTAGAATCGCCAGCCAGAATTGCCAGGTAGCGTTGTTTTCCGACATCCAGTTGTCCGCACGCGACTTCGGCCACTGGGGGCCGTCCTTCTCGTCTTACTTATCCACGACCAGATCGGTCAACGGCTTGCTGCAGCACAACAGCACCATGCCCTGATCGATCTCACGCTGGCGAATGCCGCCTGCGTGTTTCATCGCGACTTCCCCCGATACCAGCTTGACCTTGCAGGTGCCGCACATACCCTGAGTACACGACGCGGGCAGCCGCACGCCCGCTTTCTTCGCGGCGTCGAGCACGTGCTGGCCACTGCCGCATTCGATCTCGCGATTGCTCTTGGCGAAACTCACCTTGAAGCGGGTTTCCGTTTCTATGGAAGCGGGCGCCGGTGCGAGCGCGGGCGTGAAGCCCGGCGCCTGTTCGCGCGCCTCGATAAAGCTCTCGGCCGTGACCGGCGCGCTCGCGTTCAGCAACGCGTCCGCCACGTGAGCGGTGGTCAACTGCGCGGCCACTTCGCCCACGGTCTCGAACGAGAAACTTTCCTCGTGGTAGTGACTGCGATCGAAACCGCCCTCGTCCAGCAGATTGCGCACCGCTTGCATGTACGGCGCGGGTCCGCAGGTAAAGATCTCACGTTCCAGAAAGTCCGGCGCGATGAGCTTGAGCAGCGGCAATGTCAGAAAACCGGTCACACCTGGCCAGTTCGTGCGCGCGCCGAGCCGTTCGCAAACAAACGCGGTGCGGAAATGCGCCTGATTCGACGCGATCAGGTCGAGTTCGCGCGCGAAGATAATGTCGTCCGGTGTGCGGGCGCTATGCACGAACACGATGTCGCTATCTTCACCGAGTTCATGATGCGCGCGGCTCATCGACATCAGCGGCGTAATACCCGAGCCCGCCGATAAAAACAGGAATTTACGCGCCGGGTGCCGCGCGCAGGTGAATTCGCCCGCCGGCCCGAGCACGCGAACCTCGGCGCCCGCGTGCAGATTGTCATGCAGCCAGTTCGACACCTTGCCGCCCGGCACGCGCTTGACCGTGATCGAGATCGTATGCGGACGCGTGGGCGGCGAAGAGATCGTATAGCAGCGATTGATCGACTCGCCGTCTATCTCCAGTTCCAGCGTAATGAACTGCCCCGGCTCGAATACGAACGCCCGTCCGGACGGCGCGCGAAAGAAAAAGCTCTTTACGTCGTGCGTTTCCTGGCGGACCTGGCAGCACACCAGCGTGTCGTCGGTGTCGCTGTTCCAGCGCGCCGGCAACGCTTCCCAGAAACGCGGCTGCGTGACCCGGCTGGCAGCGTGGTCCGCGGCCGGCTGGGTGCTGAGCTGAAACGTCGCCTGATCGCGCATCATTGTTTTCTCCGACTCCTGGTTGCGGTGCCGCGCTCAGCGCATGAAAGACACGACTTTTTCGCCGTGCGAAGCCGGCGTGGTTTCGCCTGCTTCATGGGTTTGGGGCGCATTGCTGTAATCCGCCAGGCGGCCGATGTACCACTCGCAGAACTTCTCGACGAGGCCTTCCGTGAACGGCGAATACGGACCCGGCTCATAAGCGCTGCTCGTCGCGCCGCGTTGCGAGTACTCGACGAGTGCGCGATCCTGATCGTTCGTCGCGCGCCACACAGCCGTGAGGTTGTTCACGTCGTAATCGATGCCTTCGCGCGCATCCTTGTGAACGAGCCACTTGGTGCGCACCAGCGTCTTGCCCGCCGAGAGCGGAATCACCGAGAAGCTGACAATATGATCGCTCATGAAGTGATGCCACGAATTAGGCTGCGTCCAGAACGACAGGCCGCCGAGATCGGCCTGCTCGAAGCCGCCGAGCAGTTTCTTCGAGGCCACTTTCGCGTCGAGCGTCTGCGATTCGCCGTCGCGATCGAGCGGCAGGCGTTGAGTGCGAAAACCGGTGACCAGATCGGCAAGCCGTTCGATTTCCGCGGAAGGCAACTGCATCGCTTCCCATTGCGCGGTGCGGCGAGCCACGGTCTCTTCGAACGCGGCCATGCCCTCTTCATTGGCCGGCGTGCGCTGATAACCGAAACCGTATTCGTACAGCGAAATGGTCAACTCGGGATGGTTCGCGACGCAGTGATAGCACTCGCGATTGTTTTCCATCGTGAGTTTCCAGTTGCCCTCTTCGACAATGTCGATCGAGGCCGCGATCTTGCAGTTGGCCAGATCGTGCGGCAACAGATACGGTTCCATCGCCGCGCGCACCACGGCGAAGTCCGCTGGCGGGTTGTCCGCGAGGCAAATGAAAATCAGGCCGGCCAGATTCTCGAGATGCACGGACTTCAGGCTATGTTTGCAGCGGTCGAACTGGTCGCCCATGTGTTCGGCGAACATCAGATCGCCGTTCAGGTTATACGTCCAGCTGTGATACGGGCAGACGATATTGCCGAGCGAGCCTTTGTCGGTATTGCACAGGCGCGCGCCGCGATGGCGGCAGACGTTGTGAAACGCCCTCACCTGCATATCGTCGTCGCGCACGATCAGGATCGAATCGTTGCCGATCTCCACGGTGATGTAGTCGCCCGGCTCCGGCACGTCCGGTTCCACCGCGACCTGAATCCAGTGTTGCCGGAAGATCGCCTCCATGTCGAGCGCGAAAATATTCTCGCTCGTATAGAAAGGCGCTTCCAACGTGTGATTCTTCTTACGGCGTTCGATCATTGCGCGAACGTCTGCCGAAACTTTCATTGTGTGCTCCGTTGCATGTCACGTCTGGCGCCGCGCCAGGCCCTCCTGGTCGCATGCTGGCCCGAACCGGAAATCAGTAATCCACGAGTTGATGCTCGCGCAAATACGCGAGAATGACTTGTGCTTTTTCGACGGAACTCCCTTCAATTACGACGCTGCCGCCTCGGCTCTCGGTCGTCGTGGCAGACAGCATGCGGGCGTGGCCGGAACGCTTTTCGGCGGCGGCAAGCCGCACCGGTTTGGCGGCTGCCGGGCGGATAGTCCAGGCAAGCTCGTCGGCGCTGCCGGCGGCTTGCGCGGCGACCGGGCGGATCGTGCCTTCGCGCAACCGTGCGTAGGCGTACGTGGGAGCGGCGTTGGCCAGCGGGTGCACGGCGATCAGCGCGGGCAACCGCACCTCCACGCGGCGGCGCAACCCCTTCGGCATGAACTGGCGCACTTCCGCACAACCGTCGCGCAACGTCACGTCGACAGCCGCGCCGACCAGCGCAATATCCAGCGCATTGGCGACGCGATACGGCAGCATGCCGCTGTCGAACGCGCCTTCCGCGCGCGTGCCGGTCAGAACGAGGTCGTAGCCACGCAGCCGCGCGGCTAGCGGAGCGGCTGCGTCCGCCTGGATTTCAGGTGTCGTGGCTATTTCAAGCACTTCGACCGAACGTGCGCCGAGTGCCAGATACTCCTTCAACGCAGGGTTCGACGGATCGCCCGCATGCAGCACGTCGAGCGTCGCGTTGTGTTTTCTGGCGAGCGAGAGCGCCATGGTCAGCGCGGCGGCATCGTTGCGGCTGTAGCGCGCCGTGCCGCTCACCGGATGACGACCCACGGAAACGAGGACGGCAATCTTCATGCGAGCGCTCCTTCGTTGACAGCCGTTGAATTCAGCAGCGCCGCACCGGTTCCGCGCGCAGTGCGCGCCGCGGCCGCTGCTTCGTTGAGCGCCGCGATGGTTTCCTGCGCGTCCGCGATCACTGTCAGGTTCGCGCGCTTGGCGATCGGCGCGCTCGCGTCGAGATTCACCGCGATCACATGCCGGCAGTCCTTGATCCCTTGCAGATGCTGGACCGCGCCGGAAATGCCGAAGGCGATATACACACTCGCTTCGACGGTCTTGCCGGTCGCACCGATCTGTTTGTCGCGGGTGAACTTGCCGTCGTCCACGGCCACACGGCTCGCGCCGATGGCCGCGCCCAGCGTGGCCGCCAGACGCTCGAACGCCGGCACGTCGCGCACGCCGTTGCCCGCCGAAACGATGAAATCCGCTTCTTCGAGCGCCAGTTGCGCGGCGTCGATTTCCTCGATGCCGAGATCGCGCACCGCGCCTTGCGCTGCTGCGGCGTCGCCGTCGAAGCGCCACATGACTCGCTCGCCCGCGCCGACGAACGGCAGCTTCGGATCGACCGCGTTGGGCGCGAGCAGCACTACCTCGGGCAACGTGCGCGCGGCATACGCTGTATTCGCCTGAACATAGGCCGCCACATGCGCGGCGTCGATCTCGACGACATGCGTGGCGACGCTCGCATTCGCTGCGGCTGCGTAACGGCGGCCAAGGTCGCCGTCGCCGGTTGCGTTATCGGGGAGGAAAACATGCGCCGGCGCGTAAGCCGCGACGCACGCGGCCAGCGCATTCAATTCGTCCAGCGGCGCGAAGGTGCGGCGGTCGAACATCGGCAATTCGATCAGTTTGTCGGCGCCGAGCGCTGCGGCGTCGCCGCTGAACTCGCCGAAGACCAGCAACACCACCTCGGTCGTTGCGTCCGCAATCAGGGCGGCGCCGGCCAATACCTGGCGCGCGTGATCGTCCAGCGCGCCACGGTCCGCGTGGGCGGCCACCAGCATCACACGCTGAGGCGTCGCCGTGGTGCGGCGCGGTTTGGCCTGTTCGCGATGCGAGGCGCCGTGCGCGGTGAATTCCAGTGAGCCCGCCACACCCGTCACACCGAGGGTGATACGCCTGAGTCCGTCTGCCGTGATCGTGAACGGACGGCGCGGGTCGATTCGTTTGAGAGAGTTCATCGCGTTACTCCAGCGCCGCAGCAACCAGTTCGGCGACGTCCAGCACTTCCGGACGCGGCCCCACAACGCCTTCGAGCATCGCTGTGCAATTCGGGCAGCCGACCGCGACGATCTCCGCACCGACGGTTTTCGCGTCGTCGATACGAATGTCGGGAATGCGCCGCTTGCCCGGAATATCGGTGAGGGGCGCCCCGCCGCCACCGCCGCAGCAGCGTCCGCGCATGCCATTGCGCTCCATCTCCACGACCTTGATTCCGATGGTCTTCAGCAAGCGGCGCGGCGCCTCCGTTTCACCGTTATAGCGGCCCAGATAGCACGGGTCGTGATACGTGATCTTGCGATCCGCAAACGCGGCCACCGCACGCGGCGTGAGCTTCCCGCTCGCGACCAGTTGCTCGATCAGCGCCGTGTGATGCTGCACCTCGTAGAAACCGCCCAGCGCGCGATATTCGTTGCGCAGGCTGTGCAGCACGTGCGGGTCCGCGGTGACGATCTTGCGGAACGAGTACTGCGAGAGCGTGCCGATCAGCTTGTGCGCGAGCTGCTGGAAGGTCGCTTCGTCGCCGAGACGGCGGGCAGTGTCGCCCGTATCGGTTTCCACGCCGCCCAGCACCGCATAGTCGATGCCCGCGCGATTGAGCACCTTGACCAAAGCGCGCAGCGTGCGCTGATAGCGCATGTCGAACGCGCCTTCGCCGGCGATCAGCAACACGTCCACCGGACGGCCCGGTTGCGCGACCTGCACTTGCAGATCGACGGCCCAGTCGTAACGCGCGCCGATGTCGTAGCCGTTCGAACTGCCCGTCTCGCGCAGATTCGCGAGCGTGATCGGCCCCTTGCCCGGCACGCTGCCTTCAACCAGCGTCTGATTGCGGCGCATATCCACAATCGCGTCCACATGCTCGATCAGCATCGGGCACTCCTGCACGCAAGCGCGGCAGGTCGTGCAGGACCACAGCGTGTCCGCTTCGATCAGGCTGGAGATCAGCGGCTTGCCCGGCGCACCGGCGTGCTTGCCGACCGGAATGCCCGGCGTGGGACTGCCCGCGTATTCGGCGTCCGTGCCGCCCACCATGCCCGTGACGAGGTCTTGAATCAGCTTCTTCGGATTGAGCGGCTGACCCGCGGCGAACGCGGGACAGGCTGCTTCGCACTTGCCGCACTGCACGCACGCATCGAAACTGAGCAACTGGTTCCAGCGAAACTCGACCGGCTTGCCGACGCCGTATTCCTTCGCGTCGAGCAGCGGTGCTTTCAATGCGGTAGGCGGCACCACGTCCGCGTCATTGCGCTCGGCAAAACGCTCCTGACGCGGATGAAACGCGAGATGCAGCAACCCGGCGAGCGCATGCTTCATCGGGCCGCCGCGCGCCGCGCCGAACGTCATCGCAAACGCGCCCACCGCGATCAGCAGCGCGACGATGACGGCGAGCGCACCGGACATCGCGGAAGCCGGCAGCGCGATGAACAGCACCAGACCGAGCGCAAACGACCCGAGCAGCAGCGGCAGATGATCCCATGGCCCGCGCGAGAGCCGCGCCGGCACCGCTTTCGCGCCGTGGCGGCGGCGCCAGACGAACACCGCGCCGACCAGCATGACGAGCGCGGCCAGAAAGATCAGCTTGTCCAGCCACGGCGAGTAAATAGCCAGCCCGTAGTTGACGAACACCAGCGCCATCGCGAGAATCGCGCCGCCCGCGGTCGCCACGTGCGTTTTGGCGATGTACGGATCGCGCGCCACCACATGATGCAGGTCCACGAAATAGCGCTTGGGAATCGCCAGCAGATTGGTCCAGCCGTAAGCGCCCGCCGCCGTGGCGCGGCCTTCGCGCCAATACGCGGCGCGCTTGACGAGCGCGAACGCCAGACCAGCCACCGACAACCACAACAGGACGGTGATGACAAACACGGGGCTCATCGTCAGAAATCCTTGCAAAGGCGCAGCGCGTCGTAGATCGCGCCGTGAATGTTGTGCATGGAAATGCAGTCGCCGACGCGGAACAGAAGGAAGCGGCCATTGCCGAGTTCTTCGCTCAAAGACGGTTGCGGCTCGGAGGCGAACAGCTTATGCACGTCGACCTGGCCGCGATTGACCGATTCCGGCTTGAGCTTCCAGTACAACTCGTCGTTCGGCGTGCTGCCGTTTTCGATCACCACCTGATCGACCGCGCGCTCTTCCTGCTCTTCGGTGTACTCGTTGCGGATCACGGCGATCTTCTTGCCGTCTTCCTCGTAGACCTTGTCGAGCCAGTAGTTCGGCGTATGGATCACGCCTTGCGCGTACAGACGCCGGTAGAAAATCGGGAACGTGGTGCCGCCCACGTCGTCGGCCACTTTCACGTCCGGCGTCACGATCTCGACATTCGAGCCGCGGCTCGACATGAAATCGGCCACGCCCGCGCCGGCATGCGTGCTGACGCCGTCGTACACCAGCACGTTCTTGCCCGGCTCCACCTTGCCCGACAACACGTCCCACGAACTGACGGCGAGACCTTCGTCGACGCCCCACGCCGCGACTTGCGACGTGAACGACGAGCCGCCCGTGGCGAGCACGACGATGTCCGGCTTCTCGGCCATGATGGTCTGCTCGTCGGCGGCGACACCGAGACGCCGGTCCACGCCGAGGCGCTTGGTCTCCATGTCGAACCAGCGCACGATGCCCGCCATCTGTTCGCGCTGCGGCGCTTTCGCGGCCAGCATGATCTGGCCGCCCACGTAGTCGTTCTTCTCGAACAGCACCACGTCGTGACCGCGCGACTTCGCCACGCGTGCCGCTTCGAGTCCCGCCGGACCCGCGCCGACCACGACCACCTTGCGCTTCGGCCCACGCGTTTTGGCGATCACGTGCGGCATCGTTTCTTCGCGCGAGGTCGCGGCGTTCTGCACGCACAGCACGTCGAGCCCGTTGTATTGACGGTCGATGCAATAATTCGCGCCGACGCACTGTTTGATTTCGTCCTCGCGGCCATCGCGGATCTTGATGACCATATGCGGATCGGCAATCTGCGCGCGCGTCATGCCGACCAGATCGACCATGCCGCTGGCGAGCAGGCGCTCGGCCTGGCCCGCGTCGCGAATGCTTTGCGCGTGCATGACGGGCAGCTTGACCACCGATTTGATACCGGCCGCGAGATGCACGAACGGCTCGGGCGGCAGCGCCATGGGCGGCATGCAGTTGGCAAGCGTGTTGTGCGTGTCCGCACCCGAACCGATCACGCCGAGGTAGTCGATCAGGCCGGTTTCGCTCATGGCCTGAGCGATCTCTTTCAGTTGCTCGTGATCGAGCCCGTCTTCATGGAACTCGTCGCCGCACATGCGCAAGCCGACGCAGAAGTCCGCGCCTACCGCTTCACGCACGGCCTTCAATACTTCAGTGCCGAAACGCAGGCGGTTTTCCAGCGAACCGCCCCATTCGTCGGTACGGAAGTTGGTGCGCGGGCTCCAGAACTGGTCGATCAGATGCTGGTGCGCGGCCGAGATTTCGACGCCGTCCATGCCCGCATCTTTCACGCGCTTCGCCGCGGCCGCGAAATCGCTGATGATGCGGCGAATTTCCTCGACCTCGATGATCTTCGCATTGCCGCGGTGCACCGGCTCCCGCACGCCGGACGGCGACATCAGATGCGGCCAATGCTCGCCGTGAAACGCCGAGCGGCGTCCCATATGCGTGGCCTGGATCATGATCTTCGCGCCATGCGTGTGCATCGCTTCGGCGAGCCGCGCAAGCGGGTCGATGATCTTGTCGGTCGACAGATTCACCGACTTCCACCAGCCTTGCGGGCTGTCGATCGACACCGGGCTCGAACCGCCGCACACAGCAAGGCCGACGCCGCCCTTGGCCTTCTCCTCGTAGTAACGGATATAACGGTCGCCAGGCAGTCCGCCCGGTTCCGCATAGACCTCCGCGTGCGCGGTGCTGACGATACGGTTGCGCAAAGTCAGCTTGTTCAGCGTGAGAGGCTTGAAAAGGTTCGGGTAACGCATCGCGATCGACCTCGGAATGAATTGCTTGTTGCGCTGTGCCGTGCGCCGTGGTGGAAGCCGTTTATCTGTGTGCTTACGGTTGCGCTTACGATGCGAGCGGCGACACTTCGAACACACAGTGTTCGTGGCCTTCAGCGGCGCATTGCGCTTCTCTGGAATGCGATGGCGGGCCCTTGCGCGAGGCGTCCGGCGCGGTATCGTTGACCCAGTCCATCGCGCCCGCGAACCAGCCGGCGAACATGTAGCAAAGCTTGCCGACCTTGCCCGGCTGCGCCAGCACGAACGAAGAGTGATGCAGTTCGATGCGCGCACGCGAGCTCGACGGATCGGCTTCGGTGATCGTGAAGATGCCCCAGCCGCGTTGCGACAGACGCTTCAGGTAATGCTCGAACACCGCCATGCCCGCCATGCCGTGCTGCTTCGCTTCCTTGTCGCACCAGAAATACGCGGACTTGTAGCCGGCCTTGTAGAGAATCTCGGCATACGTATCGAGTCCGAGGGCTTCTTCCACAGCGGTGTGGTTGTTCGTGAAGAAGTGACGCGGTACGTACAGCATCGGCAGCGCGTCGGTGGTCCAGACGCCGGTATTTGCGTCGACGTCGATAGGCAGTTGGGGTTGCATGTGGAGGCTCCGTTTTTATCTGTGGGATAGGTGTCGATTCAGGCAGCGGTCAAACCTTCCAGACTTCGCCGAATACCCGTACCCAGTTTTCGCCCATGATCTTCTTGATGCGCGTTTCGCTCCAGCCGGCGCGTTCCATCGCGGCCGTCAGGTTCGGAAACTCGCCGATCGTGCGAATGCCTTCCGGATTCACGACCTTGCCGAAGTTCGTCAACTGGCGATAGCGGCCCTTGTCGTGCGTGATCCAGTCGAAGAATTCCGTGCTGTAGCCTTGCGTGAAATCCGTGCCGATGCCGACCTGGTCTTCGCCGATCAGGTTCACCACGTACTCGATCGCTTCGATATAGTCTTCAACGGTCGCGTCCGGACCGCGCTTGAGGAACGGCGCGAACATCGTCACGCCGACGAAACCGCCCGCGTCCGCGATCTCTTTCAGTTGCTCGTCGCTCTTGTTGCGCGGATGTTCTTTCAGGCCCGACGGGCAGCAATGCGAATAGCACACGGGCTTGTTCGAAGCCGCGATCGCTTCGGAAGAAGTCTTG
Organism: Burkholderia sp. WP9; assembly: GCF_900104795.1. Taxonomy (NCBI): domain Bacteria; kingdom Pseudomonadati; phylum Pseudomonadota; class Betaproteobacteria; order Burkholderiales; family Burkholderiaceae; genus Burkholderia; species Burkholderia sp. WP9. The sequence goes on from NZ_FNTG01000002.1 coordinate 160,282, forward strand.
CCGCCCACGTGCGAGAGATCGACCATGATGCCGACGCGGTTCATCTCCTGGATCACCTCGCGGCCATAGCCCGACAGACCGCCATCGCGCTCATAGCAACCGGTGCCCACCAGGTTCTGCGTGTTGTAGCAAAGCTGCACCACGTTCACGCCGAGGTCCTTGAATGCCTCGATATAACCGAGGTTGTCCTCGAAAGCATGCGCGTTCTGGAAGCCGAAAATGATGCCCGTCTTGTTCTCTTTCTTCGCGCGCAAGATGTCGTCGGTCGTGCGCACGAGCGTCAGGATCTCGCCGTATTCGCGAATCTGCTGCTTCATCTCGGCAATGTTATCGACAGTCTTCTGGAAGCTTTCCCAGACCGAGACCGTGCAGTTCACCGCGGTCACGCCGCCCTTGCGCATATCCTCGAACACCGAGCGCTCGAACTTCGAAATGTTCAGACCGTCGATGATGATGCTGTTTTCGTGCAAAGTGCTCATCGTTTGCTCCAGGCGTGCTTAGTAGATGGGAAAGCGTTCGCACAGCGCGAAAATCTCGCGGCGTACGCGTTGTTCAGTTGCGGCATGGCCTTCCGGGTGATCGCGCAGCGCATCGAGCACCTCGACGATCAGACGCCCGACTTCGCGGAATTCGCTCACGCCGAAGCCGCGCGTCGTGCCCGCGGGCGTGCCGAGGCGAATGCCGGAGGTGATCGTGGGCTTCTCGGTATCGAAGGGAATGCCGTTCTTGTTGCAGGTAATGCCCGCGCGCTCCAGCGCCTGCTCGACCTGATTGCCCTTGAGGCCCTTCGGCCGCAGATCGACCAGCAACAGATGGTTGTCGGTGCCGCCCGTCACCAGATCCACGCCGCCGGCCTTCAGCACCTCGCCGAGCGTCTGCGCGTTGGCGAGCACGCTGTCGATATAGGTCTTGAAGCCGGGTTGCAGTGCTTCGCCGAATGCAACCGCCTTGCCGGCGATCACGTGCATCAGCGGGCCGCCCTGCAAGCCCGGGAACACGGCCGAGTTGATTTTCCTGGCAATGTCTTCGTCATTCGTCAGCACAAAGCCGCCGCGCGGGCCGCGCAGTGTCTTGTGCGTGGTCGAGGTGACCACATGCGCATGCTCGACCGGATTCTGATGACGCCCCGCCGCGATCACGCCGGCGATATGCGCCATATCCACCATCAATTTGGCGCCCACGCCGTCGGCGATCGCGCGCAGCCGTGCAAAGTCCAGCGCCCGCGGATAAGCCGAGAAGCCGGCGATCAGCAACGCGGGTTTGTGCTGCTGCGCGAGTTCCTCGATCTGCTCGTAATTGATCAGCATCGTGTCGCGATTGACACCGTACTGCACCGCGTTGAACCATTTGCCCGACATGGCCGGCTTGGCGCCGTGCGTGAGGTGGCCGCCCGCGTCGAGCGACATGCCAAGCACCGTGTCGCCCGGCTTCACCAGCGCGAGCATCACCGCGCCGTTGGCCTGCGCGCCGGAATGCGGCTGCACGTTGGCGAACTTCGCGTTGAACAACTGCTTGATGCGATCGAGCGCGAGCGTTTCGATCACGTCGGCGTATTCGCAACCGCCGTAGTAACGCTTGCCCGGATAGCCTTCCGCATATTTGTTGGTCAGCACCGAGCCCTGTGCTTCGAGCACCGCGCGCGACACGATGTTTTCCGACGCGATCAGTTCGACTTGCGACTGCTGGCGCTCGAGCTCTTTCAAAATAGCGCCGCGCACCGCCGGATCGCGCGTGGCCAGCGATTCTTCGAAGAAAGGATTCGGGTTCGACATGGAAGGTCCGTGGAGTCGTTGACGGAAGGCCGGAAGCCGCGCCTGGGACTCGCTTCGCCCCTGCTGCTACCGGTGTGCATTGCGTCTATTCTTGACGCTCGCCCCGCGCGTCAATTTATGAATTCAGACGCGTTCTTTGCCTTTTCCGCCATAAGCGTCCTTTTTTCACAAGTCTGCCCTTGCCCGCGTTCTACCGATTGCCGCACGAGCGTGCTTTGCGGCGGATCATGCTGCACTGCACCTGACCTTCGTGCGCAATTCGGGTGCGCCAATGAACCCTGCCAGCGCCGTTCTGGTGCCGTTTGGTTAGCTATCCGACTGGAATGATGGGTAACCAGGGGTTTAGCCTGATGGCACGGTAGTTGCCCTAGTCCTCAGAATTACAGAAGTCGCTGCTCCCCACGGCGACGCGACATTACAGATTCGAAGGAATCATTCCTCCCATGTCCACCGATCGCACGGCATCGTTGTCGCATTTCGCATTCATGCCGGTTCCCAACTTCACCATGATTGCGTTCACTAACGCGATCGAAGTCCTGCGCATGGCGAACTATCTGACCGGCCAAACGCTTTACCGCTGGTCGATCGTGAGTCCGGAAGGCGGTCCGGTCATGGCGAGCAACGGCTTGTCGGTCGATACGGGACCGGTGGAATGCGTCGGTCAGCCCGATATCGTGTTCGTGGTCGGCGGCATCGACGTGCAGCATGCGACCACGCCCGCCCATCTTTCCGCGCTGCGCCGCTTTGCCCGTATGGGCAGCGTGCTCGGCAGCCTGTGCACCGGCACGTATGCGTTGGCGCGCGCCGGTCTGCTGGCCGGGTATGCGTGCGCGATTCACTGGGAGAACATGTCGGCGCTCAAGGAAGAGTTTCCCGACACGCGCTTTCTGAAAGAACTGTTCGTGATCGATCGCGATCGCGTCACATGCACTGGCGGCGTCGCGCCGCTCGATATGATGCTGAACCTGATCGCGCCGCGCGTCGGCACTGCGCGCGTCACGCAGATCGCCGAGCAGTTCATTGTCGAACATGTGCGCGACACCAGCGCGCAACAGAAAATGCCGCTAGTGGCGCGGCTCGGCTCGGCCAACAAGTCGCTTTTCGAAGTGATCGCGCTGATGGAGAACAACATCGAAGAGCCGCTCTCACGCGAAGAACTCGCGCGGCTCGCCGGTATGTCGCAGCGGCAATTGCAGCGGTTGTTCCGCGAACATCTGGGGATGACGCCGACGCATTACTATCTGACGCTGCGTTTGCGGCGCGCGCGCGAGTTGCTGTTGCAAACCGACATGTCGATCATGCACATCACGATGGCATGCGGCTTCCAGTCGGCCTGCCACTTTTCGAAGAGCTACCGCGATGCGTTCGGCACGGCGCCGACGCGAGAACGACGCAAGCAGGCGCCGTCGCTGGCGGTGGCGCCGGTGCTGGCGGCTTGAGGCGGCGGCGTTTCCGTCAGCGGTGCGCACTCAGTACATCAGCGCACCGTCCATTCAGCGGATGACGGAACGCAGGCCGCAATTGTCATAGCGCGGCCAGCCACGCCACTGCATCCCGCACGACGGGATTCCAGTCGCCCTCCCGCGTTTGCCGCAACTGCGTCGCGCTTTCGACCCAGTTGGACGTGCTTCCCGAATGGCCCCAACGCCAGTCGCCGGACGTGTTGACCGGCACGCAAGTCAGTTTGCCCATCATCGCGGCAAGATTGGCCACGGCCGAATCAACCGCGAACACAGCGTCCAGTTCGCCGATGCATGCGGCGGTGTCATCGAAAAGGTGGATGCCGGGCAGATAGCGCTCGACCGAAGCGGCCGGCGTGCCTGCTGCCGCCTCGGCAAGCGGATGATGCAGATTCACGAAACAGATTCGCCCGGTCAGCACGGGATCCGTCACGAGCCGGTTGAGCGCATCGAGCGGCAGGCTGCGTCGCGCAGCCCAGCACCGCATTGAGCTGCCGACATTGGACAGGTGGCGCTGGCCACAGTCCCAGAACAACCCGACGAGCTTCTTTCCGCGATGTTGCGCGCGCAACTGTTGCGCCCACTCTGCCGCAATCTGCCGCTTCGCTGGCGGAGCCCGTAGATACGCCTGAAACCGGTATGGGCGAGTCGCCTGCGCGGCGCGCAACACCGGCAAATGCAATAGCGTCGCGTATAAGTGCGGCGCGAATGCTTCCACTTGAGCGCGCACCGCGTCGGGCAGTGGGCCATGGGTCTGCAACGGACGCGCCGCGCTGACGACTTCGCAGTCGGGCAAGGACGCCTGCATGAGCGCATAGATCTGCGGGTCACAGGTAATCATCACCTGCGCACCGGCAGCGCGCCAGTCCGCCACGCAGGCGCCCAGCAGAAAGTTGTCGCCAAAACCGAGTTGGTGCACGACGAGCACCCGCCGGCCGCGCGGATCGGATTCGCCGTCCCACGCCGGGATGCCGGCCGGACGATAACTGCCGGCATCGCCAGAATCGTTGCGCCGGGTCCAGTGCTTAAAGCCACGCGGGTCGCCTGCTTTGAGCATCGCCTCGCCGAGAAGCTGTTCCGCGGTTGCCAGGACATTGGGCGTGCTCGTTGCCACCGGCCGTCGCGCCTCATCCAGCAACTGGATCGCGTGAGCGAAATGGCCGGCCATCATCAGGCTGTAGCCGAGTCGCAGTTGGGCGAGCGCGGGATTATCCGCCATCGACGGGGCATGCGTTCTCGTCTCGACCGCCTCGGCATGCCGCCCCTGCAGATCCAGCGCAAACGCGCGCATGGCAAAAAAATGTTGGTCCTGAGTACCGAGGGCCAGCGCGCGGTCAGCCCAGTCAAGGAGTTCGTCCTCGCGCTCGAGTGCGATCAGCACATCACATATCTCGCGCAGAATCGCCAGGTTGTGAGGCTCGTGCTCATGACGCACGCATGCGTTTCGCAGTTGCCGCTCCAGATCGTTGGTCGGCGTCACTCGCACAATCCATCGCAAGCATTCTTCACCACGCTTTCGCACAGGCCGACGTATTGCAGCGCGGCCTCCGCGGTCAGCCCTATCACCATCATGTTCCGCACGAACTCCTGGGTGCTCCATAGACGCCGGTAACGCTCGTACATCACCTTTACGCAGTCGAATTTGCGCTGATCGCAATAGATCTTCAATAGCATCAGGACCTCGTTGGAGCTGTAGGTCCCGATGTCCAGCTTACGCACCATATCCATCAGCATCTCGTCGCCGACGTGCCGCCACATGTTGAACACGGCGTGAAAACCGAATGTCGGCCCTTCCGGCAGCACATGCTCATAAGCAAAGCGGGTCGCGACTTCCTCGGGCGCAAACCGGATGCCGTATCCGCTTTCGAGCAAGGGCCGATATACGCGGCAGATCAGGTCGTCCTCATTGACGCCGGGAAGGAATTCGAACCGCTCGTCCGCCAGCGCCTGCAACAGCTTTGTCGAACGCAGCGAGAACCCGCCGTTGCCCACGTTCATGCCATCGCGGTGGAACGGCCATTTCGCACCGATGTAGTCGTAGTCGAAAAATGTATCACTCCACGCCGCGGGGTCCAGCACATAACCGTCCCATTGAACGACGAGTACCCACGGTGTGGTCACATGGCCGAGCAGATGCTTGACCATGAAAGCCGAATAGTCTTCTTTGGACTGCAGGCGGGGAATCAGCACGGTACGTACAGAGGTGGGTACGGTCTCGTGAGTGAAGAGGATCGCGTCGGCAAAGTTGCACCGGGCCGCTGAGATCTCGAGCGCGCGCGCGGCGAATACGGGATTGATCGAATCCGCCGCACAAAGCGTCACACTGCGCAGATTCAGGGGGGAAGCGTTACTGCTCATCAGGACTATTCGGCCAATCGGTGCTTTATCGGTCTGCGCAATGCGCAAAGGGTTTCCCTCAGCAAAGCTGAATGGGCGCAACCCTCACGCTACGACTCGCGCCAGTCATCGGGCCGCTTCGTACCAAAGCTTTCAACTGCGACCGTTGCTCGCAGTTGCCCGACGACCGAGCACGCCTCGTCGCGAATAGCGTGATCCTATACAAAGTTCACGCAAACCGAAGGATGACACGATGTCGCTGACGAAGGCTCGCCTACGCCGCGTTCAACAACCCATGCGGGTCGATCACGAACTTCTTCGGTGCACCGCCATCGAATTGGCGATAACCATCGGGCGCCTGGTCGAGCGACACCACCGTCACGTTGACGATATCCGCAATCGGCAAGCGGTCCCACAAGATCGCCTGCATCAGGTTCTGGTTGTACTTCATCACAGGCGTCTGTCCGGTATGGAACGAATGCGACTTGGCCCAGCCCAGACCGAAACGGATGCTCAGGCTGCCTTTGCGCGCGGCGGCATCGGCGGCGCCGGGGTCGTCGGTCACGTAAAGGCCCGGAATGCCGATCGCGCCCGCAGCCCGCGTGATTTCCATCAGCGAATTGAGCACGGTGGCCGGCGCTTCCTCATGCGAGCCGCTGCTGCCGTGGCCGTGTGCTTCGAAGCCGACGCAGTCCACCGCGCAATCCACTTCGGGCCGGCCAAGAATCTGTTCGATCTGCTCGCCCAGCGTGGCGTCCTTCGACAGATCCACGGTCTGGAAACCCATCTTGCGCGCATGCGCGAGACGCTCCTCGTTCATATCGCCGACGATCGTGCAGGCCGCGCCCAACAAGCGCGCCGAAGCGGCCGCCGCCATCCCCACCGGCCCCGCGCCCGCGATATAGACGGTCGCGCCGGGCTTCACGCCGGCCATCACCGCGCCGTGATAGCCGGTCGGCAGAATGTCGGAGAGGCACGTGAGATCGCGGATTTTCGACAGCGCCTGCGCGCGGTCGGGGAATTTCAGCAGATTGAAGTCGGCGTACGGCACCATCACGTATTCGGCCTGGCCGCCGATCCAGCCGCCCATGTCCACATAACCATAAGCACCGCCGGCACGCGAAGGATTCACGTTCAGGCACACGCCGGTATGTTGGGCCTTGCAGGTCGGGCAGCGTCCGCAGGCCACGTTGAACGGCACCGAAACGAGATCGCCGATCTTCAGCGTTTCCACGTCGCGGCCAATCTCGATCACCTCGCCGGTAATCTCGTGGCCGAGCACGAGGCCGACCTCGGCGGTCGTGCGGCCGCGCACCATATGCTGATCGGAGCCGCAAATATTGGTGCTCACTACCTTCAGGATCACGCCGTGGCCGATCGAACGGCCGCGCGGATCGACCATCTTCGGATAGTCGATCGACTGCACTTCCACCTTGCCCTGCCCTAGATACACGACGCCACGATTGCTGCTCATTGTCTGTCTCCATGTCTTGTGAGCGGCGTGCCCGGTTCAGTGCGGCACGCCGTTCAACGAGCGTAGCGCCCGCTGAACGAAGCGCATGTGCCGAACGCGACATGGGTTTGGCCGGAACCGACACGACCGGCGCAACCCGTATCGATGTTGATGCAACCCGTTTTTTATTGATTGACCGTTCAATATAAAAAACCTACCATAGCCACTCGAATTCACTCAGGCGGATCGTGTTTTCGTCTTGCGCAGTCCGCCCGAAGCTCATGCCAGCAATAGCGCCCGCACCATGCCCAAACTTGGAATGCGCGAAATCCGCCGCGCGCAACTGATCGACGCCACGCTCCTCACCATCGACCAGACCGGTCTCGCGGGAACCACGCTGGCTTCGGTCGCGCAGCGCGCGAGCATTTCCACCGGCATCGTCAGCCACTATTTCGGCGACAAGGACGGTTTGCTCGAAGCCACCATGCGGCACGTGCTGCGCGATTTGTGGCAAGCCACCTCGCGCCGGCGCCGGGCGGCCAAGGCGGATCCGCGTTCTAAATTACGCGCCGTGGTCGCCGCGAATTTCGACGCCGAGCAGACCAGCGGCCCGGTCATGAAAACCTGGCTGGCGTTCTGGACCGAGAGCATGCACAAGCCGCAATTGCGCCGGCTGCAATACGTGAACACGCGCCGCCTGAATTCGAACCTGTGCGCGGATTTTTCCAAGGCCATGCCGCGTGCCGCGGCGCGGCGCGCGGCGAGCGGCCTCGCCGCCCTGATCGACGGACTGTGGCTGCGCGGCGCGCTCTCGGGCGAGCCGTTCGACACTCGCGCAGCGCTGCGCGTGGCCAACGACTATATCGATCTGGTCCTCGCATCGCGCGATTAAGGACGCGGGCAGATCGGCGACATCTTCAGAAAGGAGCAAGTCATGGCGGTATTCGCAACGCAACGCCTCTATATCGGCGGCGCTTACGTCGACGCAACCAGCGGCGAAACCTTCGAGACGCACGATCCCGCCACCGGCGAGACGCTCGCGAGCGTGCAGCAGGCCTCGGCGGCCGACGTCGATCGCGCGGTGCAATCCGCGCGGGACGGGCAACGCGAATGGGCCGCGCTCACGGCCATGCAGCGTTCGCGCATTCTGCGCCGCGCGGTCGAGATTCTGCGCGAGCGCAACGACGAACTCGCCGCGCTCGAAACGCGCGATACGGGCAAGCCGATTGCCGAAACCCGCGCGGTGGATATCGTCACCGGCGCGGACGTGATCGAGTATTACGCGGGGCTCGCCACTGCCATAGAGGGTCAGCAGATTCCGCTACGGCCCACCTCGTTTGTTTATACGCGGCGCGAGCCGCTTGGCGTTTGCGCGGGCATCGGCGCATGGAACTACCCGATCCAGATCGCCTGCTGGAAGTCGGCGCCCGCGCTCGCGGCCGGCAATGCGATGATCTTCAAGCCGAGCGAGATCACACCGTTGTCGGCGCTGAAGCTCGCCGAGATCTATACCGAAGCCGGCGTGCCCGCGGGCGTGTTCAACGTCGTGCAAGGCGACGGACGAGTCGGCGCGATGCTCGCCGCGCATCCGGACATCGAGAAAATTTCGTTCACCGGCGGCGTTGAAACGGGTAAGAAGGTGATGTCGCTCGCCGGCGCCTCGTCGCTGAAAGAAGTGACAATGGAACTCGGCGGCAAATCTCCGCTGCTCGTATTCGACGACGCCAACCTCGAACGCGCCGCCGACATCGCGATGAGCGCCAACTTCTTCAGCTCCGGCCAGGTCTGCACCAACGGCACACGCGTGTTCGTGCAACGTGGCGTGCTGGAACGGTTCGAGAAACTGGTTCTGGAACGCGTCGAACGCATTCGCGTGGGCGCGCCCACCGACGCCGACACCAACTTCGGCCCGCTCGTGAGCGCCGCGCAATTGCAGAAAGTGCTGGACTATATCGAAAGCGGCAAGCAGGAAGGCGCGCGGCTCGTGGCGGGCGGCAAGCGCCTCACCGAAGGGCATTTCGGCAATGGCCAGTATGTCGAACCGACCGTATTCACCGGCTGCCATGACGACATGCGCATCGTGCGCGAGGAAATCTTCGGCCCAGTCATGAGCATTCTCGTTTTCGACGACGAAGACGAGGCGATCGCGCGCGCGAACCACACCGCGTATGGCCTCGCCGCGGGCGTCGTGACCGAGAACCTGGCGCGCGCGCATCGCGTGATTCATCGTCTGGAAGCGGGGATCTGCTGGATCAACACCTGGGGCGAGTCGCCTGCGGAAATGCCGGTGGGCGGCTACAAGCAATCGGGTGTGGGCCGCGAAAACGGCATCACCACGCTCGAGCACTACACGCGCATCAAGTCCGTGCAGGTCGAACTCGGCCCGTATCAACCGGTGTTCTAAGGAGGCAGGACGATGGCTGCGAACGAATACGACTACATTATCGTGGGCGCGGGTTCGGCGGGCAACGTGCTCGCCTCGCGCCTCACCGAAGACGCGGACGTGACCGTGCTCCTGCTCGAAGCGGGCGGCCCTGACTACCGCTTCGACTTCCGCACGCAGATGCCGGCCGCCCTCGCCTATCCGCTGCAAGGGCGCCGCTACAACTGGGCGTACGAAACGGACCCCGAGCCGCATATGAACAACCGCCGCATGGAATGCGGGCGCGGCAAGGGGCTCGGTGGATCGTCGCTGATCAACGGCATGTGCTATATCCGCGGCAACGCGCTCGATTACGACGGCTGGGCTGCGCAGGCCGGCCTGGAAAACTGGACCTATCTGGATTGCCTGCCGTATTTCCGCAAGGCCGAGACGCGCGATGTGGGCGCCAACGCGTACCACGGCGGCGACGGCCCGGTGCATGTGACCACGAGCAAGCCCGGCAACAACCCACTCTTCGCCGCGATGGTCGAAGCCGGTGTGCAGGCAGGCTTTCCGCGCACCGACGATCTGAACGGCTATCAGCAGGAAGGCTTCGGCCCGATGGATCGCACGGTCACGGCGAATGGCCGGCGCGCCAGCACGGCGCGCGGCTATCTGGATCGCGCGAAGGCGCGGCCGAATCTGACCATCGTCACGCATGCCGTGACGGATCGTGTCCTGTTCGCCGGCAAGCGCGCGATCGGCGTCGCGTATCTGCATCAGGGCAACGCGGTGAATGCGCACGCGCGCCGCGAGGTGCTGGTGTGCAGCGGCGCGATTGCTTCGCCGCAATTGCTGCAGCGCTCGGGCGTGGGCCGCTCCACGTGGCTGCGCGAACTCGATGTGCCGCTCGTTCACGATCTGCCGGGTGTGGGCGAGAACCTGCAGGATCATCTGGAGATGTATATCCAGTACGAGTGCAAGGAGCCGGTCTCGCTGTACCCGGCTTTGCAGTGGTGGAATCAACCGGCTATCGGACTTGAATGGATGCTGAACGGCACGGGTATCGGCGCGAGCAACCAGTTCGAAGCAGGCGGTTTCATCCGCACGCGCGACGACGATCTGTGGCCGAACATCCAGTATCACTTTCTACCCGTTGCGATCAACTACAACGGCTCGAACGCGATCAAGATGCACGGCTTCCAGGCGCACGTCGGTTCGATGCGTTCGCCAAGCCGTGGCCGCGTGAAGCTCACGTCGCGTGATCCGAACGCGCATCCGAGCATCCTGTTCAACTACATGGCCGATCCGCTCGACTGGCGCGAATTCCGCGACGGCATTCGCATCACGCGCGAGATCATGCGGCAACCGGCTCTCGATCGTTATCGGGGCCGCGAACTGAATCCCGGTGCCGAGCTGACTACCGACGAACAGCTCGACACTTTCGTGCGGATGCGGGCCGAGACGGCGTTTCATCCGTCGTGTTCATGCAAGATGGGCTACGACGACATGGCCGTGGTCGACAACGAGGGCCGCGTGCACGGCATCCAGGGATTGCGCGTGGTGGATGCGTCGATCATGCCGCGCATCACCACCGGCAATCTGAATGCGCCGACCATCATGCTGGCGGAAAAGATCGCCGACCGGATTCGCAAACGCGAGGCGTTGGCGCGGGTGGATACGCCCTATTTCGTGGCAAACGGCGTAGCGTCCCGCAAACGGGAGAGCGCGACGGTTTGACGCCGAAGCCCGCCTGCAAGATTTTCTTTACCCTCGCGCAACTTATACTCGATTGTCAGCGCGGCGCAAAAGCCGGATAGTGCGGCTTCATCCGCAGACAGACAATCAAGGAAACGCGAGCGATGAAGTTCAAAGCCCTCAGCCTCACGGCGGCCCTTTTCTTTACCCTGTGCGCGACCGCTCCGGCGAGTCGCGCAGCCGGCGATACGCAAGACAGCATTCAACAGACAGTCGACGCAGCGATCCGCCCGCTCATGGCTAAGGATGGCATTCATGGCATGGCGGTCGGCATCGTTGTCGGGGGCAAGCCTTATGTGTACAACTACGGCGTGGCGTCGACGGAAACCGGCAAGCCCGTGACGCGCGACACGCTGTTCGAACTCGGCTCGATCAGCAAGACCTTCACGGCGACACTGGCTTCGTATGCGCAGGTCAGTGGCGATCTTTCGCTGTCGGATACGACGAGCAAATATCTGCCCATTCTCCAGGGCAGTCCGTTCGGCAACGTGAAGCTTGTCAATCTGGGCACGCATACGCCGGGCGGTCTGCCGTTGCAGGTGCCGGACGAGATCCATAACGACGATGAACTCATGCAGTATTTCAAGGCATGGCAGCCGAGTTGCGTGCCGGGCACATGCCGGACTTACACCAATCCCGGTATCGGCACGCTCGGCCTGATCACGGCAAAGAGCATGGGCCAGGATTTCACATCGCTGATGGAACAGCGACTGTTTCCAGCACTGGGGCTGAAGAACAGCTATATCGACGTTCCGCAAGCGCGAATGCCGGATTACGCGCAGGGCTATAAGAAGGATGGCGCGCCGATCCGCATGGCGCCCGGCGTGCTATCCGCGCAAGCGTACGGTGTGAAATCCACCGCCGCTGATATCACGCGCTTTCTGCAAGCGAACATGAACCAGTTCCAATTCGATGCGAAGTTGCAGCGCGCGATCACGCAGACGCACACCGGCTACTTCAAGGCAGGTGTGATGACTCAGGATCTGATCTGGGAGCAATACGCGTATCCGGTCGCGTTGAAGACGTTGCTGGCGGGCAATTCGTCGACAATGGCTTTAAAGGCGACGCCTGCCATGGAAATCAAGCCGCCGCTCGCGCCGCGACAGGATGTCTGGATCAACAAGACCGGTTCGACCAATGGGTTCGGCGCGTATGTGGCTTTCGTTCCGGAGAAGCAGTTAGGCATTGTCATGCTCGCCAACAAAAACTTTCCGATGGAGGACCGGGTGGCCGTGGCTCATAAGATTCTGACGCTGCTTGCTGGGGCGCGTTGAATAACGAAGTGGACATGGCGGGCGACAAGGACAAAATGCGGATGAGCACCGCCGTGGCACTCATCCTCTTTACATGACCGTGTCGCGTTCGGATGGAACGGCGTCATGGTGCGCGCGCCGTCCGCAAGAAGTGAACCTTCAATCCCGCACTGGACTCAACACCCCACGCGCATCCGTCTCAACCGCCTCCGACACCAGCGTCTCCAGCGCCAGCCCACGCGTTTCGATACCGAGAATCCAGACCGCCGCCGCTGCGATCACGAAGCACATCGCGCCGAGCGAGAAGACACCGCCCTGGCCGAACATCGGCAACACCACGCCCACCACGTAAGGTCCGATCAACGAACCCACGCGGCCGATCGCCGACGCGAAGCCCGAACCCGTCGCACGCGCACCGGTTCCGTAAAGCTCGGGCGTATAGGTGTACAACACCGCCCACATCGCGAACAGGAAGAACTGCATCGCCAGCCCCGCACAGATCAGCAAGGTCGGCGTCTGCGCGTGCAGCGCGGTTTGCCCATATACGTAAGCCATCACCGCGCTGCCCGCGAGCGACGCAATGCAGGTCGGCTTACGCCCCCAGCGTTCCACCAGCCACGCCGCGCAAATAAACCCCGGAATGCCGCCGAGCGAAATCAGCACCGTGTACAGCACCGACTTGGTCACCGCGAAGCCGGCCTGCTGCATCAACGCGCCCAGCCACGACGTCAGCCCATAAAAACCGAGCAGCGCGAAGAACCACAGCGTCCACACCATGATCGTGCGGCGCCGGTATGCGAGGCTCCAGATCTCACGAAACGCGCCCATGCTCTTCGCGGCAGGCGGCTCGGCGAGCATGGCCGGTGCGCGCAACTGGCTCAGGCCGGCCGCTTTCATCACCTTCACTTCGACTTCGGCGAGTATCTTGTCCGCTTCGTCGAGGCGGCCGCGATGCTCCAGCCAACGCGGCGATTCCGGCACCACGCGGCGCACGATCAGCACGAATACCGCAGGAATGGCGAGCAGCGCGAACTCGGTGCGCCAGCCGAACGTCGGCAGCACGAAGTACGACACCACGCCCGCGGTAATGAAGCCGAGCGGCCAGAACCCGTCCATCAACGCAATCAGGCGGCCGCGCGAGGCAGCCGGCACGAACTCCGACAGCAACGTCTGCGCAATGGGAAACTCCATCCCCATGCCGAAGCCGAGCAGCACGCGATAAAAGATCAGCGCTTCGACGCTTTGCGCCGTGGAACACAGATACGATGCGAGCCCCCATAGCACCATGCTCCATTGAAACACTGGCCGGCGTCCGAAGCGATCCGCCAGCAATCCCGCAATCGCCGCGCCGATCACCATGCCGAAGAAGCTCGCGCTGGCCACGAGCCCAGCCGTCGCGCTCGATAAGCCGAATTCCGTCCTGATCGAGCCGAGCACGAAAGTCATCGTGCCGAGATCGACGGAATCGAAAAAGAACGCAATGGCGATGATGATGAAAATGGTCCGGTGATAACCGGAGAACGGCAGTCGTTCGAGTCGGGCGGCTGCGCTCGCGCGAGGCTGATAAGCGGTAGACATGTCATCCCCTGGTTGATGCGGCGGCTGCCGCGTGGGTGCTGCGAGGAGATTTCAGTAGACGCCGACATAAATCGGCCACATAGAAGAAATACGTCATCGGGATGGAACGGGGGCGTCGTTCCATCCACGTGCGTCTCGAACGCTACGTCCGCAAACGCGAGCGCGCGGCACCGGCAATGCGCGCAAGCGTGTCCGCACTCAACCGCGCGGCGATCTTTTCGACGTATTCGTGATGACGCGCCTGCAGCGGCGCGCCGAGTTGCTGGGCAAGCAGATAACGGATCAGCGCGATGCGCCGGTGCCGCAGCACGATGCTCTGATCGAGCAGCGCGAGCGCGGCGTGCGCATCGCCCTCGTGGCACGCGCGCTCGGTGAGGCGCGCGGTGGCTAGACGTGTCGACGTCATGTCGGTCAATCAGCGCGAAAAAGGCGCGAGCGGTTCGGCATCGACCGCCCGCCGCGCCTTACGACATCAGCGGCTCGGCCGCGTCGAGCATGATCTTGACGAAGTAGTCCGCAAAACTGCGGCGCACGACCAGGTCAAAACTGCTCGCGCCGGTGGGCAGCAATGTCATCGATGCCTTGAAGAAGTGACTCTGCGCGCACTGTCCCTCGCCGAATAGTTTGGGATGCAGATCGAGCGGACAACCGCGCGACAGCACTTCACGCGTGCGCGTGCCGCTGATTTCGAGCACCGTATAGCCGCTGCCGATATCCACCGCCGACGCGAACACGCCTGCGAACGCCGCCCCGAGCTTGGCCTGCAACGGCGCGGTACGCGTCGCGTCGTGGGCGGCGGCCGAGCGCACCAGCCACTCGTCCGGGCCGAGCCACATCACGTCGTAGCCGTTGCCGCGGACCACCGTGTTGGCCTTTTCAGGCGGACGGCAGCCGACCACGCTTTCGAAAGCGCGCACGAACGCCGCGTCACGTGTATCGCCGCGCACATTCACGAGTTCCAGAAACGGCCGCTCGTTCAACCTGAACGCCGCGGATGCCGTCGCCTGATGTTTCTTCAGCAGCGCATCCGCGCCCACCAGCGGCGACTCCTGCCACACACCGGTCTGTTTGCCGACAGCGCGATCCACGACCGACGCCGTCCCTCTCGTTTCATTCCACATGTTGACGTGCTCCTTCGCTGTCGTAGAACACCGAACTGGTGACCTTCGCTGCAATCTGTTTGCCGCTGGAAAGCGGAATCGTGACCGTCTCGCCGATCTTGTCGAGACCGCCCTTCACCACCGCCATCGCGATCGAGCGCTTCAGGATCGGGCTGTAGTAGCTCGACGTGACGTGGCCGAGCATCGCCGCCGTCTCGCCCTGGAACGGACCGGCGACGATCTGCGAACCTTCGGGTATCACGAACGACGGGTCGTCCGAGAGCAAGCCGACCAGTTGCTTGCGCCCCGCCTTCGCCGTATCCGAGCGGGTCAGCGAACGCTTGCCGAGAAAGTCCTTCGACTTCGCGACGAGTCCGCCCATGCCGAGGTCATACGGCGTCATCGAACCGTCCGTATCCTGGCCGACGATGATGTAGCCCTTCTCCGCGCGCAGCACGTGCATGGTTTCGGTGCCGTACGGCGTGATGTCGAATTCCGCGCCCGCGGCCATCAGCGCCTCCCACACCGCGCGCCCGACGTTGGCCGGCACGTTCACTTCATAGGCGAGCTCGCCCGAGAAGCTGATGCGCATCACGCGCGAGGCCGCGCCGGCCACCGTGCCTTCGCGATAGCTCATGAACGGGAATGCCGCGTTCGCGAAGTCGATGTCGTGGCAAACCTTCTGCAGTACCTTGCGGCTGTTCGGACCGACCACGGCGAAGGTCGCCCAATGGTCCGTCACCGACGCGAGCCGCACGCGCATGTCCGGCCATTCTGTCTGCAGCCAGCGTTCGAGCCAGGTCAGCACACGTGCCGCGCCGCCGGTGGTGGTCGTCATCATGTAGTGCTGGTCGGCGAGGCGCACGGTCACGCCGTCGTCGAAGATCATGCCGTTTTCGTCGAGCATCAGGCCGTAGCGGCACTTGCCGACTTCCAGCTTGCTCCACGGATTCGTATAGACCCAGTTCAGCAGCTTCGCCGAATCGGGGCCCTGAATGTCGATCTTGCCGAGCGTCGAGGCGTCGAGAATGCCGACGCTCGTGCGCACCGCGAGAGACTCGCGCGCCACTGCCGAGTGAAGATCTTCGCCAGCCTTCGGGTAGTACCACGGACGCTTCCAGTTGCCCACGTCCTCGAACGCCGCGCCGTTTTCCACGTGCCATTCGTGTACCGCCGTCTTGCGCACAGGATCGAGAAACTCGCCCAGCTCGCGGCCGGCAAACGTGCCGAACGTGACGGGTGTGTAGTTCGGCCGGAACGTCGTCGTGCCGGTCTCGGGAATCGTCTTGCCGAGCGCCTGCGCGAGAATCGCCATGCCGTTGATGTTGCCGAGCTTGCCCTGGTCCGTGCCGAAGCCCATCGCGGTATAGCGTTTGACGTGTTCGACCGATTCGAAGCCTTCGCGCGCCGCGAGGAAAATATCCGCGGCCGACACGTCGTTCTGGAAGTCGATGAACTGCTTCGGCCCGCGCGTGGCCAGTTCGCGGCCGCCGACCAGCCACAGCGGCTGCATCTTTGCTTCCGTGATCTCGGCCACCTGCACCGGATTCGGCCGCGCGACGATAAAGCCCGCCGCGCGCGCCGCCTCGATGCCGGCGTCGACCGCAAAGCGGATGCCCTGGCCCAGCGTGAAGTCGCCCGCACACGCGCCGACGCTCGTTTCCGCCTGCATCGCCTTGCCCGGCACGAAGCAGGCCTTCTCGTCATGCCAGTGCGCCTTGCCGCCTGATTGCGCGAACAGATGCAGCACGGGGCTCCAGCCGCCGGACATGGCGAGCAGATCGCACGAGAGTTCGCCCTGCTTCGCACCGACCTGTCCGTTCGAATACGACGCCAGGTCAACCGACGCCACGCGCAGTTTGCCGTGCG
Organism: Burkholderia sp. WP9; assembly: GCF_900104795.1. Taxonomy (NCBI): domain Bacteria; kingdom Pseudomonadati; phylum Pseudomonadota; class Betaproteobacteria; order Burkholderiales; family Burkholderiaceae; genus Burkholderia; species Burkholderia sp. WP9. Next base: position 177,224 of record NZ_FNTG01000002.1, read on the forward strand.
CGGCCGTGATCACCACGCCATTCATGACCTTGACGCCGTAGCGCCGTGCCAGCGCGGGCAGCGTGCCCTTCGATTCGCTCACACGCGGATCGACCACCGTTACCTGGGCGCCGGCTGCTTTCAGATCGAGCGCGCATTGATAGCCGTCGTCATTGTTCGTGAAGACCACTGCGTTGCGGCCCGGCAGCACCGCATAGCGATGCAGGTAGGTCGACACGGCCGACGCCAGCATCACGCCCGGCAGATCGTTGTTGCCGAACACAATGGGCCGTTCATGCGCGCCGGTCGCGAGAATCACGCGTTTCGCGCGGATCTTCCACATCAGTTCGCGCGTGCCTTTGCGCTGCGATACCGGCAGATGCTCGGTGAGCCGCTGTGTCACCGTCACGAGATTGTGGTCCTGATAACCGAACGCCGTGCTGCGGCACAGGATTTTCACGTCGGGCATCTGACGCAGTTCGTCTTCGATCTTCTGCACCCAGTGCAGCGCAGGCTTGCCGTCGATCTCCGCACGGCACGACAGCAGCGAGCCGCCGAGTTCCGGCTGATCGTCGACCAACGTCACGCGCGCGCCGGACAATGCCGCGGCGTGCGCCGCCGCGAGCCCGGTCGGGCCACCGCCCACCACCAGCACGTCGCAATGCGCAAAGCACTTGTCGTAGCGGTCCGCGTCGGTGTGTTCCGGCGCCTTGCCGAGACCGGCCGCGTCGCGGATCACTTCTTCGTACTTCGGCCAGAATTTGCGCGGCCACATGAAGGTCTTGTAATAGAAGCCCGCCGGAATGAAGCGCGCGATCTTCTGGTTGACCGCCATGCGGTCTTTCTCGATGCTCGGCTTCGCGTTCACGCTGGTGGCGACGAGTCCCTGGTACAACTCGACTTCGGTCGCACGGGCATTCGGCACTGTGTACGCGCCGGTTTCCAGTTGCACCACGGCATTCGGCTCTTCCACACCCGCCGTGACGATGCCGCGCGGCCGGTGATACTTCCAGCTACGCGCGACGAAATGCTCGCCGTTTGCGAGCAGCGCCGAGGCCAGCGTGTCGCCTTGATAGCCCTGGTACTGGCGGCCGTTGAACGTGAACGTCAGCGGCATGGCGCGATTGATGCGTCCGCCGTTGGGGAGTCGGTCTTTCTGGCTCATGATGCCTTGCCCTCTTGTGCCTGGTTCGGTGCCTGGTTCGGTGCCTTGTCTTGTGCTTTAGCCTCGTTGCTGTCCATCGCGAGCAGCGGTCGCTCGAACGTCTCGTAGCCCTGGATCTCGTAGCTCACCGTGTCGCGCTGCGCCTTGAACCAGCGGCGGCAGCCTTGCGTGTGCAGCCATTGCTCGCGATGCACGCCGCGCGGGTTCTTGCGCATGAACAGGTAGTCGCCCCATTCCTTGTCGGTGAGTTTGTCGGTGTCGAGCGGACGGGCAATATCCGCTTCGCCGCCGCAGGAAAATTCGGTTTCGGCGCGTGGCCCGCACCACGGGCATTCGATCAATAGCATTTCTTGGTTCCTCGTCGCAGTGCGTGGCGTTAGTGGGCGACGGCGGCGGCGCCGTGCTCGTCGATCAGGTGGCCGGTATAGAAACGGTCCAGCGAGAATGGCGCATTCAACGGATGCGGTTCATCCTTCGCGATGGTGTGCGCATAGGCCCATCCCGAACCCGGCGTCGCCTTGAAGCCACCCGTGCCCCAGCCGCAATTGAAATACAGCCCTTTCACGTCGGTCTTGCTGATGATCGGGCACGCATCCGGCGAGACATCCACAATGCCGCCCCACTGCCGGTTCATCCGCACCCGCGAGAACACCGGGAACATTTCGACGATCGCTTCGAGCGTGCCCTCGATAATCTGGAAACTGCCGCGCTGACCGAAACCCGTGTACTGGTCCACGCCCGCGCCGATCACCAGATCGCCCTTGTCCGACTGGCTGATATACGCGTGCACCGCGTTCGACATCACGACCGTATTGACCACCGGCTTGATCGGCTCCGACACCAGCGCCTGCAACGGGTGGCTCTCCAGCGGCAGCCGCACGCCGGCCATGTCGGCGAGCGTGGAGGTATTGCCCGCCGCCACCACCGCGACTTTCTTCGCCTTGATGAAGCCCTTCGTGGTGTCCACGCCCACCACCTGGCTGCCGTTGCGGCGAATGCCCGTGACCTGGCAGTTCTGCACGATATCCACACCGGCCTGATCCGCGCCGCGCGCGAAACCCCAGGCCACCGCATCGTGACGCGCCACGCCGCCGCGGCGCTGGATCGAAGCGCCGAGCACCGGATAGCGGCTGTTGAGATTGATGGTCGGCTCGATTTCCTTGATCTGCTCGGGCGTGAGGAATTCGGCGTCCACGCCGTTCAGCCGGTTCGCATTCACGCGGCGCTCGGTGTCGCGCACGTCCTGCAACGTGTGCGCAAGGTTCATCACGCCGCGCTGGCTGAACATGACGTTGTAGTTCAGGTCCTGCGAGAGCCCTTCCCACAGCTTCATCGCTTTTTCGTAGAGCGCGGCCGACTCGTCCCACAGGTAGTTCGAGCGCACGATGGTCGTATTGCGCGCCGTATTGCCGCCGCCGATCCAGCCCTTCTCCAGCACGGCGACGTTGCGTACGCCATGTTCCTTCGCCAGGTAATACGCGGTGGCGAGACCATGCCCGCCGCCGCCGACGATCACGACGTCGTATTCACGTTTGGGCTCGGGGCTCTTCCACTGTCGCTCCCAGTTCTCGTGATACGACATCCCGTTGCGCAACAGGCTGAATATCGAATAGCGGCTCATCGTCTGTCCTTGGTGGGTACTCGTGCTTAATGCTTCGTTGCTGTTCAACACTCGATGACGTTCACGGCCAACCCGCCGCGCGACGTCTCCTTGTATTTCGTCTTCATGTCCGCGCCGGTTTCGCGCATCGTCTTGATCACGTTGTCGAGCGACACGTAATGCTGGCCGTCGCCCTTCATCGCCATGCGCGCGGCGTTCAACGCCTTGATCGCGCCCATCGCATTGCGTTCGATGCACGGAATCTGCACGAGCCCACCGACCGGATCGCAGGTCATGCCCAGGTTGTGTTCCATGCCGATTTCGGCGGCGTTCTCGACTTGCGTCGGCGTGCCGCCCATCACGGCGGCGAGCGCCGCGGCGGCCATCGAGCAGGCCACGCCCACTTCGCCCTGGCAGCCCACTTCGGCGCCGGAGATCGACGCCGTTTCCTTGTAGATGATGCCGATCGCCGCGGCCGTCAGCAGGAAGTTGACAATGCCTTCGTCGTTCGACGCATGCATGAACTTCACGTAGTAGTGCAGCACGGCGGGAATCACACCGGCTGCGCCATTGGTCGGCGCCGTGACGACGCGCCCGCCCGCCGCGTTTTCTTCGTTGACGGCCATCGCGTACAGGTTGACCCAGTCGAGCATGGAGAGCGGATCGCGCAACGACTCTTCCGAACGCGAACGCAGTTGCGCGCACAGATCGGCGGCGCGGCGCTTGACATGCATCGGGCCGGGCAATTCGCCGCGCACCTTGCAGCCGCGTTCGACGCATGCCGCCATGGCGCGCCAGATGGTCAGCAGGCCGTCGCGCACTTCCTGTTCAGGACGCGACGCGCATTCGTTGCGCAGCGTGATCTGCGCGATCGACAGACCGGTTTCGCGGCAGACGCGCATCAGATCGTCGCCGGTCCGAAACGGATACGGCACCTGGGCGCCGGCGCGCACGCCGTTCACGCGATCGCCTTCGCGATTCACCACGAAGCCGCCGCCGATCGAGAAATACTCCTTCTCCACCAGCAACTGGCCGTTTTCGTCGAAAGCCTGAAAACGCATGCCGTTCGGATGCACGATGCCCGAGCCCGGCGCGCCCGGCATCAGCTTGCGGAAAAAGCCGAGATGCTCGCGTTCGTCGAATTTCACCGGATGCTTGCCGAGCAGCACGAGCTGCTTCGTGGCGCGAATGGCCTGCAGGCGCGGCTCGATCACGTCCGGGTCGATGGAATCGGGCAGATTGCCTTCGAGCCCCAGCAGCACTGCCTTGTCCGTGCCGTGCCCTTTGCCGGTCGCGCCGAGCGAGCCGAACAGTTCGACCTTCACGCCGCGCACGAAGCCGAGCAGATTGGCGTCTTCGATATGCGAGGCGAAGCGGCATGCAGCGATCATCGGCCCGACCGTGTGCGAGCTTGAGGGACCGATACCGATCTTGAACAGATCGAAGACGCTGACGTTCATGGCGTACCTTGTGCGTTGCGATGCCTTGGGTGGATTTGCTGCTATTGCACCGCACGTCAATTTGAATCGATAGAATAAAAACGGCATGACAGTGGGATAGTGGCGTCAAGCCGGCCGCCGGCAAAGGGCGGCGACGTATTTGCGAAGACTTTTGACGCATTTGCGAAGGGCGCCGCGCTTGCGGCTGGCGATCGCCGCCATCCCTGGTGCTATGCTTGATCCCACCCTTTTCCTTGCTGGCTGCATGCATGAATTCCGCTGAACCGCTTCCCCCTCAATCGATCGACGGCACCTCGAAGCAGCGCATCCGCTTCGGCATCATCCTGCTGCCGAACTTCACGCTGACGGCGTTTTCGGGTTTCGTCGACCTGCTGCGCCTGTCCGCGGATGAAGGCGATTTCAGCAAACCCGTGCGCTGTTCGTGGAGCGTGATAGGGGAAACCCTTGCTCCGGTGCGTGCGAGTTGTGGCATTCAGATCACCCCGTGGGAAACCTTCGACACCGCCGAGCCGTTCGATTACGTGGTGGTGGTGGGCGGCCTGCTGCATTCCGGGCCTGCCACGAACGAAGCGACCCTCGCCTTCATTCGCAGCGCCGCCGCCACGAATGCGACGCTCGTTGGCATGTGCACGGGCGTGTTTTCGTTGATGCGCGCGGGCGTGCTGGAGGGACACCGCATCTGCGTAAGCTGGTTTCACTACTGGGATTTCATCGAACGTTTTCCGTCGGTGAACGAGGAGGCGCTGGTCGCCGACCGGCTGTTCGTGATCGACCGCCGGCGCATTACGTGTTCAGGCGGACGCGCGTCGATCGACGTCGCCGCCGCGATTCTGCTGCGGCATTTCGAAACCGCCACGGTGCAGAAGGCGCTGCGTATTCTGCTTGTGGACGACATGCAGAAAGGTAACGCGCCGCAGCCGCATCCACCGGGACTCGCGCCGGCCGCGCATCCGAAAGTGAAGCGCGCGATTCTGCTGATGGAACAGCACGTGGGCCGGTCGTTGTCGCTCGACGAACTTGCGGGCAAGCTCGATCTGTCGCCGCGTCAGTTGGAGCGGCTTTTCAAGGCGCAAACAGGTAAGGCGCCGCAGGCTTATGCGAAGCAGGTGCGTTTGCGCACCGCCGCATGGCTGCTCACGAGTTCGGATAAGACGGTGGCCGATATTGCGTCGAGTTGCGGGTTTTCCGATGCTTCGCATCTGGGGCGGGAGTTTCGCAAGCAGTTCGGTTTACCGCCGATGATGTATCGCGAGCAGCGCGGCACGGCGGCGGAGGCGGTGGATAGTGGGGATTATGAGGAGACGTTTCCGGGGCGGGCGCGGGCGATTTGAGGGGGGTGAGAGCGGGCCGGACAAGAATTTGCCAGCCGAATGACAGGATTCATCCAGTCGGCAGGTTTGAAGGCTAAAGCAGCGGGCCGGAATGTTGCCGCACAAGTTGCGGTCACTGGGCCATCCCGCAAGTCAACCGACTACAGTTCTATCCGGAAGCGCTCTGGCGGTTGTAGAAAAAATGGATAGAAGTGCCTCGCACACTCCATGATATCGGCTGGGCCATAAAAGACGCCGACATCCCATGATCGATCGCCAAAGGCAATCCACTCACCTTCCACCGGCATGATGGCATAGTGCCGATGATTCACACCCAGTGCATCCGCGGGACTTCCGCCCGGATCTTCCATCATGAAGTGAAAGAACTCGTCGTCCGAGTTCTCACAACGATGAATGAAGCCGGGATACTTTCCAAAATGATGGTGGAAATAACCGAACGGATCGGGCTTCAAAATCAGCGTCACAAATTCGGTACTACTCCGGAACGCAAGCAGCGCCTGTACAAGCTCAAAGAATTTTTGCGTTGAGATATCGATCGGGTCGAAGTACAGCAACTCGTCGCGCGGGACGCCGACGAGAGCGCGCACACCCTGCCTCGCGCGCTTCCAGAGAAGCGTGAACTCCGTCAAATCATGGATGTAATCTAATCTACTCATTGGTTACCACATCGATGCCTATCAGATTGGATATTGAGCGTTCCCTCTTTGGCTGAGGAGGGAAAGTATTCCGCGGTTGAGGCGCCGTTGTTCGAACAGCCGCCAGGGAATCAATCCCGTATTGTCGGCGCGCGATTAGATGCCGCACGGTCTTTCGCTGCGAAGTGCAGCATTCAGCAGGCAAGCAGGCAAGAGCCTCCTAGTCAACGATTTTGAAATCGACCCCAGGTCGCAAAATGTCACCTGATAGTGTCGTGCGGGCAAATTCATTGGCGTCTGCTGTTCCAAGGAACGCCGCAGCCTCCTTCGAATCATCCCCGCAGGCTAGCCATTGCCCAGATCGAGGCAAGATCGCATAAGCCCAGGTGTTAAATGCTAGCGCGTCCGCAGGACTGCCGCCCGGGTCGGCCTGCAACATGGCACAGTAGTCGGCTTCAATGTCTGTCGGCTGAAAGATGATCGCGGGATACCTCGAAAAGTGGTTGAAGAAGTATCCGACCGGATCTGGGCGCAATCCTACAAAAGCAAAATCGTCCGTGTCTTGGTTCGTGAATCTAAGCAGGGCTCTAACGAACTGATAGAAGTGGCGTGTCGTAACGATCGACGAGGCCAAATACACGACGTTATCTTGTGGCGCGTGCTTGAGTAGCCGCACGCCCGCAGTGGCGCGTGCCCAGAGATCTTGAAACTCAGCTGGGTTGTCGACGAAGATTCGCTTTTCCATTTCACTTCAACCTGATCCTGTACGTGACGCAACCGTCCTGCGATTAGCCAAATCGGGCCTCGAACGCGCTTTGAATTCCGCCGTTCGCTGGGTATCGCTGACGCCAAGACGCCACGTGTTTACGCGTTGAGCGACCGCCTCCAGTGGAAGCGTGTGTCCCGACCTGTTGTCCGGGACACGCGCGCTACTTCCGTAATCGGACGTAACGACGACGATGGCGATTCAATAAAAGATTTACGCTGGATTCTCGTAAAACGCGAAACGCTGCTTAGCAAATTGCATGACGTCCGGGGGACCGCTGAGAACACCAGTTCCGCCAACCCATCCTCGATCGGCATAACAGAACCATTCGCCCGATGGTGGCAAGACGACGTATTGCTCCGAATAAAATCCAATCGCGTCAGCTGGACTGTCACCAGGGTCCATCATCAGTATGTCAAAAAAATCCTCGTTCGTATGACGAGATTCAACTATGAACCCCGGATACTTGCCAAAGTGCATATTGAAGTCATCTCTTTATACACAACTCGACACTTGCGGCAAGGATGGTGGAGTAAAAAATTAGCCGCAAGGGGGTTGTTAACTGTGCGGATTTCGCGTTTACTCTCGGATTTTCAGCATGAAGATCCGAGACGACGCAGGAGCATGGGTGGACGAGGAATTTGAGACGCTGGATCTGGGTGATCCACGGCGAGACCGGCGCGCGAAGGAGCTGGTCAAACGGTTCGCCAGCCGACCCACGGCTAGCATTCCGGGCGCGTGCGAAGGCTGGTCAGAGACGATCGCTGCATATCGCTTTTTGGGCAATGAGCACATCGACTGGCGCGACATGATGCAGCCGCATTGGGACCGTACCACGGCACGCATGGGGCAGTTGCCGGTGGTGCTGTGCATTGCCGATACGACAGAGCTGAACTTTAACGGTCAGGATATCGAAGGGGCTGGCCCGCTCTGTTATGAAGCACAGGTGGGCATGTATCTTCACGCGACCTATGCGGTGACACCGGATCGGGAGCCGCTGGGTGTGATGAACGCATGGATGTGGGCGCGCGAACCACGCGATGCAAACGGCAAGCGTGGGGGCGTTAAGGAAAGTGCGCGGTGGATCGAAAGCTATGAGATCGTGGCCGAACAGGCACGGGCCCTGCCTGACACGCGGCTGGTGTATGTGGCCGATCGTGAAGGCGACATCGCCGCGCTCATGCAGCGTGCGCAGGAACTGGGTGAACCGGCGGACTGGCTGATGCGCTCGCAACACAATCGCGCGCTCAAGGGCGAAGCAAGTTTGTGGGAGACGGTGCACGCCAGCAGGGTACTCGGCCACATCAGCTTCGTGCTGCCCGGGCGCAGCGGCCAGAAGGCGCGTGAAGTGAGGCAGGAACTGCGTAGCCAGCGCGTCACGCTGCCCGGGCGTGCCGGTGTCAAGCTCACCTGCGTCGAGGCGTATGAAGTGGATGCGCCAGCGGGTGTGAAGCCCGTTATCTGGCGTCTTGTGACCAACCGCGAAGCAGGTGATGCGCATGCCCTCATCGAACTCGTTGACTGGTACCGCGCGAGGTGGGAAATAGAAATGTTCTTCAACGTCCTGAAGAACGCCTGCGGGGTCGAGGCACTGCAACTCTCACAGATGGAGCGGGTAGAAAAGGCGCTCGTGCTGTACATGGTCGTATCGTGGCGTATCGCGCGGCTCATGCGTGTGGGCAGGACCTGTCCGGAGTTGGACGCGTCGCTGTTCTTTGCGGCTGACGAGATACACGGCGCCCATGTGCTCTGTAAGAAAGCGCGTCCCAAAAAACCGCCGACGCTCAACCAGATGATACGGATGGTCGGCTCACTGGGCGGATTTCTCGGGCGCAAGAACGACGGCGAACCAGGCGCGAAGACGCTATGGATTGGCATGCAGCGAGTTATGGATGCTGTGATCACCATACAGATCTTGCGCGACGGCTATGACACTTCTGTATAACGAGATGTATTGAAGTAGCTGAACGGATCTGGGTTAATAACGACCACAGCGAACTCACCGGTTCCGTGGAACACCGCAATGCTTCGGATAAGGTTGAGAAAAACCTCCGTAGCAATGTTAGAAGAGTCGAAGCGCAAAAGCTTCGAGGCCGGGGTCACTGCCGCTCGCTCCATACATGCGCATGCACGTTGCCAAAGCAGCGTGAATGTCTCAAGGTCATTGATGTAATCAATGTTGCTCATAAACTGCTCAAGCGGATTTTGACAGTTGCGCTTTTCGAACCCGCAGGAATCTTGCGTAGCCTCAGGCGGTAAACGTGGCATGCGGAAACGACGCGGATTGTTACGGCGTTTCCGCCCTGCCTGACCTTGCGATCTAACGCAAGCTATTCAACAACGCTGAACCCTTCACCGGGTTGGAGAAAAAACGGATAAAAGCTTCGGGCAAACGCAAGGATATTAGGCGGCCCTGTCAGTACGCCCATTTCCCGTTTTCTGTCCGCGTACATGAACCATGTTCCAGGTGCCGGCAGAACCGCATACCGCTCAGAATTGGCCCATAAACAATCCGCCGGACTGTCGCCCGGATCCCGTTGCCAGGATTCAAAAAAATCGTCATCGGATTGCTCCGCGCGATGCACGAAGCCGGGGTATGTGTGGAAGTGAAAATTAAAATAACTGAAGGGGTCAGGCTTCAGTACCAAGCTGACGAAATCGCGCCCACCTTCGTGGGCCAGCAACGCTAGTACAAGTTCAAAAAATTTCTGTGTGGATATATCAACAGAGTCAAAATAGAGTAGCTCGGCCGGCGAGGCTGACGCCAACTCTTGCACGCGCGTGCTCGCACGCTCCCACAGCGGATAAAAGGTCGCCGAATCTGAAATGAAGTCTGGCTTGGTCATGACGGAAGGCGGCTTACCGGTGCCAACTGGGCGAACCCGGCTTCGCGCCGGTGGCTGCCCACACCGCATTGCAATCAGCCGCGTTCGCACCGAACGCCAACATGAGCAGCATGAATGCGGCCAACAGGCGGGTCACCATTGCGCCCGGACTCTCTTTAATTCTGTTTCTTATCATCGTCGTCCTTATCGGTTGTACTTGGATTTAGCCCAAGCACCCTATAAGGACTGCAACAATCAAAAAATCCGACAACTCCTAAAACTGACGTATCCACACACGGAATCTAATGCGAGTCGATAAACACCGACACGCGCCGTAGGAACTCTGAAGCGCAACTATCAGACAAGATCCAATCGCGATGCAGAAACGGCCGTCTGCCGGCAACACACGAGACCACCGCCCGCGGGCTAAACGAACAGAAAACAAAAAAACAAAGCGACGTATAAGGCACCCCAAAATACTGCCCCATCCGCCGCCCCATTCTCAAACCCAACCTCACTTCCCCGCTACATAAGCCTTCACAGCCGGCAACCCATCCTTCCCGTCATACGTCTTCACTCCTGCGAGCCATTTGTCGAGCACCGCCGGATTCGCCTTCAGCCATTCGCGCGCGGCCTTGTTCGGGTCGGTCTTGTTCATGATCGGCAGCATGACGTGATTCTCGATATCGGTCGTGAACTGCAGATTCGACACCAGCTTCGCCACATTCGGGCAACGCGCCGAATAATCGCTCGGCGTGACCGTCAACACTTTGGCTTCGCCATAATTCGGTCCGAACACATCGTCACCGCCAGACAGATAATCGATCTTCATCTGCACGTTCATCGGATGCGGTTCCCAGCCCAGAAACACGATCGGTTTGTTCGCGCGGATCGCACGGTTCACCTCGACCAGCATGCCCGCCTCGCTCGACTCGACAAGTTTGAATTTGCCGAGACCGTACTGATTGCTGTCGATCATCTTCTTGATCAACGCATTGCCGTCATTGCCCGGCTCGATCCCGTAGATCTTGCCGTCGAGCTTGTCGTAGTTCTTCGCGATATCGGAGAACGTCTTGATGCCAGACTGATACGCATAATCCGGCACCGCCAGCGTGTATTTCGCGCCCGTCAGATTCGGCGTGGGCAAGACGGTGAGCTGTCCGGACTTTTTGAACGGATCGATCATCGGGTCCATGGTCGGCGACCAGTAGCCGAGGAACACGTCGATCTGCTTGCTCTTCACGCCGGCAAAGGTGATCGGCACCGAGGCGATCGTCTTGGTCGGCTTGTAGCCGAGCCCCTCGAGCACGGTCGACGCAAGCCCGGTGGTCGCCGCGATATCGGTCCAGCCGACGTCGGCGAACCGGACATCGCGGCAGGTGGCGGGTTCCGCAGCGAAGACAGACGACACAGACAGCGCGCACAACGACGCAACCCACAAACGTTTCATGGCGTTCCCTCAGGGTGATTGATGCTTGACTGGTTTTGACGGACGAAGCGGATCTCTTACGCCGCCAGGTTCAGGCGGCGCTGCATGCAATTCATGGTGTGGCTCACTACGAAGACAACCGCCGCTCAACGCTCGGCGCATGACCGAACTGCGCGCGATAAGCTTTGCTGAAATGACACGGCGAATGAAAACCGCACACCGCCGTCACCCGCGCAATCGACGCATCCGTATTGCGCAGCAACTCGCGCGCGCGACGCAAACGCAGCGTCAGGTAATAGTGCGTCGGCGACACGCTCAGGAACATCTTGAACATGCGTTGCAAATGACGTTGCGACAGATGCACGAGCCGCGCGAGTTCGTCGAGCGATAACGGCTCCTCGATATTCGCTTCCATCAGCCGCACTACCTCGATCAGTTCCGCGCGCGAGAAACCAACCCGCGCGTCGACGGGAATGTGCTGGTAATCGGTTGAACCGCGAATCCGTTCGACGATGAATTGTTCGGACACCTGCGCGGCGAGCGCATGCCCCAGCCGCATGCCGACCAGGTTCAGCATCAGATCGAGCGGCGCGGTGCCGCCCGTGCATGTCATGCGATCGCGGTCGATCACGAACAGCTCGTCGGCGAAACGCACATCCGGGTAGGTCTTGTGCAACGGCGACATGTCTTCCCAATGCACGGTGCAGCGATAACCGTCGAGCAATCCGGCAGCCAGCAGCGCATACGGTCCCGTGCAGATGCCGCCGAGCGGAATGCCTTTTGCGGCGACGTCGCGTAGCAACGCAATCACCGTGTCGTTCACGTAATCGCGCACATGCCAGCCGGCGCAGACGATCAGCACGTCCGGCATGCCGGCCTCGGCGAGCGTGGTGGTGGGTTTTACCGTGATGCCGTTGCTCGCTCGCGCCGGTTCGCCGTCGGGCGTGATCACCGACCACCTGTAGTGCTGCGCGCGGCCTACGTAGTTGGCCATGCGCAGTACCTCGACCGCGCTCGTGAACGCGATCATCGAAAAGTTCGGCAACGTCAGAAAGCCGACGTGCGCGAGCCCGGACAGCGGCGAATCGGCTTGGGGCTCGACCGGCGTGATCGCGTCGCGCTTCATAGGCGGCTCAGCCGTGTTGCGCCGCCGGCTCGCGGCGCACTTTCATGACACTGCGCAAGCCCGACAGCAGCGGCGCGCGCGCCATGCCAGGCGAGCGGCCAAAGCTCTCCGTGATGCGGTCCAGAATGATCGCGAGCATCACCAACGAAAGTCCGCTTTCGAAGCCGAGCCCGATATCGAGCCGTTGAATACTGGCCAGCACGTCGTTGCCGAGACCGCCCGCACCCACCATCGACGCGATGATCACCATGGAGAGCGCCATCATGATGGTCTGGTTCACGCCGGTCATGATGGACGGCAGCGCGTTCGGAAACTGCACCTTGTAAAGCAATTGCCACGGCGTGCAGCCAAATGCCTGCCCTGCTTCGACGATTTCCCGGTTCACGTGCTTGATACCGAGCGAAGTGAGACGCACCGCCGGCGGCATGGCGAAAATCACGGTGGAGAGAATCCCCGGCACACGGCCCAGACCGAATAGCATCGCGGCCGGAATCAGGTACACGAACGCCGGCATGGTCTGCATCAGATCGAGCACGGGGCGCACGATCATCTCGACGGTGCGGCTCTTCGCAGTCCAGATGCCGAGCGGCACACCGAGCAGCAAGCTGATCAGCGTGGACGACAAGGTCAGGCCGAGCGTGATCACCATCTGATCCCAGAACCCGGTGCCGTAGATCAGCAGCATGGCGAGCAGCGTGAACAGCGCGAAGCGCCAGCCCACCCGCCACAGCCCGATGCCGACGAAGAACGCCATCAGCGCCCACATCGGCACGGCTTGCAAGCCGTGTTCGATCACCGCGGCAAAGCTCTCGATCACCTTGCCGATGGAATCGAAAGTTTTTGCGTCGTGGTCGAGCAGATAGTGAACGCCGTGATCGACCCAGGCGCCAAGTGGAATGACTTCAGACATGGGAACTCCGATGGCGGGTGAGAACGTTCAGCACGTTCGTCTTGTTGACCGAACCACAGTAGGAGCCGTCGGCTTCGACAACCGGCAGCGGCGCGCGGCTCGCCACCACGCGTTCGACGACGTCATCCAGCGGTGTAGTGCGGCGGATGCATTCGATCTGATTGAGCTGCGGCGAAGCGCTGCCCATCGCGTCGCGGCAGACGAAGCCGCGAATCTTGCGCTCGCTGTCGAGCACGAACGCGTAGTCGGCGCTGCCGTTGAGCGTGGCGGCCACGCTCGACGCATCGATCTGCGGCGAGTGCTGCATGAGCGGCACGGCGTCGGTCTGCATCAGATCGCCGGCGGTCAGATAGCGGCTCGTGTCGATGCCTTCGAAGAACGCGCGGACGTAGTCGTCGGCGGGATTGGTGATGATCTGCTGCGGCGTGCCGACCTGCACGACCCGGCCGCCTTCCATGATCGCGATGCGGGTGCCGATGCGCATCGCTTCTTCCAGATCGTGCGACACGAACAGGATGGTGCGCTGCTGCTCGCGTTGCAGATCGAGCAGCACGTTCTGCATTTCCTTGCGCTTGAGCGGATCGAGGGCGGAGAACGCCTCGTCCATGATCATCAGCGACGGATTGACCGCCAGCGCCCGCGCGAGACCCACGCGCTGCTGCATGCCGCCGGAGAGCTGCGCGGGCAGCTTTTCCGCGAACGGCGCGAGGCCGACCTGTTCGAGCACGGCCATCGCGCGCTTCTCGCGTTCCTTGCGGCCCACGCCTGCCACTTCGAGGCCGAACGCCGCATTGGACAGCACGGTTCGCTGCGGCATCAGCGCGAAGGACTGGAACACCATGCTCATGTCCTTGCGGCGCAGCGCCGTCAATTCCGAGCGCGGCACGCTCGCCACATCGCGGCCGTCGATCAGCACCTTGCCTGCGCTCGGCTCGACCAGCCGGTTGATCAGACGGATCAGCGTCGACTTGCCGGAGCCGGACAGGCCCATCAGCACGAAGATCTCGCCTTCCTTGACTTCGAACGATACGTTGTGAACGCCGACAATCTGACCGGTGCGCGCGAAAACCTCTTCTTTCGTTGCGCCGCCTGCCAGCATGCCGATCGCCTGTTTCGGGTTGGTGCCGAACACCTTGCACAGCCCTTCGACCACGACCTTCGGGGAATTCATTGAATGCTCTCCTATGTCGACCGGAGTTAGCGCTTTAGCGCTTACTCCGGTCCCATGCACCGCTTCGACCGGAGTTTGCGCTTTAGCACTGCCTCCGGTCCCATGCACCGATAGTTGCTGCAGTGGCGGACGTCCGTCCGCGCTGTGCATACATAGTTGCCAGAAAAAAGTGCGCCTAGCCGACTATTTGCGACAAGCACATGTGGAAATGCGACACCCCTCTCTGGCGCACGCCGGACGGCGGCTGCCGGAGCCTTGCTGGATAAGGGTTTGGAGGGTGTTTAGCCGAGCGGCGACGCGTGTCGCGCCTGAGCAAGTGGAGGCGGCGCGGGGATAAAAAAACGTGTTTCGAAGCGATTGCCGGGTGAGTTGCGGTAATGCAGCAGACCGGGGGGCTCCCGAGGGTTAGTGTAAACGCGTATGCGGACAATGTTCCGCGGGATGTTCGGCCTCTTTTCCTGAAAGGCTCAAGGCGAGCACCGCCTATGCAGATCTACTCACCGTACGACGCTGACCGGAGGCGCTCCCACTGCGACGAACGCGCGATGCTACGTAGCCAGTCGAGCGCCCCATGGCCGCGTTCCGTCATGGACGCGGTTAGCCTTGTTCCTTCGACGCAGCGAACATCTGGTTTGCGACCAGCTTGGCGCGCAACGTCACATTTAATGAACTCACGACGTAGCAACTCGGAAAATACCGCCGGCTCGAGCGGCATGTCCATATCATGACGGCTGGCATTGTGAAGCCCTTCAAGCAGATCCGCGTTCGTCAGGTCAGCGCGCCCTGCCCCGCATTGACCGGCGAGGTCAAACATACACGACTCGACCAGACAACGCGGATTGGCGCACGGGATTTTCGATGCGCACGCTCGGAAGGAAGATTCGTCCAAAGTGTGGAATTGCTGAATCAGCAGCCGACACAATTCCGAAAACGGGCGAACCGATCGAGCGGCGGCGGCACAGTCGAGAATGGTTAGAAAATTCCCTTGCGAAGCGGGAAGCGCTCGTTCATCGCGCGCGAGCCAATATAGAATCTTTGCATCTCTTCACAATGCTCGACGAGTTCCTGTCGGCGAGTCAGTCGGGCGACCGCGGTTAAATTTTTGTAGATATCACTGACCGGCGACTCGAAGCGCAACTGAACCTCTGAAAGGGCGACCAGAATTTGCTCCGCGTCGTCCTTATGATGGAATCGCTCGGACAGAAGTTCGAGGTGATCCTGCAAGTCCTCTGACTCAAGCTTGGTGCGGGCAACCAGTGCGGGTGCAATCGCTTCGTCGCGGACCGAAGGATCCTTGAAGATTAACGAGTAATGTGGGTTTGAAATGTCGGCGTACTGAAAATCAAGACTTAGAATCCGGCGATTGTTCGAAGTCAGATTTAACGCCGCGTGGGGAACCGTCGACTCCAATATCCAGATATCGCCTTTTCGCATGCGGAAGACTCCGAAATTTTCCTCGGTGTGGTAAGAATCGATACAGGTTTCAAGCGGAATCAAAATGCGGACATAGCGGTCTTTTTCTTCTGACAACTCCAGAAAATCGGTATGCGGGATGACAAGACCATTGACGAGATTGCGTACGCGCGCCATTCGCATATGTTCCACATCGAAATACCTTTCGATGATCTGGCTGAGATACGAGGTCGCGGCTCCCACCTGCGTTCGGACGGCCGGATGGTCGTAGTCCGAATATTGGGTGTCGGTCCATTCGCCTGTTCTATTCCAAAGCGAATGGTTGATCCACGTGCCCGAACTGAATTCGTCGTACTGCTCCTTGATAACCGGCAACTCAGACAGTATTTTCAGGTCCTTCCTGAGTAAAGCATTGTTGAACTTGATCCGACCTACAAGGCTGGTTTTTGTCACCACGTCTACAGTCTCCTTTCGTAAGTTCCAACACAGTTTTTCGGTGATGCACCTGCATCTGTGATGCACTGGTTATTTACGTAAGTTCGCCTCCTGTCAGTACCTTGCGAGACGCTACCGGCAGCTAGTCCCCGAACAGGTCAACTGGTTCTCGGCTCGTTGCCGTCGACTTGCTTTACTGAGCTCCAGAAAGCCTTTTTCGACAATGCAAGCGAAAATATGATGCCGGCAACGAGTCCCCACAGGGCCGATCCCAAGCCAAAAAATGACATACCGGAAACGGTGACTACGAACGTAATGACGGAGGATTCGCGTTGGCCCTCCGCGGAGACGGAAGATGAGAGACTTGTGACGAGTGTTCCGAGCAGCGCAAGGCCTGCCAGCGTACTCGTCAGCCCTTCGGGCAGTCGAGCAAAGAGCGCGATGACCGAAGCGCCAAACGTGCCGATGCAGAGGTAACCGACGCCACAGACCACTCCCGAGATGTATCTGCGCCGTGGATTCACGTGACATTCCGGGCTCGCGCACATGGCCCCGACAATCGCCGCGGGGTTAATGCCGGAGTTGCCGAACAATGCGAGAGGAATGGACATGAGACCGCTGGCGCCAACCACCGATTTAGGCGATATGTCGTAGCCCGCGTTACGAAGAATATGGATCGAGGTTGCGTATTGGGTCAGCGCGAGCAGGAGCAAAGGCAGCCCGAGTCCAACGAGCGCCTCGATAGAAAAAGTTGGGAGCGTGAGTTCCGGCTTTACGAGGCTCAGGTCGAGTCCTTGCGCCGTGAAATTCGCGCCAGGCAGAGCCACGATCACGCCAGTCAGAAGCGCAAGCGCGACGGCATAACGCGGGATCAGGCGCCGACACAAGACATACGCAACCACAACCGGCAGCACAACAGCAGGGGTGGATTGGAGTGACCGGAAGATGCCCGCGCAAAACTCGAAGAGCACGCCGGCAATCATGGCGGAAAGCAGATGGGCAGGCAGATGCTGGATCAGTCTGCCGAACAGCCCCGATAGCCCAAGCATTGCGATGATGACTGCCACTACAAGGTAACACCCGATCACGTCGCTGAACGGATAGCGCGCAAGTGCGGTAAGCAGCAGTGCCACTCCGGGAGTCGACCACGCGCCGATCACCGGCATTCTGTGCCGCAGGCTAAGCCAGAGACCTAACAAGCCGGCACCGATGGAGACGGCCCAGATCCACGTTGACAGCAGATTGTGCGAAAGATGCGCGGCCTGCGCCGCTTGCACGACGATCAGCACCGGTCCGCTATAGGTGGCGACAAGCGCGATGACGCCTGCGATGGCGGCGGACGCGGAAAAGTCCGCGCGCATTCTGGAAAACATCGTGTGTGTCTCCTGGGCCAGGCAAGCCCGGTAGGCTGAGTCGTAACATCAGGGTGTTCGAGTCTCCGTGAGCGCTCGTGGAAGAATGCTATTCGCCCGACCAACGGATGGGATTGGGATTGGTCTATTTGTGAGCGGGGAAATTTCTGATGCGCGAGTGGGAGCGATCAGGTGCCGGCGCCGAGTCGGAACGCCAGATTCGGGCGCGCAGGAACAAATGACCCCTTACCGTTACCGGTAAGGAATCGGGATAGATCGCGAAGCGGTCATATCGAGCCCGCGAACGAGCGTACGGCCTTCACGAAACCGACACGCCCAAAAGCCGCCCGACCCCGAACGTGAACGCAGCCGCGATCAGCCCGATCACAATCTGCCGCAACGCCGAAAATCCGGCACTGCGTCCGTTGAAAAGCGACGTGAACACGCCGATCGACGCAAGCGCCACCATGCTCAGCACCACGCATTGCACGATCGCGTTGTAGTCGCGAGTCCACAGAAACGGCATCACCGGAAAGATCGCACCCAGCGAGAAAAGGCAGAACGACACACCCGCGGCCGACCAGGGATTGCCGCCCAACTCCGCGGGATCGAGTCCGAGCTCTTCGCGAGTCAGGGTATCGAGCGCCTTGCTCTTGTCGCGCATCATTTGCGAGGCGACCCGTTTGGCCTCGTCCGCTTCGAGCCCCTTGGCGCGATAGATCAGCGCGAGTTCGTGCTCTTCGGCTTCCGGCGTCTCCTCGATCTCTTGCGCCTCTTTCGCGATCTGCGTGCTGGCCAGTTCGCGGGCGTTGGTGACCGAAAGCCATTCGCCCAGCGCCATCGAGCATGCACCGGCGATGAGCCCCGCCAGCCCCGTCAACAGAATCGCCTTGTTGCCGGTTCCCGCGCCCGCCACGCCCATGATCAGGCAGAAGTTCGAGACGAGGCCGTCGTTGGCGCCGAGCACGGCGGCGCGCAAATCGTTGCCGGCCCCCGCGCCCTTGTGCCACTGCTCCGCGGCGGCGATCCGCGCGCCCGGCGACAGATTCGCGTCGCCACCGCCATGCGCCAGCGTGCGGACGATGGCGGCGTGATGCTGCTCGTCCGCGGACATGCGGCCCGCGTCCGGTTGCCCCTCGTATTTATTGCGATCGGCATATTCCGCCGCCGCGAGCGTGGGCAGCACGAAACCCGCGCCGAACAGGCGAACCAGGCCTTTCATCAGGCGCGTTTTGATGGCGTGGCCCGCGCCCTTCGGCTCGAACCCGTTGGCCCTCAACTTGTCGGCCCACACGCGTGCATGCTCGCGCTCCGACTTTGCGAGGTCGCCATACACCTGTTTGCGCGTGTCGTCTTTCTCGGCCTCGGCGAGTGTTTCGTACAGCGCGGCGCTGTGCAGTTCGTCGGAAAGATTGGCTTTATATCGCTTGATTTCCTGCCGGGATGCCATGGTGGTGTGCCTGAATTTTGAGTCGCTGGCGAAAGCGTAATCGATTCAGGTACGGAAAGCATCAATGCCTTGACGCGTGCCTTGAGCGGGAATGGCAACGCATCTTGTCGAGATCCGGTCATGCCAGATCATTGCGTCGCGGGCGCGGTCCGATATCCTCGCCGGCCGACGGCCAGCGCCAGCACAGCGGAAACCACCAGGCTCGCCGCCACCACATAGAGCCCGGCAGCATATCCGCCCGTCACGCTTTTCAGCCAGCCGATCGCAAACGGCCCGACGAAACCGCCCAGATTGCCGATCGAATTGATCATGGCGATGCCGGCAGCCGCGCCCGCACCCGAGAGAAACGTGCTCGGCATCGCCCACAACGGCGCCTTGGCCGCGCTAATGCCGACGTTCACCACGACCAGCGCCAGCACCACGCCGACCGCCGTGTCCGCGACGCCGGCCCAGGCGAGCCCGAGAGCCGCCGCCACGCACGGAATCACCACATGCCAGGTGCGCTCGCCGCGCCGGTCCGAATGACGCGCCCACACCACCATGCCGATCACCGCCAGCACGCTCGGAATCGCGTTCAATGCGCCCGTGCCGAGCGCGCTGAAACCATATTGGCGGATGATGAGCGGCGCCCACAAGCCAAGCGTATAGAGTCCCGCGGAGGTGCCGAAATAAATCATCGACATGATCCAGATACGCGGGTCGCGCAACGCGGCGAGCGCGCCGGCGGCATGTCCGGCGTGTGCTTCTCGACCGATGCGTTCTTCGCGCAAGGTGGCGATGAGCCAGGCCTTTTCATCGGCGGCGAGCCATTTGGCTTTGTCCGGGGAATCGGTGAGCGCTTTCAGTACCGCAAAGCCGAGCAGGACGGCGGGAATCGCTTCGACGATGAAAAGCCACTGCCAGTCCTTCAACCCGAACAACGCGGGCATCTGCATGATCGCGCCGGAAATGGGCGAGCCGATTGCGGTCGACAAAGGCGCGGCCGCCATGAACGCAGCGGCCGCGACGGCACGCTGCCGGGCAGGAAACCACTGGCTCAGGTAAAGAATGATGCCCGGAAAGAATCCGGCTTCGGCCACGCCGAGCAGAAAACGCAACGTATAGAACGAAGTCGGCCCCGCAACGAACGCGGATGCCGCCGAAACGAGGCCCCACGTCACCATGACGCGCGCAATCCAGATGCGCGCGCCAACCTTGTTGAGGATCAGATTCGACGGCACCTCGAACAGAAAATAGCCGAGGAAGAAAATGCCGCCGCCGAGCCCGAACATGGTCGGCGTCAAGCCGAGGTCCTTGTTCATGGTGATGGCCGCAAAGCCGACGTTCACACGGTCGAGAAAGCTGACGAAATAAAGCAGCATCACAAAAGGCAAGATGCGCCAGGTCAGCTTGCGAACCACACGGGCCTGCAATTCATCGTTCATACCTGTCTCCACTCGATCTCTGCACGGTGCAGTGAGATCGCCCGTGACGTGTTCGTCCGGGCGTTATGTTTCTGTATGACGTACGCGGGGTAGGCTCAGGCGGCCTTCACGCCGGCCACCGCTTTGGTGGACGAGTCGGCGGCGAGGATCGCGCAAACGGCATCGGTCACCTGCGCGGTCGTGGCCGTGCCGCCCAGGTCGCCCGTATGCAGCGACGGGTCCGCCGTGACGCGTTCGATGGCCGCCATCAATTGCCGCGCGGCGCCGTGCTCGCCCAGGTGTTCGAGCATCATCACCACCGACCAGAAGGTGCCGACCGGATTCGCCAGCCCTTTGCCCATGATGTCGAAGGCGGAGCCGTGAATCGGCTCGAACATGGACGGGTAACGACGCTCGGGATCGAGATTCGCGGTCGGCGCGATGCCGAGGCTGCCGGCCAGCGCCGCGGCCAGATCGCTGAGAATATCGGCGTGCAGGTTCGTCGCGACGATCGTGTCGAGCGTGGCGGGCCGGTTGACCATGCGCGCGGTGGCGGCGTCGACCAGTTCCTTGTCCCAGCGGACGTCTGGAAATTCCTTTGATACCTGCAGCGCAATCTCGTCCCACATGACCATGGCGTGACGTTGCGCGTTGCTCTTGGTGATCACCGTCAGCAGTTTGCGCGGCCGCGACTGCGCGAGCCGGAACGCGAAACGCAGAATGCGCTCGACGCCCGCGCGGGTCATCATCGACACGTCGGTGGCGACTTCGATCGGATGGCCCTGATGAACGCGGCCGCCCACGCCGGCATATTCACCCTCCGAGTTCTCTCGCACGATGACCCAGTCGAGATCCTGCGGCGCGCAACGCTTCAACGGCGCGTCGATGCCGGGCAGGATGCGCGTGGGACGCACGTTCGCGTATTGATCGAAGCCCTGGCAGATTTTCAGGCGCAAACCCCACAGCGTCACGTGATCGGGAATATGCGGGTCACCCGCCGAGCCGAACAGGATCGCGTCCTGATGGCGAATCGCATCCAGTCCGTCGGCCGGCATCATCACGCCATGCTCGCGGTAGTAGTCGCCGCCCCAATCGAAATTTTCGAACTCGAAGGCGAAGGTGTCGCTGCGCGCGGCGATGGCCTCGAGTACGCGCCGGCCCGCGGGCACGACTTCCTTGCCGATGCCGTCGCCGGGAATGGTTGCGATGCGATAGGTCTTCATTGGGCGTCTCCATGATGTTGTGAAAGCATGGAGCGCATCGTAGAACGGCCACGGCCCGTAAATACGCTGCTAGACTCAAAGCATCCTTAACTTCAGGTTAACAATAGGCCGTTCCATGACCTCGTCCATCCAACCTGACGACCTCGCCTTTTTCTCCACGCTCGCCGCGAGCGGCAGTCTGACGGCGGCGGCGCGCGAACTCGGCCTGAGCACGGCAGCCGTGAGCAAGCATCTGGCGCAGATGGAATCGCGCGCGGGCGTCTCGCTCGTCAACCGCACCACGCGGCGCATGAGCCTCACGCCCGAAGGCGAGCTGTATCTGACGCGCGCACGGCGCATTCTGAGCGAGATGGATGACCTCGCCCAGTTGCTCGGCGGCTCGCAGGCGGCGCCGAAAGGTCTGCTGCGCGTCAACGCGACACTCGGTTTCGGGCGCAGCCACGTCGCCCCGCTGATCTCGGCGTTCGTCCGGCGCTTTCCCGAAGTGGACGTGCAGTTGCAGTTGTCGGTCGACCCGCCGCCGCTCAGCGACGACGCCTTCGACGTGTGCGTGCGCTTTGGCGAACCACCGGATGCGCGCGTGATCGCGCGCCGGGTGGCATCGAACCGGCGCCTGCTGTGCGCGGCGCCGCGCTAT
Organism: Burkholderia sp. WP9; assembly: GCF_900104795.1. NCBI lineage: Bacteria > Pseudomonadati > Pseudomonadota > Betaproteobacteria > Burkholderiales > Burkholderiaceae > Burkholderia > Burkholderia sp. WP9. The sequence goes on from NZ_FNTG01000002.1 coordinate 199,534, forward strand.
CTCGCGCAACGGGGAGCGCCGCGTAGCCCGGCGGAATTGGCCCAGCACAACTGCATCGGCATTCGCCAGGGCGGCGATGGCTACGGGCTCTGGCGTCTGACCAGCGGACGCGGCGCCGCGGAAAAGACCGAGACGGTGCGCGTGCGTGGCAACCTCACCACCAATGACGGGGAAATCGCAGTCAAATGGGCCCTGGACGGCCACGGCATTCTGATGCGCGCCGAGTGGGATATCGCGGAGTATCTCGCCGATGGCCGGCTCGTCCACGTCATGCCCGACTACCGCACGCCGGGTGCCGACATCTATGCTGTGTATCCACAGCAGTTACAAATGACGGCGCGTGTGAAGGCGTTCGTCGACATGCTGATCGAGACGCTCGGCGCGCGCTGAGTGGGTTGGGTTGGGTTGGGTTGGGTTGAGTCGGCTCGCATCTCTCCCGCCCGCATGCACACGCGTGCAACACGGTGGCGCGTCCCGGCGGCAGCCGCGCGAAATTCAATCACGTCGCGCGGCTGCAGTCACGCTTACTGGCTCGCGCCTGCTCCGACGCCGGCCTTCTTCTCGGCCTTCTGCAGCTTGTCCGGATAGGTCGGATCATTCTGGGCCGGCTGGTAGCCTGCGTCTTCGAGCTTCTTCAACTCGGCATTCTTCTTGGCACGCGCCTGCTTGCGTGCCTCCTTGCGCTCGGCCTTGGTGGGTTTCGCACTGCTTGCCGCGGCAGGCGCCGCGGTAGCAGCAGCGCCGCTGGCATCTTGAGCCGCGGCGAGCGGAATGTTGCCTGCCACCAGGGCGGTGACGGCAAGTCCGAGCATGATCTGTTTAACGGCAAAGCTCTTCATCTTCAATATCCCCTCTCGAAAGTTGGCAATAGCCTCGAAGCCTGTCTGCACGCCTTTGTCCAGCGCCACGAGCCGCGCACTGCAACCACTGCGGACTCGCGATTAGAGCTTACAGGCAAACCATCCGAAGAGTATTCTCAGCGCCGCGAGCGGGTTTTTCGTCAAGCAGACGAACCTCACGAGCCGGCCGTGCGCGCCGCGTCCTCTTCCTGCAATTTCCGCCACAAAATCTTGCCGCTGCCCGATTTAGGCAGCGACCCGACGAACTCGACGATGCGCGGTGCCTTATACGAGGCCATCTGCTCATGCGCCCAGTCGATGATCTCCTGCGCAGTAATCGTGCCTGCATGCGCCGCGTCCGCCACGACCAGCGCTTTCACGGTCTCGCCGCGTTTCTCGTCCTTCACGCCGATCACGCACACCTCGTGAATCGCCGGATGCCGGTACATCAGCGCCTCGACTTCGGCCGGCCATACCTTGTAACCGGACGCGTTGATCATGCGTTTCAGGCGATCGGTCATGAAGAAATAACCGTCTTCGTCGATATGGCCCAGATCGCCAGTCCGCAGAAACCGTTTGCCGTCGAGTTCGATGAACGCCTCCGCCGTCGCTTTCGGATTGCCCCAGTAACCCTGCATGACCTGCGGCGCGTTCGTGACGATCTCGCCCGTTTCGCCTTGCGGCAACTCCTTGAGCGAGACAGGATCGATCACGCGCGAGTCCACGTCGAACACGGGAATGCCCAGGCATTGCGGCTTTGGCCGGTGCGGCGGATTGATATGCGTGCCGGCAATCGTTTCCGTCATACCGTAGCCTTCCACATAATCGAGTCCTGTCAGCGCCTTGAGCTTTCTCGCAATCGCGTCCGGCATCGCCGCGCCGCCGCCGCGCGTGCCGGTGAGGCTCGACAGATCGTATTCGCCGAGCTTGGGGTTCGACAGAAAGTCGACCATCATCGTCGAGATGGATTGCCATGCGGTGACGCGATATTTCTGCATGCATAGCGCTGCCGCTTCGCGATCCCAGCGCGGCAACAGGACGATCGTTGCGCCCGAGAAGACCGCGCTGTTCATGCCGCCTTGCATGCCCGTCACGTGAAAGAGCGGCAAGACCGATAGATAAACACCGTCAGACGGCGCCGAGAACCACACACAGCCGCCGAGCAGCGTGCTCATCACGCTGCGGTGCGTGTGCATGCAGCCCTTCGGCTTGCCGGTGGTCCCCGACGTATAAGGCATCACGCACAGATCGTCGGGACCGGTGGTGAGCGGCCCCGGCGAGATGTGCCGCTCGATCACGTCTCGCCACGGCGTGACACCGGCAATGTCGAAAGTCTTGCGCGGCGCGGCGACGAATTCAGGCACGGGAATCGGCGACGGCCGCTTCAGATAATCGCTATACGTCGCGACGATTGCGTGCTCGATGCCCTTGCCGGGCCCGCTGCCGATCAACGGCTCGACATTCGCGAACAAACATTGCGGCGCGATGATCGTAGTCGCGCCGCTGTCTTCGACGTAATGCGCCAACTCCGCGGTCATGTTCATCGGATTGACCGGCACCACCACGGCGTTCGCCCGAAGAATGCCGTAATAAGCAACGATCCATTGCGGACTGTTCTGCATATAGAGCAGAACACGGTCGCCCGCCTTGACCTGGCATTCCTGCTGCAGAAAGCCCGCAACCCGCTCGGATTCGTCCTTGAATTCCGCAAACGTGATTGCCGTGTCGTAGAAGATGATGAACGGCTTGTCGGGAAAGCGCGCCGCCGAGACTTCGGCGTTATAGAAAAGACTGGTCTCGGGTAGCGTCAAATGCAGAGGCACTTGCGGCGGCCAATGCGCATGATGGCGTTCGTTCATCAGCGTCTCCTGATTTTTTAGTGTCCGCGCGCAGTTCGCCCGGTTCGCGCGCTTCGTTCACATCATCACGCCTGACCTGCGTCGTACCTAGACGATGATCGCGCCGCCGTCCACCGCGAAATCCTGACCGGTAATATGGCGCGACGCTTCACTCGCAAGAAACACGATCGGGCCTTTGAGATCTTCGTCGCCACCCAGGCGCTGCAACGGCGTGCGCGAAACGATCGAGTCTTCCAGTTTGCCAAGCAGACCCGCCGACATTTTCGAAGGGAAAAAGCCCGGGCAGATCGCGTTGACATTGATGTTGTACTTGCCCCATTCCGCAGCCAGCGCGCGTGTGAAATTGATCGCGGCGGCCTTCGACGTGTTGTACGCAATCGTGTTCATGCCGGGCGGCGATCCCTTCAGCCCCGCTACCGATGCGATATTGACGATCTTGCCCGCGCGCCGCGGAATCATGCTGCGCTTGCCGACTTCGCGCGCGAGAAAGAACGGTGCATTGACGTTCAGATTCATCACCTTGTGCCACGCTTCGTCGGGATAGTCTTCGGCGGGTGCGCCCCATGTCGCGCCGGCGTTGTTGACCAGAATATCGATACTCTCATGCACGCCCAGCACTTCATCCACGAGGCCGGGAATGCCCTCGAAGCGCTGCAGGTCGTTGACCACCGTGTGCACTTCGATACCGCGCTCTTGCAGATGCGTTTTTGCTTCAACGAGTTCGTCGGCCTTACGCGCGGTAATGGCGACGCGGCAGCCCATTTCGCCGAGTGCCTCGGCCATTTGCAGACCCAGTCCGCGAGAGCCTCCGGTGATCAGTGCAACCTTGCCGTCCAGTCGAAACAGGTCCTTCACAGACATTGCGTCGCTCCTCCAGATTGTTCTGCTGTGCAGAGTGGTTGACCACATTGTTCGTCCATCATACGTGCCGGAATTCAGCCTGTAAATAAAAGCACGCTCATTCACTTTCGTTATAAACTGACATGCAACGCCGCCGGCTGGAGCATTGGGAATTACCCGGATAACGCGCTTTTCAGCCCTTGCGTGCTGAGGCATTCGGCTGTGTTTTTCCTTATGCGTTGCGCACCTGTTGCGCATAACGGCTTATTTTTTCTACGGGTCTTCTGTCATGCAAGATGCGCTGATCATCAACCCGCGTGATCTCGAGTTCCAGTTGTTCGAAGTGCTCGAAGCGCAGACGCTCACGCAGCGCGCGCGCCATGCCGATCACAGCCGCGAGACCTTCAACGCCGCACTCGAAACCGCGCATGCGGTTGCCGTGGAAAAATTCGCGACGCACAACCGTCTCTCCGACGAACACGAACCGCAGTTCGACGGTCAGCGCGTTACCCTGCCCGCCGAGGTCAAGCAGGCCCTCGACGCATTGCGCGCCACCGGTTTTCTCGCTGCGGGTAAAGACTACGAATGGGGCGGCATGCAGCTGCCCTCGGTGATTTCGTTCGCGTGCCTGTCACTCTTCAAGAGTGCGAACATTGCCACTGCGTCGTACGCCATGTTGACCACGGCGAACGCGAACGTGATCGAACGTTTCGGCAGCGCGGCACAGAAGCGAAAATATCTGCAAGCGCTCTTCGAAGGCCGCGCGTTCGGCACCATGGCGTTGACGGAACCGCAGGCGGGCTCGAGTCTCTCCGATCTCGTCACGAGCGCCACGCCGAATGCGGATGGCACCTATTCGATTCGCGGCAACAAGATTTTCATTTCAGGCGGCGACCACGAACTGAGCGAGAACATCGTGCATCTGGTGCTGGCGTGTATTCCCGACGCGCCGCCGGGCGTCAAAGGCATCTCGCTCTTCACCGTGCCCAAATTCCACGTCAACGAAGACGGCACGCTCGGCGAGCGTAACGACGTCGCGCTCGCCGGACTGATTCACAAGATGGGCTGGCGCGGCACGACGTCGACCATGCTGTCGTTCGGCGAACACGGTCAATGCATCGGCGAACTGGTGGGCGAAGCGCACCAGGGTCTCGCCGCCATGTTCCACATGATGAACGAGGCGCGCATCGGCGTCGGTCTAGGCGCGGTCATGCTCGGCTACCGCGGCTATCTGGCCTCGCTCGATTACGCACGCGAACGGCCGCAAGGGCGTCGTCCCGACAACAAGAACCCACTCGATCCACAAGTGCCGCTGATCGAACACGCCGACGTGCGCCGCATGCTGCTCGCACAAAAAGCCTATGTGGAAGGAGCTTACGCGTTGTGCCTTTACGCGGCGCGTCTCGTCGATGAACAGAACACCGGCGAGAGCGACACGGCACGCGCCGAAGCGGGCCTGCTGCTCGACCTGCTGACGCCGGTGGTGAAATCCTGGCCGTCCCAATGGTGCCTCGAAGCGAACAGCCTGGCGATCCAGATTCACGGCGGCTACGGCTATACGCGTGAATACCCGGTCGAGCAGTTCTATCGCGACAATCGCCTGAACATGATTCACGAAGGCACCCACGGCATCCAGGCCATCGATCTGCTCGGCCGCAAGGTGACGATGAAACAGGGCGCCGCGCTCGGCCACCTGGCACGTGAGATCCAGCGCACGATCGATGCGGCGCGCGAGCATGCACCACTGCATGCGCACGCCGCTGCGTTGGGTGAAGCATGGACCGACCTGACTGCCACGATCGAAGCGCTGCTTCCGGTGTTGGCTCATAACAGCGAACCCGCACTAGCCAACGCGAATGCGTTTCTCGAAGCCTTCGGCCATATCGTGATCGCGTGGACGTGGCTGCGGCAAGCGATCGTCGCCAGCGCCGGACTGAGCGCATCGCATACCGAGGCAGACGCGGACTTCTATCGCGGCAAGCTGCATGCGTGCCAGTGGTTCTTCCGCTGGGAACTGCCGCGCGTCGCGTTGATGCTAAAGACGCTGCGGGCTTTGGATGACACCACGCTCAGCATGGCGCCGAACTGGTTCTAGGCGCTGCGGCGCCGGCGAATTTGCAGCTCGAATCGCGGAAACATCCTTGCTCGATGCAACCGGCAGCAGCCAACGCAATGTTGCCGGAACCGCTCCCCATGCGGTGCTCCAGCCAGTTTTTCCAGCATGAGCGCGTGCGCTGGAGTATTGTTTAAGCGCGCCGGGAGCGACGCGGCATGACTCTTCTACAAGACAGAGTGCTCCTCGTGGGCGGCAAAGTGCTCGCAAGCGCGTGGTTTTTTGCATGCAACAAAGCGACATCAACTTTTCGAGGATGGAGAAAACGTGAAAACAGTCAATCTTTTGAAGGCGCTGGGCATCGCATTGTGTGTGGCAACTGCGTCCAGCGCCTATGCCCAGTCGAGCGATGCGGCGCCGTCCGCCGACGCGTCGGCGCCCAGCGCCAAAACGGTCAAGAAGGCGGACCGCTCGCTGGGTCTGCAGGTGCGCAAGGCTCTGTCGAAAGCGCAGGGTTTTGACGTGTCGAACGTGTTTGTCCGGGCGCGCGGTGGCGTAGTCACGCTGACGGGATCGGTGCCCGACGGCGCGCAGATTCCGCAGGCGGAGGAAGTGGCAAAGAATGTGGCGGGTGTGAAGTCGGTGAATAACAAGCTGACTATCGGCACCCAGGGCGGCGGAGGTTAAGCGCCTCTTCTGTCACCCGGTGAGTTGCCAGGTGACCACAGGCGGCGCCGCTCGTCGCACAATGAGAGCGTAAGGCGCCGCCTGTCGTCCTGGTATTTGAAACTCAGCGTCGCAGTGGAACTTGCGTCACGCGAGCTTGCCGCCCACCTGATCGCTCGCCGTATCTGCCCGAGGTCCGCTCGCCGCACTAAGCTCGCACGATGCCTGCCAACGGCCGCCCCGCCGCCGTCTGGCCAAACAGCACAGCCGCCGTACGCTGTGGATCGAGTCCGAGGCTTTCACTCGCGGTGCCGGCGATCAGCGCATCGAGCGAAGTGGTCGGTTTGAGATCGCGCGCTTCGTAAAGGTTGTGAGGCGCGAGACCCGGCCAGTCGGCGATCACGCGCCCGCCCCGCACCGAGCCGCCCAGCACCATCGCCACCGAGCCCGTGCCATGATCGGTGCCGCCCGTGCCGTTGGCCGCGGCGGTTCTGCCGAACTCCGTCGCCACCAGCACGGTGGTCTTGCTCCACAATGGACCCATGCCGTCGCGCAACGCGGCGAGCATCGTATCGAGCGCCTTCAACTGATTGGCGAGGCGTGCGTTCTGCGCGCTATGTGTGTCCCAGCCGCCGGTTTCGATCATCGCGATGCGTGGACCGTTCTCGCGCGCCAGGAAGCCGGCAGCGAGCTTGCCGAGGCTCGCCGGATCCTGGCGCGCGCCGGCGTCGCCGGCAAGGCCGCGCGCGGTCATCGCCGACTCCCACAACGGGCGCAGCTGCGCGTCCTGGTCGTAGAGTTGCGAAACGCGCGCGAGCAGATCATCGGGCGCTTGCGGCAACGCCGAGGGCGCATACGACGTCACACCCGCCGCGCCGCGCAACGCCATCGGCACGGTCGGCGCGAATGCAATCGCGTTCTCGCGCGTGGCGCGCAACTGCGTGACGAGCCGGTTCAGCCAGCCGTCTTTCATCTGATACGGCGACGTACCGCCGGTCTCGAGCACGTTCTGTCCGTCGAAGTGCGAGCGGTCCCGATACGGCGACGCCACCGCGTGCACGAACAGCGCCTGCTGGTCCGCGTACATCGCGGCGATCTGCGCCATCGCCGGATGCAAAGCGAAGGTGCCGTTCAGACGCGGCGCGTTCGAGGTGTCGATGGCGAGCGCGCCACGCAATGTGGCGTAAGCGGGTTCGGCGTAGGGGACGACGATGTTCAGACCGTCGGCGGCGCCGCGCTGGATCACGAACACGAAGCGGCGCTCGGTGGCGACGCTTGCAAACACGATCCGCGGCGACACGAGCATCGCGCCCGCGCCGGTAGCGGTGACGCTCAGAAACTTGCGGCGTGACAGCATGGCGTTCATCTCCGTTGGAAATCCGGCGAGACCAGTAACAGCGCGATCGCCGTGGACGCACTTTCAGCGCGAGATACCGCAGTCGCCGTCGGCGCACTGAGCGAACCGGCGAACCAGGTCTGGCCGAGCGAGCGGGCGTCGAGCCGGTCGCCGACACGCGCGGCGAAACGCTGCGCCACTTCGACCCGGCGCACGAGCGCGTCGGGCGCGGCCCAACTTGCGGCGATGTCGTCGTAGCCGGCCGGCGACCCCGGCCGCCACACCGGCTGGCCGAGCTGGGTAAGAATCGGGGCCGCCTGCTGGCTGCCGAGGTCGCGCCAGCCGAGTCCGCGCATCGACGAAATGGTCCATTCCCATGGCGTCTTGAACTTCACGGCAGTGGGCGACCACGCTTGCGGCATTTCGATCAACGCCCGGTACACGGCCGGCAGATCGCCGCCGCTGCGCTCGAACGCACTGGCGAGCTGCTCGCTCACGCCGGGCGGCGGATTGTCAGCGACAAAATGACGGGCCAGTTTGCCGCCGATATGCCGCGCGGTCGCCGGCGCACTTGCGAGGTCATGCAGGATAGCGAGCGCCTGCTCTTCTCCGGGCTGGTCGTAGCGGCGGCCCATGAGGGTCCGCGAACCTGGCTCATGCAGTGCGGCGCGAAACACGAAGGTGCCCGGCGCCGCGCTCTGCCGCATCGCTATCCGGCCCGTGTTGCCGACATTGGCCGGATTGCCCGCGACGCTCCAGCCCGTTAGCGCGCGGGCAAATTCGGTGACATCGTCCTGGGTGTAGCCGCTGCGCACGCCGAGCGTGTGCAGTTCCATGATCTCGCGCGCCAGGTTTTCGTTCAGGCCGCGTTTGCGATCCGGATTACGCTGTGCGGCACGCAGGGCCGCCATGCTGTCCGGCCCTACCGAGCGCGTCTGGTCGAGAAACAGTTGCATGGCCGGATGACGTTCCACGGCCACCAGCATGTCTTCAAAGCGACCCAGCACATGCGGACGAATTGCTTCGGCCTCGAATGCGCCCGCCAGTGCGGCGACGCCCGGCTTCTCGGTGGATATCGCGAAGTGGTTGGCCCAGAAATGCACCAGCCGCTCGACGAACGGCGTCGGCGTGGTCAATGCACTCGTCACCCGGGCATTCACGGATGAGCGGTACAGGTCGAGTATTTCACCACGCATGGCTTTTCGTTCGGCTTGTCTCGCAGTTTGAGCGTTTGCCTGGATCGCGGCTTGGGTGTCGGTTTGGGCGTTGGCTTGCGCGTTAGCTCGGGAGCTGGATTGCGCGTCGCGTTGAGCGTTTGTTTTCGCCTCAGGCTGCGCCGAATTGCGCCCGATCGCGGATTGACTCGCCGTGCCCTCGCCCGCATTCTGGCGAGCCTGCTGCGTGAACTGCATGCGCTGCTGCAGCAACTCCGTTGAAAGCGCCACCGAGTCCGGCTGACTCGCCCACGCGGCCGGCCGCGCCTGGTACTGTTCGAGCTGGGCGAGTAGCCACGCTTTCGGGTCGGCGGGAGGCGTATCGTCGGCGCGCGCGCCCAGGCCGAAGCGATTCAGCGCGATCGCTGCCGCGTTCAGGTTCGGTGAGTTGGCCATACCATCCTCTTCGGCTTTGGATAGTCTTTAAACGGCTGCCTCGGGCAAATCCGTCGCGAACGCCCGCGCTGTGTGGCTGTTTTTTGCTGTTGCTTCTTAATCGCCAGAAGCTTCGCTCGATGCCTGATTTGCCGGCTTGTTCGCACTCGCCGCCGGCTGGGGTTCGCGCCACTGCCCGCGCAGTTTCAGGCTGTCGGCGAACCGGACTCGCTCCTCGGGCGACAACGTCGCCGCGAAATCCGCCACACTGCCTTCCACTTGCGCGCGCAGGCGGCTGTCCGCGTCGCGCGTGCGGGCGAGCGCGGCATCGAGCGCCGCGCGATCGAACTGAGGGGCCGCCAGCAGACGCAACACGTCGCGACGCCCTTCACGACCGTCGCGAGCATATTGCCGGCCTTCGCGGCGAGCGTCCTTCAGGCTGTCGACGAAAGCCTTCTGGCGGTCGGCGGAGAGCGTTTGCGCAGCGAAGCGCAGCGCGCGCTGTTGGGCCAGCACCGGCGCCGCCGCTCCGCGCGCGGCAAACCATTGATAAGCACCACCGACGATCGCGCCCACCAGAAACACGTTCAGCACCAGCGAGGCGACCAGCACGATTTTCCAGGTCCGGCCGTTCATTCGTCGCTCCAATCGGCGGACGAACCACCAAAGCTCGAAGTTAAATAAGACGACTCATGGACTGGCGGCAGCTGCTGCGCCGCGCCCGTCAGAACGAAGAACGAGACCGCAAACGCGCCGGCCACGCCGCCCATCAGTCCAACGCCCGCTATCGCCGCGCCCGACCACCACAAGCGCCGCCGTGGCGCAGTCCGGCGACCCGGCGCAGCGTCCAGCACGCGCTCGAACAAGGCCGCGCCGGGCGGCGCGACCTTGCCGGCGGCAAGCCATGCATCGACGCCGGCCGCCTGCGCGAGCAACGCATCGGCTTGCTCGCGATGCGCGTCGGCCCACGCCTGTGCCGCCGCGCGGTCCTGTTGCGGCCAGCGGCGCGGCTCGGCACCGTAGGCCTCGACGATCTGATGGAATCTTTCGGGCGTCATGACTTGTCCTTGCTAAGGCCGCTGCCGGCCAGTTGAGCGCGCAGATTGCGGCGCGCGCGGGCCAGCAGACTTTCCAACGCATCGACGGTGATGCCCATCAGGGCCGCAGCGTCGATGTTCGACATTTCCTGGTAGTAGTTGAGCACGAGCGCCTCGCGCTGCCGTGGCGGCAACGCGGCGAGTGCGTCACGAACCGACTGGTCCTGCGCACGTGCTTCGAGACCGGCCTCGGGAAGCGCGGCGGGATCGATTTCTTCCGGCATCTCGCCGTGCGGATCTTCACGCCGGCCGCGCAGGCGGTCATAACAGAGGTTGAGCGCGACGCGATGAACCCACGTATCGAATTTCGCCTCGCCTTCCCGCCAGCGCGACGCCTGTTTCCAGATCCGCACGAACACCTCCTGCGCCACATCTTCCGCTTCCATGCGATCGCCCAGCATGCGCGTGGCGAGCGCCAGCAGACGCGGCAGCTTGCGCGAGACGAGCGAACGGACGGCGGCCTGATCTTGCCGGCCGATCCGTTCGAGCAGTTCCGCGTCGGGATCGCGTTCGCTCAAGGCAAGCCGCTCCCCGCCACGAGTTCATCGTGCCACATGGACCGCGTCGCAAGACGAACCTCGGTCACCTGGCGCCGCTCCTTTCGAGGCATCTCATGCGGGCTTCCTCTCATTCGGATCGTTGTGCGCGCACCTGATCGAACAGCGCGCGCGGATCGCGGAGACGGCGTCTTGCCGTACCCGTCCATGGTCAATATACGACGACCGCCGGCCGATAGTAGGCCGGCCGCGCGGGGTACACCACACAGCCGGCAAGCATGGCCGCCAGCAGCATTGTCAGGAGCGTTTTCATAGCGATCCGCCTGAGTAAGGGATGCAGCACGTCACGGAACGTCGAGCGCAGGGCCGCTAGCAGGTCATGCCCAGTGGCCTTCGATCCAACGCCAGTTGGGACCGCGCTGCACCCAATGCCCAGGCACCCAGTGATAGCCGACGCGCACCGCCTGCCAGTGGCCGGGCACCCAGACATACCGCCCCTGATCCCAACGCCAGCGGCCTTGATCCCATACATAACCGGCGCGCGGTGCCGGTACCACTTCCACGCGAGGCGGCGGCGGCGCCATCGGCGCGACGATCACCGCCTGCGCGAAGGCCGGCGCGGCCGTGAGCGTGGCGGCGCACGTCAGCGCGGCCGTCAGCACGGAGGTAAGAAGACGAACGGGTTTGGTGGATGTCATGCTGGTTTCTCCCATGAAAGCCGAGGCCGCAAGCGGCTTCGTTTCTTCTTGAACGCAGCGGCGGGAAAAACCCGTCGCTGCGCGTCGTTTGAAAAATTCAAAAGGGAAGAAGGATGCGCGAAAACTCGCGCTGAGACGCGAGACGCAGAGTCGCAGCCGTTCGCGCATCGCTTGTGGCGTCAGCAGAACGACAGCAAGCGTTATGCAAATGAATAAAAAACGATGCCTTCGGTAAGGCGCGCGAGCCGGTGAGGTATCCTTGCCGGTTCCGCAACCTCTGCACCTCCCCTGCCCGATGGCCGATTTCCCTTTCGACGCCGTACTCTTCGACTGCGACGGCGTGCTCGTCGATTCCGAACCCATCACCAACCGTGTGCTCACCGAAATGCTCGGCGAGCTCGGCTGGCCATTGAGCGTCGAAGAGACGATGCGTATTTTCGTCGGCAAAGCCGTCAGGGACGAAGCCGCGCTGATCGAAGCGCGCACCGGCTTTGCGATCACGACTGACTGGCTCATGCAGTTTCGCGCGCGCCGCAATGCGGCGCTGGATCTCGAACTGAGCGCGATTTCCGGCGCGCCTCTGGCTGTGCGCGAGTTGCATGCGTCGCTCGATGGACGCATCGCGGTCGCATCCGGCGCGGACCGGATCAAGGTCGAACTGCAACTCGTGAAGGCCGGGATACTCGATTGCTTCGAAGGACGCATTTTCAGCGGCCACGAAATGCCCCGCAGCAAGCCCTATCCCGATGTGTACCTCGCCGCGGCTGCCGGTCTTGGCGTGGACCCGGCGCGCTGTGCCGTGGTCGAAGATACCGTGACGGGCGCGACGGCGGGGGTTGCAGCGGGCGCCACGGTGTTCGGCTATTGCCCGGTCGAACTCGGCCACAGCAGCGCGACCGCGTTGCACGGCGCCGGTGCCGTGCACGTGTTCAGGGACATGGCCGAGCTTCCCGCCTTGCTCGCGGGATGGCGCAGCGTCTCGCGCTGACTGCGGCCGCTACTCGAAAGCCGGATCGATCGGCACGCGGTAGCCCACCGCGAGCCGGTTTGTTTCGTTGGCCATGCCCACTACCGCGAGCAATTCGCCGAACATCTCGTCGGTCATGCCGGCGCGGCGCGCGGCCGCCGTGTGGCTCGCCACGCAGTAGCCGCAGTTGTTCGTCACGCTCACCGCGACGTAGAGCAGTTCCTTGATCAGCGGATCGAGTGCTCCGGGCGCCATCACATCCTTCAGACTGTCCCACGTGCGCGCGAGCGTAGGCGGATGTTGGGCGATGTACTTCCAGAAATTGTTGACGTCCTCGACCTGACGGGTCTGTTTGATATCGTCGTAGACTGCTTTGACTTCCGGCGACGCCGCGGAATACTCGACGGCTTTGAGCTGGCTCATGGGTTCTCCCTACCTTGCTGACGAGAATCGGTGAACTGCGCGCGCCATGCGCACGGTTCATGGTGGCGGTCTATTGTGCCGTGATTTTCCGCAGGCTTCACGCCTGTACGCCTCGCCAACAGAAGTCGGCGAACCGCCGACACCGGCCTGCAGCCAGTTGGCCGGCGTCCATCACACATGCATCGAAAGATCGCGCAGACGCACGCGGCACGCCGCTTTGCCGCCGATGGCACGGTGTGTGCAATCGATCGGCTTGAGTGCGGCAATCACCGTTCTCTTCGATCCACTCACTCCGTTGGAGATCCACCATGAAAACGCTCGTCCTCAAAGACCTGGCCCGTACCGAAGACCTCGACCGTGCGGCGTCGCTATCCATTCGCGGCGGCATGGCTTGCCTGACTCGTGAAGCGCCGTCCGTGTGCCCCGGCGAATTGCAGCCGGTGTTCGTTCGACGCGGTTGGAATCCGTGTCCGCCGGTTCATCCCGGCTGCGGACCGGTCTACTTCCCGTTTGGCAAGCTGCCGTCGCATTCGGAACCGACCATCGTGCCGCTGTAATGCGCCGGCACGGCCCGATGGAAGCGGCGTGGAAAGCCTGCGCCGTGGCGTGGCGAGTGCGCGAGTCTGAGCGCCTCCGTCACGCCGCCTGACGCGCTATCGGCTGCTGTCTCGCTGCCTCAGTGTCTGGCCGCTTGCACTGTCTTCGACCAGCCAGCCGCCGGCCATCAACACCTCACGCAAACGGTCTGCTTCGGCCCATTGCTTCGCCGCGCGTGCTTTTGCGCGTTCGTCCGCCAAGGCCGCCATATCCGCGGGAATCTCCAACGCATCATCGTCTCGCCAGTCGGCGAGACCCAGTCCGAGCACGGCATCGAAGCGGTCGACGGTCGCCCTTCGCGTCGCCGCCGGCAGATCGCTTCTGACCACATCCCATAACACCGCGAGCGCGCGCGGCAGGTTCAGGTCGCAATCGACCTCGGCCTTGAAGCGCGCGACGCTTTGGGCGTCCGGTGTGCCGCCTTGCGGCCATTTCACATAGGTTCTGCGCAAACGGTCCAACGCGGCTTGTGCGGCGTCCAGCGCGGCTTCGTTGAAACGCAGGCTGCTTCGGTAGTGCGCCCCAAGACATAGATAGCGGTATGCGAGCGGATCGTTGCCGCGTTCGATCAACGTCTGCAAGCGCACGAAATCGCCGCTCGACTTCGACATCCTGCCCGCGTCCAGCAAAAGGAAATGGCCGTGCATCCAGAAGTTGGCAAGGCGCGTGCCGTGGCGTGCCTGGGTCTGCGCGATCTCGTTGCTGTGATGCACGGGAATGTGATCTTCGCCGCCGCAATGAATGTCGAACCACGGCCCCAGATATTTCGCGGACATCGCCGAGCACTCGATATGCCAGCCGGGAAAACCGCGCCCCCACGGGCTTTCCCACTCCATTTGCCGGGCGGCGCCGGGCGGGCTGAACTTCCATAGCGCGAAGTCGGTCGCGTGCCGTTTTTCGCCAGAAGCAACACGTTTTCCCGCCTGCAAGCCCGCCACGTTCAGACGCGCCAGATAGCCGTAATCATCCTGCCGGCTCGTGTCGAAATAGATGCCGTCGACAGTGCGATACGTGTACCCGTTGCGTTCGAGATCCGCGATAAAGTCGATCTGTTCGGCGATGTGATCGGTCGCGCGGCACCAGACGGCAGGCTCCAGCAGGTTGAGCGCGCGCCAGTCGTTCATGAACGCCGCCGTATACCGCGCGGCGATCGCCCAGGCCGACTCGCCGGTGCGGCGGCTGCCCTTCTCCATCTTGTCTTCGCCTTCATCCGCATCGGAAACCAGATGGCCGACGTCGGTGATGTTGACCACATGTCTCACGGTATAGCCGTCGAGCATCAACGCGCGCCGTAGCACGTCTTCGAACACGTAGGTCCGGAGATTGCCGATATGCGCGTGGTCGTACACGGTCGGCCCGCAACCATACAAGCCGACATGATCCGGATGAATCGGCGTGAATTCGCGCACGGCGCGCGACCAGGTGTCGTACAGACGAAGCGGCATGAGATTCCTCCCGGTACTGGGTGGTCAAGCGTGTTCAAAAGCAAAAAGGCCACCGGTCGTGTGACGGGTGGCCTCAGGGATACGGACGTGTGCAGATCGACTCGCTAGGCGCAAGCTCCCCTCGGCAGGCCGTAACAGCATGCGCGCAAAGAATGCGGACGGGAAAGGAGAGTAGCGTTCATGGAAACGATGCTAACGCGGGTTGACGGGTCCGGTCAATCGTCCGGGCCGCCCGAACGGATACCGCGCTTGCGCCCGCCACGACAAAAAACCCCGCAAGACTTTCGCCTTGCGGGGTTTCTTTCCGATCGATCCAACTATCGGTCTAGCGGGACATCATGTGCATGCTGACGTTGTGCATGACCCACAACGTGCCGCCGATCACGATGATCGCGGTGAGCACCGTGAACGCAAACGCCATCACATTCCAGCGCTGCTCGGACGACGTATTCATGTGCAGGAAGAAGATCAGGTGCACGACGATCTGCACGACCGCGAGGCCAGCAATCGCGAGCAATGCGTGCTCGCCCGTCAACGTCCCCGTCATGACGAGGCCGAAAGCCGCGACCGTCAGAATGACGGAGAGAATGAAACCCGTCGTATAGCTGCCGATGCTGCCGTGACTTTCGCCTGCGTGTGCGTTATGGCTATGGTCCATTTAGATCACGCTCGCAAGATAGACAAAGGTGAAGACGCCGATCCACACGACGTCCAGAAAGTGCCAGAAAAGGCTCAGGCACGTCAGGCGAATCATGTCGCGTTCGGTCAGGTCGCGATGGCTGATCACCTGAATGGCGAGCACTACCATCCAGATCAGGCCGCACGTGACGTGCAAACCGTGCGTGCCGACCAGCGTGAAGAACGACGACAGGAACGCGCTGCGGCTCGGGCCGGCACCTTCGGCGATCAGGTGCGAGAACTCGCGCAGTTCCAGTACGAGAAACGTGAGACCGAGCAGGAAGGTCACGGCGAGCCAGAACAGCAACACGCCCTTGCGCTTCTTGTGCGCGCCGAGCATCGCAAAGCCGTACGTAATGCTGCTCAGGAGCAGCATCGTCGTTTCGAGCGCGACGCCCGGAATCTCGAACAGATCCTTGCCGCTCGGGCCACCCGCGAACTGGTGGCTCATCACCGCGAACACGGCGAACAGCGCCGCGAAGATGATGCAGTCGGTCATCAGGTACAGCCAGAAACCGAACACCGATTGCGATGGCACGTGGTCCGCGTCGTGATGCGAGCCGGCATCAATAGTCTTGGTTAACATCACTCCACCTCCAACGCGACCCGCGCACCAGCGCCAGAGCGTTTCTCTTCGATCTCCGCGACCGTAGCGGCCGGGATGTAATAGCCTTCGTTCTTCTGGAAGCTGTAGACGATCACGGTGCCGACCGCGCCGACCAGGCCGACGATCGCGAGCCACCAGATGTGCCAGACAGCGGCGAAACCGAGCACCAGCGAGAACAGACCGGCAATCACACCCGCCGACGTATTCGACGGCATATGAATGTCGCGGTACACCGGCTTCGCTTCCTTACCCTTGCGCGACTTCATGTCGGTGAACGCGTCGAGCTTGTGCACCGTCGGAATGATCGCGAAGTTATAGACCGGCGGCGGCGAGCTCATTGCCCATTCCAGCGTGTGGCCGTCCCACGGATCGCCCGTAACGTCGCGATTCTGCGGCAGATTGCGGTCGCGAATGCTGACGACGATCTGCAACACCTGCAACGCGATACCGATAGCGATCAGCGCCGCACCACCAGCGGCCAGAATCAGCCACGGGTGCCACAACGGGTTGTCATAGTGGTTGATACGGCGCGTCATGCCCATGAAGCCCAGCACGTACAGCGGCGTGAACGCCACCCAGAAGCCGATCTGCCAGAACCAGAACGATGCCTTGCCCAGCTTTTCGTTCAGCTTGAAACCAAACGCCTTCGGGAACCAGTAGTTGAAACCGGCCAGATAACCGAACAGCACGCCACCAATGATCACGTTGTGGAAGTGAGCAATCAGGAACAGGCTGTTGTGCAGCACGAAGTCCGCGCCCGGGATTGCCATCATCACGCCGGTCATACCGCCGATCGTGAAGGTAATCATGAAACCGATGGTCCACAGGATCGGCGGCGTAAATGTCAGACGGCCCTTGTAGATCGTAAACAGCCAGTTGAACACTTTCACGCCGGTCGGAATCGCAATCACCATGGTGGCGATACCGAAGAACGCGTTGACGTCCGCGCCCGAACCCATCGTGAAGAAGTGATGCAGCCACACGAGGAACGACAGCACCATGATCGCGCAAGTCGCCCACACCATCGTCTTGTAGCCGAACAGCGGCTTCTTCGCGAAGGTCGCCACGACTTCCGAGAAAATACCGAACGCCGGCAGGATCAGGATGTACACCTCGGGGTGACCCCATGCCCAGATCAGGTTCAGGTACATCATGGCGTTGCCGCCACCGTCGTTCGTGAAGAAGTGCATGCCGAGGTAGCGGTCCAGACCCAGCAACGCGAGCGTCACGGTCAGGATCGGGAACGACGCCATGATCAGTACGTTGGTGCAAAGCGCGGTCCACGTGAACACCGGCATCTTCATGAACGTCATGCCCGGTGCGCGCATCTTCACGATAGTCGCGAAGAAGTTCACGCCGGTCAGCAAGGTGCCGATACCGGAGAGCTGCAAGCTCCACAGGTAATAGTCGACCCCGACACCCGGACTGAACTGCAATTCGGAGAGCGGCGGATAAGCCAGCCAGCCGGTTTGCGCGAATTCACCGATCACGAGCGAGATGTTGATCAGGATCGCGCTGACCGCGGTCATCCAGAACGAGAGCGAGTTGATGAACGGGAACGCGACGTCGCGTGCGCCGATCTGCAGCGGCACGATGATGTTCATCAGGCCGATCATGAAGGCCATCGCCATGAAGAAAATCATGATGACGCCGTGCGCCGTGAACACCTGGTCGTAGTGATGCGGCGGCAGGTAGCCCGGGTTCGCATAAGCGAGCGCCTGTTGCAGACGCATCATGATCGCGTCAGCAAAGCCGCGGAACAGCATGATCAGCGCGACCACGATGTACATCACGCCAAGCTTCTTGTGGTCCACCGACGTGAGCCACTCGGTCCACAGATAGCGCCACTTGCCGAAATAGGTGATCAGACCCAGGACCGTCGCACCGCCGAGGGCGATCATCACGGCCGTTACCATGATGATCGGCTCGTGATACGGAATCGAGTCTAGTGAGAGTTTGCCGAACATGCGTTACCCCTTACCCTTTGGCGCACAGTTGGCGTCCTTCATGTTGTCGAGGACGTTACCGTTGTTGTATCGGGCAATGATGTTGTGAAAGAGCTTCGGATCGACCGTGGAGAAATAGCGCACAGGCTCCTTCTCGGTCGGCGCGGATACCGTCTGGTAACGGTCCATGCTGAGGTTGTCCGACGAAGCGCGCACTTTCGCAACCCACGCGTTGAATCCTTCAGGCGTCGTGGCGAGCGCACGGAATTTCATGTCCGAGAAGCCCTTGCCGCTGAAGTTCGCCGCGGTGCCCGCGTAGTCGCCGGCTTCGTCCGCGATCAGATGCAGACGCGTTTGCATACCCGCCATTGCGTAGATCTGGCCGCCGAGTTGCGGAATGAAGAACGAGTTCATTACCGTGTCCGACGTGATCACGAAGTTCACCGGCGTGCCGACCGGGAACGCCAGCTGGTTCACCGACGCGATACCGAGGTCCGGATAGATGAACAGCCACTTCCAGTCGAGCGCGACGACTTCGACGTTGATCGGCTTCACGTTCGACTCGAGCGGCTTATACGGATCGAGTTCGTGCGTGGTTTTCCACGTCAACACGGCGAGGAACAGAATGATCAGCGTCGGAATCGTCCAGATGGCGATTTCGATACCCGTGGAATGCACCCAACCCGGACGGTATTCCGCGTTCTTGTTCGACGCGCGGTAACGCCACGCGAACAGCAGCGTCAGCGCAATCACTGGA
Organism: Burkholderia sp. WP9; assembly: GCF_900104795.1. Classification (NCBI taxonomy): domain Bacteria; kingdom Pseudomonadati; phylum Pseudomonadota; class Betaproteobacteria; order Burkholderiales; family Burkholderiaceae; genus Burkholderia; species Burkholderia sp. WP9. The sequence goes on from NZ_FNTG01000002.1 coordinate 218,428, forward strand.
ACGACCACGATCAGCATGGCCCAGGTAGACGTGGCAATCAGCTCACGTTCCGCCAGACCCACACTCCCCTTCGGATTCAGAATATCGAGGTTGCTGCAACCCGAGAGCAACAACACGAGGCCGGCGGAAAGGAAACTTAACGACCCTCGCAGAGTCTTTCCTTTCATAAGCATGGCCTCTTCTTTACGGCATCAACGAACGTCATTCGACCGCTCTCCCAATAGTAAGCGCTCGCATAATAGAGTGACGATTTGCCGCGATAAACCCTCATTTTTGCAACGATCTATTGCGCCGCAATACCGTGCGACACGTTGCCGCACGCCGGTGCGCAGCTGAACGTTTGCGATGCTCCGTTGCAGAGCATCGGGAAATCCGCGAATCAAAACACCCCTTTAAACAAGCACTAAAACGAACAAAAAGCGACGCGGCCTGAATGGCCGCGCCGCGCATGATACACATAGAGACTTGATGCAGAAAGAACAAACACGCAACGGCCAAGCAAACATTCGCCCGGCGAATGCTGCAACTGCGAAGTCGCCCGTCAATCAGCCCGGCGAGCGCGTCTTCGAAGACACGAGTGCCGGCGCCGCCGCCTGCAGATGCTCGTCGCCTTCAGCAGGCACAGTCTCCGACGGATGAACCGAGCGCTCCGATTGAGCCAGCAGCGTGCCGACCGACGGATCGATCGCGTCGGTGAACGGCTTCGGATTGATACCGATCGCGAGCACCAGCAATGCCATCGCGCCGAGCAGCACGAATTCGCGCGTGCCGAGATCCTTGAGGTTCGCTACGCGCGCGTTGGCGATCGCGCCGAAGATCACGCGCTTATACATCCACAACGTGTAAGCCGCGCTCAGAATCAAGGTCGAAGCGGCCATTGCGCCGATCCAGAAATTGAAGCGGATCGCGCCCATCAGCACCATGAACTCGCCGACAAAGCCCGACGTGCCGGGCAGGCCGATGTTGGCCATGGAGAACAGCATCACGAAAGCAGCGAAGCGCGGCATGGTGTTGGCGACGCCACCGTACTCGGCGATCGACGCAGTCTTCGTGCGGTCGTAGAGCATGCCCGTGCACAGCAGCATGGCGCCGGACACCACGCCGTACGACAGCATCTGCACGATCGCGCCGGCCTGGCCGATACGGTTGAACACGAACAGGCCGAGCGTGACGAGACCCATGTGCGCAACCGTCGAATACGCGAGCAGACGGCGCATGTCGGTTTGCACGAGTGCCAGCAGGCTCGCATAGATCACGGCGACCAGCGAGAGCGTGATCATCATCGGTGCGAAGAAGTGGCTGGCCTGCGGTGCGATAGGCAGCGCGAAACGCAGCAGACCGTAGCCACCCAGCTTCAGCATGCCGATCATCACGGCAGCGCCGGTCGGGCCGTCGAGGTGGACGTCCGGCAGCCACGTGTGCAGCGGCCACATCGGCACCTTCACACCGAACGCGGCGAGAAAGCCGAGGAAGATCAGGACCTGCGGCCAGGTGCCCAGGTGCGTCTCACGCCACAGCGCGAGATCGAAGCTGTGCGTCTGGCTGTACAGATACAGCATCGACATCAGCATCATCAGCGAGCCGAGGAACGAGACGAAGAAGAATTTCACCGCGGCATACGAGCGGTTCGATTGACCCCAGGTGCCGATCAACAGATAGAGCGGGATCAGCGTGGCTTCGAACGAGATGAAGAACAACATGCCGTCGAGCGAGGCGAAAACGCCTTGCATGAAACCCGACAGCATCAGGAACGCGCCGAAGTACTGGGCAGTCCGCTCGGTGATCGACTCCCACGAAGCGACCACGATGATGATCGTGGTGAGCGCGGTCAGCGCGACGAGCCACAGCGAAATCCCATCCACGCCCAGGTGCCAGGCGATATCGAACGTGGGCGACCACCTGACGTTCTCGACGAACTGCATCGACGTGACGTCGTTGCGGAAATTCGCCACCAGCGGAATCACCGGCAGGAAACCCGCAATCGCGCCGGTCAGCGCGAGCCACCGGGTGCGACCACGTGCCGCGTCGGATCCGGCGCGCAAAACGACCAGGCCAGCGACAATAGGGATCCAGATAAGAAGGCTAAGAAGAGGCAATGGCATGTGCTCTGTCAAAAACTTGAAGTACAAAACGCCGTATCAACGCCTTCAAAATGCAAGACATTGAAATGGAAATGTAGGCTTGGTTTCGCTGAAATTGACGTCGAAGCGGTGGTTTCCGCTACACGTTTACCCGCAGTCGAATGACCGAGGGTGGGAGATTACCAAGATAAGAATACTTTTGCAGCGCAACAACGCCGAAAGGGCGCTGGCAATGCATTGTTGCCCCGCACGCCCTTGCGAAATGGATAAAAATGTGCAGACGCACAAACTCTTTTGCACGCCTCTCGGGCGGCGAATTTACGCGAAAAAGAGCGCAAATAAGAACCCGTTATTGAATTTTGCGGCAGCGCTCCAGCACGTGTTCGAGGGTGGAATAGAAGATGCGTACGCTCGGGGTGCGGAGGACGTGAATTTCCCGCATCCGGAAAAAATTTTGTCCACCGGTGGACAAAAAATTTTTTGATCCGTCACTCTAATTAATCCGGCATGCCGCGCAGAAGAATATCGACGCACCGACCGGTCGCCTGCTTTCCGGGCCTGTCGCGACGCGAGCCGCAAGCTTCAGCGTGGCTTACAGAAGCCGAATATACTTCGGCGGCTCAGGCGCCCATCATCGTGCATGAGTGCGGCGCGTCGGCCGCCTGTCTGGAAACCGCCCTCGCCGGCCTCACTTTTCGGAAACCGCATGCTGCTTCGTGACGAAGGCGTCGTTCCCGCGCTCGAGTGCCGCGGACTCTGCAAGACATATGGCGCCGGGCGCATCGTGCTGGCGCATCTGGATTTCACGCTCGCGCCCGGTGAGTTCGTTGCGATCATGGGCGATTCCGGCGTCGGCAAATCGACGCTGCTCAATCTCGTGGCAGGTCTCGACAGCGCGGATAGCGGCGATGTGATCATCGACGGCAGCGCTGTTTCGCGTCTGGACGACAACGCGGCAACGCGCCTGCGCCGGCAAAAACTCGGCTTTGTCTTCCAGGCGTTTCACGTGTTGCCGCACCTCACGCTCGCGCAAAACGTGGCGCTGCCCCTCCTGCTCAACGATCTGCCCGCTGCCGCCGCACGCGATATGCTCGCGGCTGTCGGCCTGACCGGACGCGGTGATGACTTCCCGCGCCAACTCTCGGGCGGCGAATTGCAGCGTGTCGCGATCGCGCGAGCGCTCGTGCATCGTCCGAAGCTGATTCTCGCCGACGAGCCCACGGGCAACCTCGACCCCGACACCGCGCACGACGTGCTCGGCCTGTTTCGCGCGCAGAGCAAGGCGACCGGCGCGGCCACGATCATGGTGACGCATTCGGAAGCCGCCGCGGCCGTTGCGGACCGCATCCTGATTCTGAGCGACGGCGGCTTGCACGCTTCGCCCCGGTCAGCCGCGCCCTTCGCTTCCCGCTCCCCGGCGCCTTCCGCCGATGATGTCCGCTGATTCACCGCCGCGTCCCCGGCTGCGCGGACAAGGGCACCGTGTCCTCGCGCGCTGGCTGCTGGGCGCCGAGTGGCGCAGTCACCGCGGGCGCGCGCTGGTTGCAATTGCAACGATCGCGCTCGGCGTCGCGCTCGGTTACGCCGTGCAGTTGATCAACAGCGCGGCCTTCAACGAATTCTCCGCGGCAGCCCGCAGCCTGTCGGGCGAGGCCGATCTCCAGGTGCGCGGCGCACAACCTCTGGTGGACGAAGCCATCTATCCGCAACTCGCCAACGCGCCCGGTGTCGCGCTGGCCAGCCCCGTGCTCGCGCTCGATGTCACCGTGCCCGAGCGGAGCGCGGCACTGCCGGTGCTCGGCATCGACGTGTTCAAGGCAAGCCGGATTGCGCCCGATCTGACCGGTGTGCCGTCGCCGGATCGGCCATTCGACACGCTCGCGGCCGATACCGTGTTTCTCTCGTCGGCAGCCCAGCAGTGGCTCAACGTGAAAATCGGCGACACAGTGGCGCTGCGAAGCGGCACGGCGATCGTGCATTTGCGCGTGGCAGGCGGCATTGTCAGAACACGGCCCGGTCAGCGGCTCGCGGTCATGGATATCGCCGCCGCGCAGTGGAAGTTCGGCAGAATCGGCAAGCTGTCGCGCGTCGATGTGCAACTCGAACGCGGCGTCGACAGGGAACGCTTCAGGCGCGGTCTGCAAGCGCGCCTTGGCAGCCAGTGGGTCGTATCCGAAACCCGTGACGCCGAAAGCCGCACGGATCGCCTGTCCCGCGCGTATCGGATCAATATGAATGTCCTCGCGCTGGTGGCGTTGTTCACCGGCGCGTTTCTCGTGTTTTCGACGCAGGCACTGAGCGTCGTGCGACGCCGCGCGCAGTTCGCCATGTTGCGTGTGCTCGGACTGACGCGCGGTCAACTGCTGCGCCAGATTCTGATGGAAGGCGCACTCCTCGGCCTGCTCGGTTCACTCGCGGGACTCGCGCTCGGCTACGCAATGGCGAGCGGCGCGTTGCATTTTTTCGGCAGTGACCTGGGCGGAGGCTACTTTCCCGGAGTCCAGCCGCAAGTCGGCTTCGAACCGCTGGCGAGCGCATTGTTTCTCGCCCTTGGACTCGCCGTGTCGGTATTGGGCAGTCTTGCCCCCGCGCTGGAAGCAGTGCGTGCGCGGCCCGCCGCGGCCCTCAAGGCAGGCGCGGAAGAAGGCGCGCTCGCGCGGCTCGCCACACCGTGGCCCGCCTTGCTGTGCCTGCTGGCCGCCGCCGTGCTCACGCAGGTGCCGCCGTTGTTCGATGCGCCGATTGGCGGCTACGTGGCCGTCGCATTGCTGCTGGTCGGCGGAATTGCACTGATGCCGCGCGTGACCGCGCTCATCTTCGGCGCGGCGAGCCGTACCGTTGCCAGGCGGCGCCGCACTGGCGCGGTCAGCACGCTGGCTTTGGCGCGTCTTGCGAATGCGCCGGGGCACGCTTCGATCGCCATGGGTGGCGTGCTGTCGAGCTTTGCACTGATCGTCGCGATGGCCATCATGGTGGCCAGCTTCCGCGTTTCCGTCGAAGACTGGCTGGTCCATCTGCTCTCCGCCGATCTCTATGTCCGCATAGCACCAAACGGCGATACCGGCGGTCTGCGGCCCGATGAACAATCCCTGCTGGCAGCCGTGCCCGGCATCAAGACCGCCGCCTTTGCCCGTATCTCGCATCTCGCGCTCGACCCTGCGCGACCCGACGTCGCCTTGCTCGCACGTGAGATCGACGCCGCCGATCCCGGCGCGAATCTGCAGATGACCGGCGCCGCGCTGCCACCTTCCGAATTTCACGCGGAAGAAACACCTGTTTGGGTATCCGAAGCAATGGTCGATCTGTATGGATATAAGTCAGGCCAGCGTGTGCAATTGCCGCTTGGCGAGCGTGGGCATGTGTTCGTGGTGGCCGGCGTATGGCGTGATTATGCGCGGCAGACCGGCGCGATCCAGATACGTCTCGCCGATTACCGGCGCTTGACCGGCGACACGAACGCAACCGATGTGGCCGTCACCGTTCAACCGGAGACGAGCGTCGAGCGGGTTGTCGCGGGGCTGCGCGCACTGCCCTTCGGCGCTTCGCTGGACCTCTCGCTGCCGGGTGAGATTCGTGCGCGCACGCTGGTGATCTTCGACCGCAGCTTTGCGGTCACTTATCTTCTCGAGGCAGTCGCTATCGTGATCGGGTTGTTCGGCGTGGCGGCGACGTTTTCCGCGCAAACGCTCGCACGGGCCCGCGAGTTCGGCATGCTGCGGCATGTGGGCGTGACGCGCACGCAGGTGCTCGGCATCCTTGCGCTCGAAGGCGGCATGCTCACCGCGTGCGGCATTGCTATGGGCTTCGTTCTGGGCTTCGCGATCAGTCTGATCCTGGTGTTCGTCGTCAATCCGCAGTCGTTTCATTGGAGCATGTCGCTGCACGTGCCGTGGACGGTGTTGGGGATCGTCGCGTTGGTCATGCTGGCTTCATCGTGTTCGACGGCGGTGATAGCGGGACGCGGCGCTGTGTCGGTAGATGCCGTGCGCGCCGTGAAGGAGGATTGGTGATGCGGGTTCTCTCGCGCAAATTGGCGCGGCGGATCAGGCTTATGGCGGCAGCGCGCCTGGATCTCGTCAGCGGAGGGTCTTACCTGGTCTGGCGGATGCGCGCGACGCAGGTCCCACTTCCAGCTTTCGGTGAGGCCGAGTCGAACGACCGGGGGATCGCATGCGAGATGTCATGCGAGTCGGCCCTTGAGTCCTTTTGGCTGGCCCGTCGGCGCAAAGGCAGACGGGTTCTCGGATGGCTGTCCGTCGGGACACTGGCCGTCTCGACCGCGTTCGCCGCCGTGCCCGAATTCGCCGCGGTAACACCTGACCATGCAATCGCCCTCCCGCAGGACAGCGGCGCGCATACGGGTTTTCGCACCGAGTGGTGGTACGCGACGGGTTGGCTCACTACGCCGGATAATCGGCCGCTGGGTTTTCAGATCACCTTCTTCCGCTCGGCAACCGGCCACGACGACGCCGACCCGAGCGCTTTCGCGCCGGCGCAATTGATCATCGCCCATGCCGCGGTGAGCGATCCAGCGCTCGGCCATCTTGCGCATGATCAGCGCATTGCACGTCAGGGCTTCGGCCTCGCTTACGCGAAGCCAGCCAATACCTATGTCAAACTCGACGCATGGAAAATGATTCGAGCCGCTGACGGTCATTACGACGTCAGTGTCGATGCAAACGGCTTCTCGTTGCATCTCGTGTTGACGCCGACTCAAGCCCCTTTGATTCAGGGCGAACGCGGCTATTCACGCAAAGGTCCGCGGCCTGAGCAGGCGAGCTATTACTACAGTGAGCCGCAATTGCGTGTGACTGGCAGCGTCGTTCGGCCGGTTGCGGCGGGCAACGTGTCGCATGGAGAGACTGCCGTAACGGGCATGGCGTGGCTCGATCACGAATGGTCGAGCACCCTGCTCGACGCAGATGCAGTGGGATGGGATTGGCTGGGCGCCAACCTCGACGACGGCTCTGCGCTGATGGCATTCAAGGTTCGTGGTCGCGATGGACACGCCGTGTGGACGCACGCCGTATTGCGCAAACCCGACGGCAAGGTGACGACGTTCGGCGCCCGCGAGGTGGACTTCACCCCACTGCGCACATGGCGCTCGCCGCGCACGAACACATCCTATCCGGTGTCGATGACCGTCAAAACCGGCGCGCTGAAGTGGCGACTTGATCCGCTGATGGACGATCAGGAACTCGATTCAAGACAATCGACGGGCACGATGTACTGGGAAGGTGCGGTGCGGGTGAGTCGCGCAGGTGTGGAGGTGGGACAGGCGTATCTGGAACTGACGGGCTATGCGAAGGCGGTGCGGCCGGGCAGGGAGTGAAGGCCCAGGTTCGCGCAGGTATTCCGTGCGTTGTCCGCGTCTGTTCGTGTTCGTCCGTGTTTATCCGCATCTGCCGGGTGTTTGCCGTTTGCCAGCGGGCGGCCGTAAACGCAGAAACCCCACCTTTTCGGGGTGGGGTTTCTGATGCTGCTGGGGAGCCTGACGATTACCTACTTTCACACGGGAATCCGCACTATCATCGGCGTGGAGTCGTTTCACGGTCCTGTTCGGGATGGGAAGGGGTGGGACCGACTCGCTATGGTCATCAGGCATGACTTGTTGCTGCGCTGTCTCTGGGGACAGCCCAACCAATCTGGAAGAAGTAGTTTCTGGTGATGCTCACCAGAGAAGCTTGGGGTTGTGTTGTTTCTGGCACAACACTGATCACTCAACCGTGTGTGGCGTCCCTGCCCCCTTCGGGGGTGGGATGCTCGTAAGTGCTGAAGCACTAACGATCATCGCAAGACACACCTGTTATAGGATCAAGCCTTACGGGCAATTAGTATCAGTTAGCTTAACGCATTACTGCGCTTCCACACCTGACCTATCAACGTCCTGGTCTTGAACGACCCTTCAAGGGGCTCGAAGCCCCGGGGATATCTCATCTTAAGGCGAGTTTCCCGCTTAGATGCTTTCAGCGGTTATCTCTTCCGAACATAGCTACCCGGCGATGCCACTGGCGTGACAACCGGTACACCAGAGGTTCGTCCACTCCGGTCCTCTCGTACTAGGAGCAGCCCCCTTCAAATATCCAGCGCCCACGGCAGATAGGGACCAAACTGTCTCACGACGTTTTAAACCCAGCTCACGTACCTCTTTAAATGGCGAACAGCCATACCCTTGGGACCGGCTACAGCCCCAGGATGAGATGAGCCGACATCGAGGTGCCAAACACCGCCGTCGATATGAACTCTTGGGCGGTATCAGCCTGTTATCCCCAGAGTACCTTTTATCCGTTGAGCGATGGCCCTTCCATACAGAACCACCGGATCACTATGACCTGCTTTCGCACCTGCTCGACTTGTCGGTCTCGCAGTTAAGCACGCTTATGCCATTGCACTATCAGCACGATTTCCGACCGTACCTAGCGTACCTTCGTACTCCTCCGTTACACTTTGGGAGGAGACCGCCCCAGTCAAACTGCCTACCATGCACTGTCCCCAGTCCGGATAACGGACCAAGGTTAGAACCTCAAACAAACCAGGGTGGTATTTCAAGGTCGGCTCCACGCAGACTGGCGTCCACGCTTCAAAGCCTCCCACCTATCCTACACAGACCGGTTCAAAGTCCAATGCAAAGCTACAGTAAAGGTTCATGGGGTCTTTCCGTCTAGCCGCGGGGAGATTGCATCATCACAAACACTTCAACTTCGCTGAGTCTCGGGAGGAGACAGTGTGGCCATCGTTACGCCATTCGTGCAGGTCGGAACTTACCCGACAAGGAATTTCGCTACCTTAGGACCGTTATAGTTACGGCCGCCGTTTACCGGGACTTCAATCAAGAGCTTGCACCCCATCATTTAATCTTCCGGCACCGGGCAGGCGTCACACCCTATACGTCCACTTTCGTGTTTGCAGAGTGCTGTGTTTTTATTAAACAGTCGCAGCCACCAGTTTATTGCAACCCCTTCACCCTTCTGGCGCAGGCCAGTCAAGCTACAGGGGCGTACCTTATCCCGAAGTTACGGTACCAATTTGCCGAGTTCCTTCTCCCGAGTTCTCTCAAGCGCCTTAGAATACTCATCTCGCCCACCTGTGTCGGTTTGCGGTACGGTCTTGTTAAACTGAAGCTTAGAGGCTTTTCTTGGAACCACTTCCAGTTGCTTCTTCACCGAAGTGAATGGCCTCGCACCCTTGAATTCCGCGCCCGGATTTGCCTAAGCGCCTTCTCCAATGCAAGGACCGGGACTTCCAACACCCGGACAACCTTCCGCGATCCGTCCCCCCATCGCATTTAACAATGGTGCAGGAATATTAACCTGCTTCCCATCAGCTACGCATTTCTGCCTCGCCTTAGGGGCCGACTCACCCTACGCCGATGAACGTTGCGTAGGAAACCTTGGGCTTACGGCGAGGGGGCCTTTCACCCCCTTTATCGCTACTCATGTCAGCATTCGCACTTCCGATACCTCCAGCGCACTTTTCAATGCACCTTCGCAGGCTTACGGAACGCTCTCCTACCATGCACATAAATGTGCATCCGCAGCTTCGGTATATTGCTTAGCCCCGTTACATCTTCCGCGCAGGACGACTCGATCAGTGAGCTATTACGCTTTCTTTAAAGGATGGCTGCTTCTAAGCCAACCTCCTGACTGTTTTAGCCTTCCCACTTCGTTTCCCACTTAGCAATATTTGGGGACCTTAGCTGGCGGTCTGGGTTGTTTCCCTCTTGACACCGGACGTTAGCACCCGATGTCTGTCTCCCGTGATTGCACTCTTCGGTATTCGGAGTTTGCTATGGCGTAGTAATCCGCAATGGACCCCACAACCATGACAGTGCTCTACCCCCGAAGGTGATACACGAGGCACTACCTAAATAGTTTTCGGAGAGAACCAGCTATTTCCAGGTTTGTTTAGCCTTTCACCCCTATCCACAGCTCATCCCCTAACTTTTCAACGTTAGTGGGTTCGGACCTCCAGTACGTGTTACCGCACCTTCATCCTGGCCATGGATAGATCACCTGGTTTCGGGTCTACACCCAGCGACTGAACGCCCTGTTCGGACTCGCTTTCGCTACGCCTGCCCTAATCGGTTAAGCTTGCCACTGAATGTAAGTCGCTGACCCATTATACAAAAGGTACGCCGTCACCCCTTGCGAGGCTCCGACTGTTTGTATGCATGCGGTTTCAGGATCTATTTCACTCCCCTCCCGGGGTTCTTTTCGCCTTTCCCTCACGGTACTGGTTCACTATCGGTCGATCACGAGTATTTAGCCTTGGAGGATGGTCCCCCCATCTTCAGACAGGATTTCACGTGTCCCGCCCTACTTGTCGTACACCCAGTTCTTCCTCGCTGTTTTCGTCTACAGGGCTATCACCTGCTATGGCGGCACTTTCCAGAGCCTTCGACTAACAATGAAGATAAAGAGTACAGGCTGGTCCCATTTCGCTCGCCACTACTCTGGGAATCTCGGTTGATTTCTTTTCCTGCGGTTACTTAGATGTTTCAGTTCACCGCGTTCGCTTCACGTAGCCTATGTATTCAGCTACGGATGACCCATACGGGCCGGGTTTCCCCATTCGGATATCGGTGGATCAAAGCTCGTTTGCCAGCTCCCCACCGCTTTTCGCAGGCTACCGCGTCCTTCATCGCCTGTGATCGCCAAGGCATCCACCACATGCACTTGTTCGCTTGACCCTATAACGGGTGTGTCTCTCTCGATTCACATGCCGCTACAGGTTGAGTATTCGTGTTGCGCCGTATTCCAAGGCAATCTTTCGATCACCTTTTCATACATTGATACAATCACAACCCTGATTCACCTACTCAACCACCCATCTCTAAGTGATCTTTCGTGAATCTCTTTACTACTTCTTCCTGATTGTTAAAGAACGACAGCCGATATCGCAGTTGCTATAACCGCGTATCACTCTGACTGGCTCAATCGCCAATGCACAACGCTCTGCTTCTCACAGAACGCTACGCATTGAGGATTGGTGGAGGATGACGGGATCGAACCGACGACCCCCTGCTTGCAAAGCAGGTGCTCTCCCAGCTGAGCTAATCCCCCAGTCATGCACAGATAATCTCTACCTGTTGATACCCAGAGGTTATCGATCAGCACACCAGACAAGACTTTGGTGGGTCTGGATGGATTCGAACCATCGACCCCCGCCTTATCAAGACGGTGCTCTAACCGACTGAGCTACAGACCCCTGAGTCTGTCTAAATTTCACAGCCGATAAGCGTGAGCGCTCAACACATTGACGCGTTAGCTCGAGAAAGGAGGTGATCCAGCCGCACCTTCCGATACGGCTACCTTGTTACGACTTCACCCCAGTCATGAATCCTACCGTGGTGACCGTCCTCCTTGCGGTTAGACTAGCCACTTCTGGTAAAACCCACTCCCATGGTGTGACGGGCGGTGTGTACAAGACCCGGGAACGTATTCACCGCGGCATGCTGATCCGCGATTACTAGCGATTCCAGCTTCACGCACTCGAGTTGCAGAGTGCGATCCGGACTACGATCGGTTTTCTGGGATTGGCTCCCCCTCGCGGGTTGGCGACCCTCTGTTCCGACCATTGTATGACGTGTGAAGCCCTACCCATAAGGGCCATGAGGACTTGACGTCATCCCCACCTTCCTCCGGTTTGTCACCGGCAGTCTCCCTAGAGTGCTCTTGCGTAGCAACTAGGGACAAGGGTTGCGCTCGTTGCGGGACTTAACCCAACATCTCACGACACGAGCTGACGACAGCCATGCAGCACCTGTGTTATGGCTCCCTTTCGGGCACCCTGACCTCTCAGCCAGGTTCCATACATGTCAAGGGTAGGTAAGGTTTTTCGCGTTGCATCGAATTAATCCACATCATCCACCGCTTGTGCGGGTCCCCGTCAATTCCTTTGAGTTTTAATCTTGCGACCGTACTCCCCAGGCGGTCAACTTCACGCGTTAGCTACGTTACTAAGGAAATGAATCCCCAACAACTAGTTGACATCGTTTAGGGCGTGGACTACCAGGGTATCTAATCCTGTTTGCTCCCCACGCTTTCGTGCATGAGCGTCAGTATTGGCCCAGGGGGCTGCCTTCGCCATCGGTATTCCTCCACATCTCTACGCATTTCACTGCTACACGTGGAATTCTACCCCCCTCTGCCATACTCTAGCCCGCCAGTCACAAATGCAGTTCCCAGGTTAAGCCCGGGGATTTCACATCTGTCTTAGCGGACCGCCTGCGCACGCTTTACGCCCAGTAATTCCGATTAACGCTTGCACCCTACGTATTACCGCGGCTGCTGGCACGTAGTTAGCCGGTGCTTATTCTTCCGGTACCGTCATCCCCCACGGGTATTAACCACGAGGTTTTCTTTCCGGACAAAAGTGCTTTACAACCCGAAGGCCTTCTTCACACACGCGGCATTGCTGGATCAGGCTTTCGCCCATTGTCCAAAATTCCCCACTGCTGCCTCCCGTAGGAGTCTGGGCCGTGTCTCAGTCCCAGTGTGGCTGGTCGTCCTCTCAGACCAGCTACAGATCGTCGCCTTGGTAGGCCTTTACCCCACCAACTAGCTAATCTGCCATCGGCCGCCCCTGTAGCGCGAGGTCCCGAAGGATCCCCCGCTTTCATCCACAGATCGTATGCGGTATTAATCCGGCTTTCGCCGGGCTATCCCCCACTACAGGACACGTTCCGATGTATTACTCACCCGTTCGCCACTCGCCACCAGGGTTGCCCCCGTGCTGCCGTTCGACTTGCATGTGTAAGGCATGCCGCCAGCGTTCAATCTGAGCCAGGATCAAACTCTTCAGTTCAAACCTGTTACTGTTTTTCGGTTCCGTTAAGAACCGGTCGCTCACTCAACGTACTGACGAATGATCCAACCATCTTGCGACAGTCAAACCTTCCTTTCATTACTGTGTGAGACTTGATACTTTTGCTTGCCGGCAGATCCCGAAAGATCCACCTCGCATCGCGCATCAAGCGCCCACACTTATCGGCTGTTAATTTTTAAAGATCGAGTCCGCATTCACTACCGAACCAGCACCGTACTTTCACCTACCCGGCACCGCTTCGTTCTGCGTCGCTGCATCAGCAGCAGAGAAACGAGATTATGGAGAGCGAGAGACATGTCGTCAACCCCCTTCGCGCAATATTTTTCAAAAAGTTGAGGAGCACCGAAACAGACCTCACAGCGACACCGCCAATTTAGTTAGCCATCCGATCTAATTGGCCGCTCGCGGAACAATTCTACTTGCGGCATCGAGACAGTGACCCACGACCGCACCTCTACCAAACCCATCTGGCAATGACCAACCTCGCTATATATAGAGCACTCGCCGCCCGACAGAAAGCAGCGCCAGAAGAAACCAAAGCCGAGTCTGTCGAGAAACTAAAGTTTCCGCCTTGCCGGCCGTCAACCAAGATATCCCGTCACTCCAATTACCGCCGACCATGGACAATCCAGTCGAGGAACACGTCGACGAACGCTCACCCGCCGCGCAAACGCCAGCCCTCAATCTGGATAATGTCCCGGTGGGCACCGCTCTCGACTGGCCGATCGTCGACGCCGACGGCACGCTCCTTTTCACGAGCGGCACCATCCTCGCGACCACGGACGAACGCACCTTCCTGTTCAACCACTTCCGCCCTCAACGGGGCGACCTGCTGGATGCGGGCACGCAAGCGCCACCTCAGCCAGACACTCAGGCAGACCCTGGCGGCCCATTGACGCTAAAGGACATGCACCTGGAAATCGGCGCGTTGATCGGTGTGCGTCCGCAGCTCGGCAGCGGCGCTCCGATGCATCCATGCCGCATCATTGGCTTCGCACCGAATCACGCGCTCTTCGTCACGCCGCCAATGCACGACGGTCGCATGCTCCCCTTGGGCCTCGGCGAAAACATCGAAATCGTCGCGATTGCCAGTCATGCCGTGTTTCGTTTCGTCTGCACGATCGAGGCAATCTGCCGCTCGCCGTTCGACTACGTCGTGTTGTCGAAACCCGGCGTGATCCGTCGCCTGCGCGAGCGCAAGTCGATCCGCGTCCGCACGCACCTCGCGGTGCGCTTCGGCATCGGTGAAAACGGGGACTCGTATGAGGGGCTTGGACTCGCGAAAGGCATTAGCGCACTGGGCATGCAGCTGATCGCCTCCTGGACGCTGGGTGCTGTCGGCGACCGGTTGCGCCTCGCGTTCCGCCTGAAATCGAAAGATCTGGATACGGAGATCGAAACCACGGCCGTGATCCGCAATGTGCACAAAGGCAACGGGCCGGGCGAGCCTTCTACTCATGGACTCGAACTCGATCAACTCGACGCGACCCAGCAAATGGCGATGAAAGTCTTCGTATTCGACCGCCAGGACGACGTGGTGTATTGGTCGAACGGCTTGAAATAAATCAGCGCAGGACGGCGAGCGGCGCAACGCACCTGCCGCTCAGCCCATCAATTCTTCCGGCGTACAACGTCGCGCGCCCCACGCATCGGCGAGCACTTCGCAGCGGCCCAACCGTAACGCCTCACGCTCGAAATCGACGAACACGACTTCGTCCACGTCGAGCGGGCGCACGGGCGTGTCGCGCGTGCGACCGTCGGTGAGGATCCACAGCCAGCGTTGCTGCGCGGGTTTGCGGCGGGCGCTGCGCTCCAGCAGCCGGCTCGCTCGCTGAATGCCGGCCGAAAGCGGTGTGCCGCCGCCGCCGCCCACCGGACTCAACCACCGCTCGTTCCACCAACGCGGCACGGCGGGACCAAATCGCACATCCGCCCCCGCACCGCCGAAACAGACCAGGGCGGCCTCGGCACGCGCGGCGCTCGCGTGGTCGAACAAGGCGACCAACAGTCCCTTGGCGAGGGCGAGGCGCTGCCCGCCCAGCATGGAACCCGAACAATCGAGTACGAAACAATGCAGCACGCCGCCACGCGGCGCCTCGCGCATAAAACGCAGATGCCCTGCTCGCAACGCGCCCTGGCCCTTCGCCGCGAGTGTGTGAGGCCACGCGATGCGCTTGCCCGGCGTCCCATGCAAGCGGCTGTACGCACCCGCACCTTGCCGCCATCGAAAACCGCTGCGCGAGTCAGCGGCGGCGCCCTTCCGATGGCTCAGCGTTTTTTTGCGCTGAGCGGTATGACGCCTTTGACCTGCGTGGTGGCGGCCGGCTCGGGGGCAAGATAGCCCCACTCGCTGTCGCCCGCCGCGTCAGCCGGCGGCGCATTGCCTTCCGCAGACGCAGACGGCCGCCCCGCGCCGCCGCCTTGAGAAGCGTCATTCTCACGCGCGTCACGACGCGCATGGGAATCACGAGAATGTCGCCGATGAATCAACACCGCCTCGGCAACCCGATCGACATGCTCCGCCGTCACCGCAGCCGCCTGCTCGAACGCCGCCAACGCCCGCGCCGCGCGCAGCATCACGAGATCGGCGCGCAAACCGTCCACGGCGGCGTCGATGCACAACGTGCTGACACGCGCGTGCACGGCGTCGTCCAACGCAAGCTGCGGCAGCGTGGCGCGCGCCGCTCGAATCTGCTGCACATAAGCCGCCTGCTGCTGCGCATAACCCGCACGAAACCCCTGCGGATCGAGATCGAATGCCAGCCGGGCTTTTACGATCGCCTGCCGCACATGCTGCTCGAAGCAGTTCTGCAACTCGACCATCAAGCCGAAACGGTCGATCAGTTGCGGCCGCAGCTCGCCCTCTTCAGGATTCATCGTGCCGATCAGCACGAAGCTCGCGTCGTGGCTATGCGACACGCCATCGCGCTCGACGGTATTCACGCCGCTTGCCGCCGCATCGAGCAAGGCGTCGACGAGCGCGTCCGGCAGCAGGTTGACTTCATCCACATACAGCACGCCGAGATGCGCTTTCGCGAGCAGACCCGGCAAGAAGCGCACCGAGCCGTCGCGCAGCACCGTTTCGATATCGAGCGTACCGATCAAGCGGTCTTCACTCGCGCCAAGCGGCAAATTCACCAGTTGCCCCTCCGGCAACAACTCGGCCAGCGCCCGCGCCGCCGTCGACTTGGCCGTGCCTCGCGGCCCCGTCACCAGCACGCCGCCCAGCGCCGGATCGATAGCGGCCAGCAAGAGCGCCTGCTGCAAGGGTGCCTGGCCGATCAGCGCGGCAAAAGGAAAAACAGGCCGCCGGGCTGCTGAGTTCATGTTTGCATTCCTTCAATCTGTTGCTCGCTCGCGAGCAGATGCTGTTCCACTTGCGCGCGATAGTCGCCGGGCGTCTGCCACAAACCGCGCTGCATCGCTTCGAGCAGGCGCTCGCAAATCGAATGCAACGCGTGCGGGTTATGTCGCTGCAAGAACGCGCGGGTGTCAGCGTCGTTCAGATAGGCATCGGTCACGAGCGCGTACTGATGATCCGCGATCACGCGCGCGGTCGCATCGTAGCCGTACAGATAATCGACGGTCGCGGCGATTTCCGCCGCGCCCTTATAGCCGTGACGCTTCACGCCATCGAGCCATTTTGGATTGACCACCCGCGAGCGGATCACGCGGGCAATCTCCTCATGCAGCGTGCGCACACGCGGCGCGGCCGGATTGCTATGGTCGGCGTGATATACGCTCGGCTGATCGCCGGCCAGATGCCGTACCGCGGCGACCATGCCACCCTGGAACTGGTAGTAGTCGTTCGAATCGAGCAGATCGTGCTCGCGGTTGTCCTGGTTCTGCAGCACCACGTCCAGCGCCGCGAGGCGCGTGCCGAACGCGTGACGCGCTTCTTCGCCCGCGCTCTTTTGCGTGTACGCGTAACCGCCCCACGACTGATAGGCGTTCGCGAGATCGGCGTCGGTCTGCCATTGCCGCGAGTCGATCATGTCCTGCAGTCCCGCGCCATACGCGCCGGGCCGTGCGCTGAACACGCGCCAGCCGGCGCGCTTGCGCGCCTCGGCGGCGTCCATGCCGCGCGCAATGAGCGCATCGCGCTCACGCAGCACGCGCGCGCGAATCGGATTCAGGTCTTCGGGTTCGTCGAGTTCCGCGACCGCCTGCACAGCAGCATCGAACAGATGCATCACGTTGGCAAAGGCATCGCGAAAGAAACCGGACACACGCAACGTGACGTCGATACGCGGCCGGTCGAACACCTCGATCGGCATGATTTCGAAATCGGTCACGCGGTGGCTGCCGGGCGCCCACTTCGGCCGCACGCCCAGCAACGCGAGCGCCTGGGCGATATCGTCGCCGCCGGTGCGCATGGTCGCGGTGCCCCACACGGAGAGGCCGATGGCGCGCGGATAGTCGCCCTTCTCCTGCAAATGCCGTTCGATCAGTTGCTGAGCGGACTTCAATCCCAACGACCAGGCCGCTTGCGTGGGGATCGCGCGCGTGTCGACCGAATAAAAGTTGCGACCGGTGGGCAGCACATCGGGCCGTCCACGCGATGGCGAACCGCTCGGTCCCGGCGGCACGAAGCGCCCTTCGAGACCGCGCTTCAGATGAAGCATTTCCTGCGGGCCGCAGGCGTCGAGCCGCGGCAGCACATCGGCACGCAGTCGCCCGATTACGCGCGCCGCTTGCGGCAAGTCGGCAGCAGGCGACGCCGAAGAGGCCGCCTCCTGATCGCCGCACACGCCGCGCAACAACTCGGCCGCCAGCAACTCCAGCCGTTCACGCGTGTCGCCGCAGTGCCGCCACGGCGCATCACTGACAGTGCGCAGCACGTCGGGGCGAGGCCCGTCCCACACCGCCGACCAGTCCACCGACAACGGATCGAACAAATGGTCCATCTGCAGATCGCGCGCCAACGCATCGATCAGGCCGGCCTTCGCGCCTTGCCCGTCGCCGACAGGAAAACGCCCAAGCGCCAGCAATGTATCGCGCCGTTGCACACCGTCCGGCGATTGCCCGAACGTATGCAAGCCATCGCGAATCTGCGCTTCCTTCAACTCGCACAGCCATGCATCGACGCGCGTGAGGAGCGCGTCCTCATCGTCCTGCCCCGTCGGCGCCGCGAGGCTCAACTCCTCGTGCAGCTTATGTTCGACGATGGTCGCCAGAATCGTGCGCCGTAACAGCTTCGAGCGGCGCGGGTCGACCATCAGCGCTTCATAGTATTCGTCCACCTGCCGCTCGAGGTCCTGCAACGGCCCATAGGTCTCGGCGCGCGTGAGCGGCGGCATCAGGTGATCGATGATCACGGCCTGCGCGCGGCGTTTCGCCTGGCTACCCTCGCCCGGATCGTTGACGATGAACGGATACAGATGCGGCATCGGCCCGAGAATCAGATCAGGCCAGCAGGCAGCGCTCAACGCGACGCTCTTGCCAGGCAGCCACTCCAGATTGCCGTGCTTGCCGACATGCACGATCGCGTCGATGCCGAACTGGTGGCGCAGCCAGAAATAGAACGCCAGATACGCATGCGGCGGCACGAGGTCGGCGTCGTGATAGCTGGCGTAATCGCCCTGTTCGCGCGAACGCGCGGGCTGAATGCCGACGAACACCTGCCCGCAACGCCAGCCCGCGATCATGAAACGGCCGCGCCGCACCGTCGGATCCTGCTCCGGTGCGCCCCAACGCGCGTTCAACGCCTGCCGCGCCTCGAGGGGCAACGCATTGAAGTGCGCGAGGTAATCAGCGAGCGCGAGGCTTTGCAGTGCGGGACGCAGATCGCGCACCACCGGATCGTTGGTCACGCCCTCGGTGAGCTTCTTCAGCAGCGCGTCGCCGTCGGCGGGCAAGTCGGCGAGACGGTAGCCTTCGTCGCGCAGCATCGACAGAATGCGGACCACCGAGGCCGGCGTATCGAGTCCCACGCCGTTGCCGATGCGCCCTTCGCTCATCGGATAGTTGGCGAGAATCAACGCGACTGTCTTGTCCGCGTTATCGAGTGAACGCAGACGGCACCAGCGTCGGCTCAATTCCGCGAGAAACGCCACACGCTCGGCGTCCGGCTGATACCGCACCACGTCGACCTGAGTATGCGGACAACGGTATGCCAGCCCCTTGAAGCTGATGGCGCGCGTAATGATGCGGCCGTCCACTTCCGGCAGCGCGATATGCATGGCGATATCGCGCGAATTGAGGCCGTGATTGTCCTTTTGCCAGTCTTCACGATTGCCGCCGCTCAGAATCACCTGGAACACCGGCGCGTCGCCGGCAAGCGCGAGCGGCTCCGGGTCGTCGATCGCGGACGCGGCGAAGGCGGTCGTATTCAGCACCAGCGCGGCATTGTGCTCTGCGCACAGCGATTGCACGACTTCGCGGCTGAACGCGTCTTTGAGCGAGGTAATCGCGACCGGCAACGGATTCAGGCCTTGCGCTTCGAGCGCGTCGATCAGCGCGTCGAACACGGCCGTATTGGCCGCCTGCAGATGCGCCTTGTAGAACAGGATCGCCGCGACCGGCGCATCCGGTTGCCAGCGCGCCTGCCAGTCGGCGATAGTCGGCGTGTCACGCCCGGGATGATAGAGCGTCGCGGCAGGCAACGCGCGCGGCGGCGCAGGCTCGCGTCCCCAGCCGAAGGTCCGGTGCGCGATACAGCGCAGGAACGCCTCGGCATTCTGCGCACCGCCCTCGCGCAGATAACGCCACAGTTGATGGCACAGATCGGCGCTTGCAGTACTGCGCGCGAGCAGGTTCGGATCTTCCTGCAAATCGCCGGAGAACATCGCGAGCGTCTGCTGCTTGCGCTCGGCGAGCGCCACCACCTGCTCGATACCGTAAGGCCAATACGCTTCGCCGCCGAGGTGATCGACCACCACCACACGCGCGTGCTGCAAGACGTCTTCGACGTAGAAATCGACCGAGGCCGGTTGCCGCAAATACGTGACGTTCGCGAGCCGCACGCTTGGGAAACCTTCACCCATGCGCGCAATCACGCTCGCGAGCAACGACAGCGTGGTATCGGCGGAGCTGAGCACGACGATGTCGGCGGGCTGCTGATCGATACGGATCACGCCTTGTGTATCGTCGACGAAACCGCCCGGCGTGGTGCGCAGCAGATGCATGAGCGCTTACGCCTGTTGCGTTTCGACGCTCGACGGCACGCCGAGCGCCACGTCGAACGCACGCTGCAACGCGGCCTGATCGAGATCCTCGCCAATCAGCACGAAGCGGCTCGGGCCGCTTTCGCCAGCCTGCCAGCGTCGATCGAAATAGCTGTCGAAGCGGCGGCCCACGCCCTGAATCACGAGGCGCATCGCCGCGCCCGGCAGCGCCGCGAACCCTTTGACGCGGTAGATCGTGTTCGTTTCGACGAGCCCTTGCAGCGCAGCGATCACTGCTTCGCGCGAGAGCGCATTCGCCTGCACGACCACCGAATCGAATTCGTCGTGATGGTGGTCGGCGTCTTCGGCGGAACCGTGGTGATCGTGGCGCAGGTGAATCGTGTCTTCCGAGGCGGCTTCGAGCCCCAGTAACGTATGCAGATCGAGCCGGCCCATCTGCGCGCGCACGATCTTCACTTGCAGCGGAATCTCTTCGCGAATCACCAGCTCGACCGCGTTTTGCTGCGCGTCGTCGAGCAAATCGGTCTTGTTCAGAATCACCAGATCGGCGGCGGACAACTGATCTTCGAACAGTTCGTGCAACGGTGATTCGTGGTCGAGATTCGGATCGGCCTTGCGCTGTGCATCCACGGCGACGGGGTTGTCGGCGAACTGACCGCTTGCCGCAGCCGGGCCGTCCACCACGGTGACCACGGCATCCACGGTAAAGCTGTTCTTGATCTGCGGCCAGTTGAACGCCTGCACCAGCGGCTTGGGCAACGCAAGCCCCGACGTCTCGATCAGCACGTGATCGATCTGATCGCGGCGCTCGACGAGTTTTTCCATCACCGGAAAAAACTCTTCCTGCACGGTGCAGCACAGGCACCCGTTGGCGAGTTCAAACAGTTGGCCTTCGGTTTCGACGCCGTTTTCATCGCAACCGATTCCGCAACCCTTGAGAATTTCCCCGTCGATACCGAGTTCGCCGAACTCGTTGACGATCACCGCGATGCGCTTGCCGCCCGCATGCTGAAGAATGTGCCGCAGCAGCGTGGTCTTGCCGCTGCCGAGAAAGCCCGTGACGATGGTGACGGGGATCTTGCGCATTTGAGTTTGCATCGTGAGGTCCATCCGTAGGAGTTGCACGTGCACGCCGGCGTGTTTTTGTGTGTCTGTCTGCGCGTCTGCGTGCATCGGCCGGGTAGCCGGGTAAGCGGCGCGTAAGCCCAGCGAGCCAGAACGACAACACAACACGGGGACGAACGACGGGTTGCCGCGACAACAGAAAAACAGGAAGCGGGAATGAGATCATGAACGCACCGCCGCATCCCCGCGGCGTTCGCCCTTCGTATTCTGGCCGGTATCCGGGCTGGCGAAAGCGCCGCTTCCCCTTCCCGGGCGAGTGATTTCTCGCCCAGTGGTGATATGCCGACGCGGCCTTGCGCGTGGACATCGAAGCCGGCTCCGTGGCGCTAAGGAACTTACCGTAGCATCACATTTCGCTTACCGTTGCGGGGGCAGCACAGGTTGACCCGATCCATGGCAGGCGGGCACCCTGTTTCCCGTTTAACTGCATGCGCACGAGCGCGCACACGAGCACCAAAGTGCGTGCGAGTGTAGGCCCGCGGCCCGGTGCCGTCAAGGAAACGCAAGCCGCAAGCGCTTATCGGGCGGGACGCCATGTGCTATCGTATGCGCGCGTTTGGTGCCCGCACATGCATTCGCGTGTGCAGTTAAACGGGAAACAGGCCGCGCTTTATGCGCTCAACCTGTGCTGTCCCCGCAACGGTAAGCGACCTGCGGCGCGATGTCTTTCAGCTCGCGCCGCGCATGCGTTTTTTCGATGCCACTGTCCATGACATTCCAACGAATGCGGACGGGAAGGCAAAGCGCATGAGGCCGCCAGCCCGGATACCGGCCAGACGCGGAGGCGGCGAACCTCAGGGCAACATCACGCCGCCGGCCGCCGGAATCCGCGAGGGACGGATGTGAAGGCGCTGAAGCACGACGTGGCGCATCCGTTCGTCGATCCGTTCCCAAAGGGACCGTGACGAGCCGCGCGTTTCGCCGTGCCTGAATCCGTAGCACTGCATGCCCCCAAAGTCCGTCATCCGGCGCGCCTGCGCGCTTCGCCCCTTTCCGCCCGTCACGACATGGCGCTCGCCATGCACGTCGCGATGACCCGCGCCTGGCTGATCGGCGCCGGCCCCGGCGACGTCGAACTCATGACCCTCAAGGCGACCCGCGCATTGGCCCAAGCCGATGTTGTGCTGGTCGACGACCTGGTGAATCCCGACGTGCTGCAGTTCGCGCGCGCAGACGCGCAGGTCGTCTACGTCGGCAAACGCGGCGGCCATCCGTCCACGCCGCAGGCCGGCATCGTCGCGCAGTTGCTCGAACACGTGCGGGCCGGGCGCAGCGTCGCGCGCCTGAAAGGCGGCGATCCGTTCGTGTTCGGCCGGGGCGGCGAAGAACAGCAGGCGCTGCATGCGGCGGGCGTCGAGGTGGAGGTCATCAACGGCATTACGGCGGGCATCGCCGCACCCGCGGCCATCGGCATTCCCGTCACGCACCGCGATCACGCGCAAGGCGTGGTATTCGTCACCGGGCACGGCGCGGGCAGCGGCGAACCCGACTGGGCCGCGCTCGTCGCCACGCGCATGACCCTCGTGATCTATATGGGCATGCGGCGGCTGCACGATATCGTCGACGCGTTGCTCGCGGCCGGCATGAGCGCCGACACGCCATGCGCGGCGATCGAATCGGCCACCCGTCCGGAGCAACGCCATGCGCTCGCGCGGCTCGGCGAGTTCGCCGACACCGTCGCGCGTGCCGGACTCGGCTCGCCGGCGATCGTGGTGATCGGCGGTGTGGCGTCGCTCGCGCTGGCGCGCGCAGCGGCGCGGGCCGATGACGAAGCGCCTTGCGCAGACGGCGCGGCTACACAATGAAGACGCTGAGCGTGGGCATTGGTTGCCGTGCGCACAGCTCGGCCGAACAGATCGACGCGGCGGTGCGCGCCGCGCTCGGCGCGCATGCGTTCGATGAAATCGGCACCGTAGCGTCCATCGATACCAAAGCCCACGAAGCCGGCCTGCTCGAATTCTGCGCGCGTCATGCGCTGCGGCTGACATTCTTCGGCCGTGAACGGATCGCTGCGATGCCCGTGGCGGAGCCTTCGGCGGCAGCGCGTGAGCACCTCGGCGTGGATGGCGTGTGCGAGCCGTGCGCGCTGCTTGCCGCGACGGACGGACTCGGTGAATCCACCACGTCCGCAGCGCCTCGAGCACGGCTCCTCGTGCGCAAGACCGTCCATGCCGGCGTCACCGTGGCGATCGCCTCGACCACGGCCTAGGCCCAACGCGAACACCCAAACAACGACACTCAGGAACAGAACCTGCCATGAAGACCGATCCCGAATCACATCAACGCATGACCGAGCGCCGACGCGAAGGCCACGAGAAGAAACAGGCCAACGCCACCGTCGAAAAAGGCCTGCTGATCGTCAACACCGGCACCGGCAAGGGCAAAACCACCGCCGCGTTCGGCATGGCCGTGCGGGTGTTGGGCCACGGCATGCGCCTTGGCGTCGTGCAGTTCATCAAGGGCGCGCTGCACACGTCGGAGCGCGACTTTCTCGGCGCGATCGCGAACTGCGATTTCGTCACGATGGGCGACGGCTACACCTGGAACACGCAGAACCGCGACGCCGATATCGCGACCGCGCGCAAGGGCTGGGACGAAGCGCGCCGCATGATCGAAAGCGGCGAGTATCAGATGGTGATCCTCGACGAGCTGAACACGGTGCTCAAGTACGAATACTTGCCGCTCGACGAAGTGCTCGCGGTGCTGAACGCGCGCGCGCCGATGCTGCACGTGGTGGTGACCGGCCGCCACGCGCCGGACGCGTTGATCGAAGCCGCCGACCTCGTCACCGAAATGCGCATCGTCAAGCATCCGTATCGCGAGCAGGGTGTGAAAGCGCAGCGCGGCGTGGAGTTCTGAGCGATGTCCGCGTCCCCCGAGGGCACCTCGGCCGGCGCGTCTTCAAAAGAGACGTCCTCCAGCGCATGCCCCGCCCTCTTCATCAGCGCGCCCGCGTCGGGTCAAGGCAAGACCACGATCACCGCGGGTCTGGCGCGCTACCATCGGCGGCTAGGGCGACGCGTGCGCGTCTTCAAGACCGGACCGGATTTTCTCGATCCGATGATTCTGGCGCGCGCAAGCGGCGCGCCCGTCCTCTCGCTCGATCTGTGGATGGTGGGCGAAGCCGCCTGCCGCAGCCTGCTCGCGCAAGCGGCCGCCGAAGCCGACCTGATCCTGATCGAAGGCGTGATGGGTTTGTTCGACGGCACGCCGAGCAGCGCCGATCTCGCCACCACGTTCGGCGTGCCCGTGCTCGCGGTGATTTCGGCGAAGGCAATGGCGCAGACCTTCGGCGCGGTCGCCTTCGGTCTTGCGCAATTCCGGCCGCAAGTACCGTTTTACGGCGTGCTCGCCAATCGCGTCGGCTCCGCGCGGCACGCGCAGATGCTCGAAGAAGCCTTGCCGCCGGGCCTGCGCTGGTGCGGGCATATTGCCGCCAGCGATGAAATCGCCTTACCCGACCGTCATCTCGGCTTGCACCAGGCGGACGAAATCGACGATCTCAACGCGCGCCTGGATCTCGCCGCCGATACGCTCGGCCGCACCGCGCTGTGCGAACTGCCGCCGCCGGTCGAGTTCGGCGCGCCCGTGCCGCACGTGCTGCCACGTCTGCTGGAGGGCAAGGCGATTGCCATCGCGCGCGACGCCGCATTCTCATTCATCTATCCGGCCAACGTCGCGCTGCTGGAAGCGCTCGGCGCGCGGATCGACTACTTCTCGCCGCTCGCCGACCAGCCACTGCCCGAACACGCGGACGCGCTGTACCTGCCCGGCGGCTACCCGGAACTGCACGCGGCAACGCTGGCGGCCAACACGCGCAGCGCCGCGAGCATTCGCGCGCATGCGGCCGCGGGCAAGCCGCTCGTTGCCGAATGCGGCGGCATGCTCTATCTGCTTGACCGCCTCACCGACACGCAAGGCGTCAGCACGCCGATGCTCGGCCTGCTGCCAGGCCACGCCACGATGCAAACGCGCTTCACCGCGCTCGGCATGCAACGGATCGACAGCCTGCACGGGCCGATGACCGGCCACACGTTTCACTACTCGAAGCTCGACACCTCGCTCACGCCTCTGCGTTCGGCCATCCGGCCGCAAGGCGACGCGCCCGGCGAGGCCGTCTACCGCACAGGTTCGATCGTGGCGAGCTACATGCACGCTTATTGGCCCTCCAACCCGGCCTTCGCGGCCGCCCTGTTCCATGGCGAAGCCTTTTGACGATTTCGAGCGCGACGCTGTCTACCGCGCCATTTACGAACGCCGCGACATGCGCCATTTCGTGCGCGATCCGGTCGACCCCGCCGTGCTGCAGCGCCTGCTCGACGCGGCACATCACGCGCCGAGCGTCGGCTTCATGCAGCCGTGGCGGATCGCGCGAATCACCGATCCGGCGCTGCGCACGGCCTTGCATGACACGGTGGAAACCGAACGCCTCGCCACCGCCGACGCGCTCGGCCAACGCCGCGAAGCGTTCATGAAGCTGAAAGTGGAAGGCATGCTGGACTGCGGCGAACTACTGGTGATGGCGCTGATGGACGGGCGCGAGCGCCATATCTTCGGCCGCCGCACCTTGCCGGAAATGGACCTCGCGTCGGTGGCGTGTGCGATCCAGAACATGTGGCTCGCGGCCCGCGCGGAAGGTCTGGGAATGGGCTGGGTGTCGCTGTTCGATGTCGACGCGGTTCGCCAGCTACTGCACATGCCGGAGGGCGCGCGGCCCGTGGCGATTCTGTGCCTGGGTCACGTCGACCAGTTCTACGACGAGCCGATGCTGGAAACCGAACGCTGGGCGAGCCGCCTGCCGCTCGCCGACTGTGTCTTCGAAAACCGTTGGCCGCAAGACCGCGACGCGCCGGAGTGATCGTGGCGCACTACGGTTGCAGCGGCTTCACCGACATCACCGTCGGCACGCCGCTCGTCTCGTCAGCACGCAGTTTCACGCGCCAGTCGTGCGGCGCGTCGAAGGGAAACCTGGCCAGCGCGCTTTTGACGAGCGCCGGCATGGCATGCAGCGGATCCGCGTCGCGATCGCTGCTCGACGCGCTGACTTTATAGACCTCCCGCCCGCTCGCGCGCTCGAAAAACCGCAGCGTCAGCGCGTGCCGATAGACAGGGCCGCCGAACAGCGAGAACGGTGCATCGGGCGCTCGTTCGCAGGCGCCCGGCGCGCAGCCTTTTTCACTGACGCCGATCGTCGCCGGCCGCGTGTCGTAAGCAATCGAGAGCAGATAACGCGCGGACCGATCCGCCGTTTCAACGAAGCCCTGCTTTGCCAGTTCATCCGCCAGCAAGCTTTCGAAGCGCGGATGATCCGCGCCGGACTCCTGCGACGGCATGCGCGTGATTGCATAGGTCCGCTCGCCTTGCAGCGCGGCGGCGGCGTTCGAGGTGTCGGCGGTATGCACGTCGGCGCTCAGGCCGGCGCAACCGGTCAGACTCGCCGCGGCCAGCGCGGCACAGAACAGGATGGCTTTCACGATCTTCTCGCTTCGATAAGGTGCATAGTCATACGTCACGTGCGCGGCGTGAGGAAAGCGCCGGATTGCGCGTCTTCGAGCACCGGCAGACGGATCGTGAACGCCGTGCCCTGACCGGGTTCGCTCGCCACCTCGACATCGCCGCCATGGCGCGTGACGACCGTCTTGACGAAGGCCATGCCGAGCCCCGCGCCGCCCACCTCCGGGCGCTCGGCTTCGTGGAAGCGCCGGAAGCGCTCGAACAGGCCCGCCTGCTGTTCCTTCGGAATGCCGTAGCCCTGGTCGCGAATCGTGCACGACACGCGCCTCGCTGCACCCGGCACCGCCTTCGGTGTCGGGCTCGCCACGCTGCATACGATCCGCGTATCCGGCGGACTGTATTTGACCGCGTTGTTCAGAATGTTGACGAGCGCGCGCGTCATCAACGAACGGTCGGCGCAGATCCAGTGGTCGTCGTCATCGGCGCCGGTCCCGTCGGCCGCGCCGGTCTCCGTGAGCAACGTAATGCGCTTGGCGTGCGCCTGCGGCCAGACTTCGTCGCTGGCGTCGATCAGCAACTCGTTCAGATTCACCGGTTCCAGCACATAGGTTTGCGATTCGGCGCGCGCCAGTTGCACGAAGTCGTCGGCCAGCGTGAGCGCGCGCTGCGCGTAGCGCTCGATGCGTTCCAGCAAACCGCGCGCGAGCACCGGCTCGCTACGGGCGCGTTCGATCTCCACCAGCGCGAGAATCGACGCCTGCGGCGAGCGCATGTCGTGCGACAGGAGCCGCAGCGCGTCTTCCCGTTGACGCTCGGCCGCATGCAGGGCCGACACGTCGACGAGACCCGCAATCCAGCCGGTGGTCTCGCCCTGCTCGTTGGTGCAGTTCGCGTAACGCAGCAAATGGTCGCGCTCGCGCGCGTCGCGCACTTCCACGCCGTGCGCCATCAGCGCGGCGAATTCATGGCGCGCCGGATCGAGCGGCGCCGGCCAGTGCGCGCGCGCGAACAGATTGTTTTCGGCATCCGACGCCGCGTCGCTGTCGATCGTCTTCACGAGCGTCAGGCCGCCCAGCACGGCCTGCATCGGGCGGCCTTCGGGCAGCGGCGCGCCCAGACGCGCGAAATGCGCCTTGGCGGCATGGTTAGCGATCAGCACGACGCCGCGCACGTCGCTGACGAGGATCGGCTCCGGCATGCTGTCGAGGCTGTCCCACACGAAGCGCTTCATGTCCTGCACACGCTGCGCGGCCTGCGCCATCAGCGCCATGTGCTGCTCCAGCACGTCGCCGCCGAACTCGCGGCGGCGCTGCGGCGTTTCCGGCAGCAAATGGGGTTCGTCGGCGAGACGTTGCAGTTCTTCGCGCAGATAGGCCATGGTCATTTCGAGGCGCCGCCAGTTCCAGATCGGATAGACGGCCACCACGCCGACGATCGCCGGCACCGGCGACATCCAGAGCCGCGCGCCGTAGAGCAAGGCGGCGCTGCCGGACGCCGCGAGCAGGCACAGCGCGCCGGTCAGCAGCAGCGAACGGCGCGGCGACAACACGAGAAAACCGGCCAGCAGCGCGGCGAGCGGCACGAGCGACACCGCGAATAGCGCCCAGCGCGCGACCGGCTCGATCTCGCGGCCGGTCAGCAGCGTGTCGAGCACGTTGGCATGGATATACACGCCGGGCAGCGGCCCGAGCTCGCCGGACACCGGCGTCGCAAAGCGGTCATACAAACCGGACGCGGTCACGCCGATCAGCACGATGCGGCCGCGCAACTGCTCCGGCGACACGTCGCCGGCGAGCACGCGGGCAAAACTCAGCTTCGGATAGTTCTGGGCGTTCGGACCGAACGGGATGAGGAAACGGCCGTCGTCGCCGTTGTCGGGTGAGGCCGCAGCCGAAACACGAGCGGGCTGTCCGCCATTCAGGTGCAGCACGCCATGCTCGACGGCCTGGGCGACCGGCAGCATCAATTGCGGCCAGCGCGAATCGGCGTCGCCCTCATATTGCGCGACGCTGCGCACGATTCCGTCGCTGTCGACTTCGAGATTGATATGACCGAGCCCCGCCGCCGCATGCGCGAGCGGCGCCACCGGCTCGACCACGGTGCGGCGCCCGGCGCTGTCGGGCGCGCCGAGCAGCACCGGCAAATACGTCGGACTCAGCGCGATAGCGCGGGCCAGTTCGGCGTCTTGCGCATTGGGCTCGGTGAACAGCACGTCGTAGATCACCGCGGCGGGATTCGCTTTCGCGATCTGTTCGAGCAGCTTCGCATGGACACTGCGCGGCCACGGCCAGCGGCCCAGTTGCGCGATGCTCGCGTTGTCGATTTCGAGCACCACGATATCGCGCAGCACAGGCTGTGCGCGCAGGCTCAGAAAGCGGTCATAGACCAGATGATCGACGCTCGCGCTCAGACGGCCGAGCGAACTGAGCAGAATCACCACGACGCCGAGGCAGCCGATGCCCGCCCATTCGATCAGGAAGCGGCGGCCGGCGCGCCGTCCGAGACGGGCGCGCGGATCGAGGCTCAGGCGCGTAGGAGTGGTCGGCAAAGCGTTGTTCGGTTCGAAGCCAGGAAGCGGGCTGATGAATTGCTCAGCCCCGTGAATCTATCAGCGTCAGCGCGCAAGCGTAAACGAGCGCACGGCGCTGCTCTTTTCGTAGAGGCGGCCGTTCTCGAACTGCTCGGCGACGATCGTCCAATAGTAATCGCCGACCGGCAGATCGCTCACGACCAGTTGGCCGCCGGACAAATCGGTGCGGTCCACGAGCGGATGGCGCAGATCGGCCGTCGTCGCCAGCACGAAACGGAAGCGCGTCTCGACCGTGGCGCGACTCACGAACCAGCGGAACTCATAGTCGCGGCTGCCGGCGCGCTGGCCGGCCGAGGCGGCCAGCCCAAGCTGACGGCGCTCGAACGCATACACCTGCGGCAGTCCTTCGAGTCCGTTGCCGTCGATCGCGGCGATGCGCACGAAATAGGTGCCGTCGGGCAAGTCGCCGAAATCCGCGTGCGGCCCGCTCGCGCGCAGATCGCGGATCAGGTCGAGCTGGTCGGCGTCGCGTGCGATCTGCACGCGATACGCCACGGCGTGCTCGGCCGGAACGAGGTCGAACGCGACCGTCTTGCCGTCCTGCACTTTGCCCGGCTGCGCGAGCGCGGGCGCGGGCAGCAGTTCGACCGGCCCGCCGATCGTCTCGCCTGCCCGCGTCACGCTGCCGAAGCGCGCCTTCACGAGCTGCGCGGAAGCCTGCAGCGGCACGCCCGGCGGCGGCGGAACGCGCCCGCCGAGCGCGGCAGGGTCGACGCCGACCGCTCCGTCCAGCACTTCCACTGCGGTGATTCGCGCGTCGCCATTGTAGGCGACCTTGAAGCGCGTTCCGCGCACGCCGGCCACGACGGATGGCGAGCGGATCTGGAAGCGGTCGTCTTTTTTCGTCGCATGCGTGACCTGGCTCTCGACTTCGCCGCTGCGCAATTCGAGCACGCGATCGCTGGCGCCGGTCAGCGTGGTGCGCCGTAGCGTGCTGACATCCAGCAGGCCGTTCTGCGCTACCGTGACATGCGAGCCGTCGGGCAATTCCAGCGACACAAAACCGTTTTCGCCGGTGCGGATGCGATCGCCTTCGCCCAGCGTCGCGCCTTGTGCGAGCGGCACGTAGGGATTCTTGCCGAACGCATGCTCGACCGGGCCGCTCGTCGCAATCACGCGGGCCGATTCCTGTTCCTGTTTGAGCTTGTCGGCAGGCAGGCGCAACACGACGCCGGCCGGCATGCGGCGCGGCGCGGGCACATGATTCACGCGGCTCAACACAGCCCAATCGTTCGGATCGCGCAGATAGTGGCCCGCGATGTCGTACAGCGTGTCGCCCTCGTGCGTCACATACGACACGTACACGGGCGCCGCGGCTTTCGCACGCGGCTTCGGCGCACGCATCGACTGCGCAACCGATGATGCCGGCGCGAAGCAGGCCATCGCGAGCACGCCGGCGACCGCGAGCAACGCGCCACCGCGGCGGCCCGGCGAAACCGCGCTGCCGCGCGGCGCCACACCGGCGCACAACGTCACGCGTCCCCCGCTTCAGGGCGTTGGCCAAGCGCCGCCGACGGCGCGGCGGATTCGATCCGCTCCAGCCGGTAGCCATAGCCGTAAATCGGCGTCAGACGGTAACCGTGCTCCGGGCGCAAACCGAGCTTGCTGCGCAGCATCGATACGTGCGTGTCCATGGTGCGCGACGGAATGTCGGTCGCCTGCTTCCAGATCACGTCGAGAATGTGCGCGCGCGAGAGCGGCCGGCTCAGATGCTGGAACAGCAACAGCGCGAGGTCGAATTCCTTCTGCGTGACGGCAACCGCCGTGCCGCGCACCACCACGTGCTTCGCGCCCAGATCGAATTCGAATTCGCCGAAAACTTCCTTCACCGCGGCCGGCTTGAGGTGATAAGCGCGGCGCAGCAAGGAGCCAACTCGCGCCAGCAAGACCGCGGCGGAAACCGGTTTGACGACGTAGTCGTCCGCACCCGTGTTGAGAATCGACGTGATGTCGGTTTCACGGCCGCGGCTCGTCATGAACAGCACCGGCAGGCGCTCGGAAAGACTTTCCCGCACCCAGCGCAGCACCTCTTCACCCGACATGTCGGGCACGTTCCAGTCGAGCACCAGCAGATCGAACGTCTGGCGCCGCAACTGCCGCACCAGTTCGCGACCCGCACCGTATGCGTGACAGATGTGGCCCGCCGCCGACAGCGTTTGGCAAACAAGGTCGGCCTGAGCCGAATCGTCATCCAGGACAGCAATTCTCATAAAACCCCGCAACGCGACATCGTCGTTCGTAACTGGTGGCCGGCTGACCGGCAGATGACCGGGATGGCGGCGCAAGCACCGACGATCCTGCTTCCAATTTCATCTTCGGCGGCACATTTTTCGACTTGTGGTCCTTTGCCTTGCGCCCTGTTCGATCCCGCCTCCGTCTCAAAATTAGCGCGCAGTGTTCGCTTTATCGCGCCGCGTATCGAGGGGCAGGTCATCATAATCGAAAAAACGGCTGTTCTTTTCCCGGATAAGATCACGCGAATCTCCGGTCAGGCGATGCGGTTGTTCAACCATCCCAGCATTTTCAGCGGCACAGTCGCCCGCTGCGCCGTGTCTGTGTGCATCGACCGCAAGGGTCGTCGTTTTCAGCGGCTGGTCTCGCCCGCACGGTAGTTGGCCCCGTTCGCCGTTGTCTTTCTCAGGCTGCGTCCCCCACTTGGGAAACCGCGATTTGACAATTTGCGAGTCAGTATAGAAACAGTCTCAAAATAAATCGTTTAAAGATTGTTAAGCCGTGGTGTGATCTGGGAAAAAATGCGGCGTCCCTTCTTTCCAAGGCCGACGCCGCTCAAAACACTACACGCTCGCGGGGGTCTAACCGCACGAGTGACCCAAAAATAGCCGCGCCGAAATTGCAGCTCAAGATGAAAAAACTGCCTTTGTAACGTGGCTTCAGGTAGCTATTACGCAAACGATAATGGGTCACGCATAGAAGCGTTGTGTCGTCTCACTCTGAAAATGATATGAATTGAAGCGGCGGCAACAGCGCATTTACAGATGCAGACGATTTGTTACAGAAGTTGTCGATTGCCGGAACGCCGCGGCAACGCAGTACGTCGTACGGCAAGCGAGTGTCAGGCGACAGCGTTGACGGCATCGCCGCGAGCGCAGCGCGTTATCTGCCGCCTTCGATTTCCGGCATCGGCGCGAACAGCGCGTCGAGGTCGTCGTCCGAGAACTTGGCGGCGCCGGCGGCGTCTTCGGAAAGAATGCTGTCGGCCAGTCCCGCCTTCTGCTCCTGCAACTCCACGATCTTTTCTTCGATGCTGCCCGCCGCAATCAGCTTGTACACGAACACGGGCTTGTCCTGCCCCAACCGATGCGCGCGGTCCGTTGCCTGATTCTCGGCAGCCGGGTTCCACCACGGATCGTAGTGGATCACCGTGTCGGCGGCGGTCAGGTTCAGGCCCACGCCACCGGCCTTCAGGCTGATCAGGAACAACGGCACCTCGCCTTGCTGGAAACGCTCTACAGGCGTCACGCGATCGGCCGTATCGCCGGTGAGCACGACGTACGGAATGGCGGCTTCTTCGAGCGCTTCGGCGATCAGCGACAACATGCCGGTGAACTGCGAGAACAACAGCACGCGGCGCCCTTCCTCGATCAGTTCCGGCAGCATCGACAGGAGCAGGTCGAGCTTGGCGGAACGCATGGCGCGCGCGCCCTTCTCGACCTTATCCACTCTGTCGCGCGAGTCCGGCCCCTCGCCCGCCTCGCCGGTGGTCTTGAGCGTGCGAACAAGGCGAGGATCGCAGCACACCTGGCGCAGCTTCAGCAACGCATCGAGCACGATGATGTGGCTGCGCGCGAGACCCTGCGCGCTGACCGCCGCGCGCACTTTCTCCTGCATTGCCGTGCGCACGGTTTCGTAGAGGTCGCGCTGCGCGCCTTCCAGGTCCACGGAGCACACAATCGTGGTCTTGGCCGGCAACTCTTTGGCGACTTCGTCCTTGCGACGGCGCAGCATGAACGGCCGGATGCGCCGCGCGAGCAACGCGCGGCGCACGCCGTCGCCGTTCTTCTCGATCGGATTGCGCCAGCGTTTGGTGAAGTCTTTCTGGCTGCCGAGAAACCCCGGCAACAGAAAATCGAACTGAGACCACAGCTCGCCGAGATGATTCTCGAGCGGCGTGCCCGTCAAACACAGCCGATGCCGCGCGCGCAAACCGCGAATGGCCTGCGCGGCTTTGGTGGTGGCGTTCTTCACGTACTGCGCTTCGTCGAGAATCAGCAGGTGATACTCATGCTCGGCGAGCACCTTCTGATCGCGCCACAGCAGCGCGTAGGTGGTCAGAATCAGTTCGTGTTCGCCGATCTGCTCGAAACGCTCCTTGCGCTGCGGGCCGTTCAACACCAGCACCTTCAGTTCGGGCGCGAAGCGTCGCGCTTCCTCGCGCCAGTTGTGCACGAGCGTGGTCGGCACGACGATCAGCACGGGTCGGTTCAGACGCCCCGCTTCTTTCTCCGCGAGGATATGGGCAAGCGTCTGCACCGTCTTGCCCAGACCCATGTCGTCGGCGAGTACGCCGGCGAGATCGTGTTCGCGCAGAAACTGCATCCAGTTCAAGCCCTGTTGCTGATAGACGCGCAGTTCGGCCTTCAGGCCGCGAGGCACCGCCACCTCGCGCAGCCCCGGACCGGCCTGCAGACGCTGCGCCAGTTGCCGGATCGAATCTTCGCCGCGAAATTGCCAGCGGCCGGTGCCGTTCAACGCCTCCAGCCGGCCCGCGTCGACGGACGCCACACGCAGCGGCGCACCGTCGGCGAGCGAGCCGCCGAGCGCGTCGAACAGATCGACGAGCACGCGCACCACCGGCTTCAGACGGTCGGCGCGCAAGCGCAAACGCTTGTTCTCCTCGGTCTTCAACTCGATCGGCTCGTCGTCGGCAATGGCTTCGAGCGCGCCGCTCAGCCAGCGCCGGTCGCGCCGGAACAGGTCGGCAAGCAGCGGTTCGAGCCGCACGTTGCGCTCGCCGATGCGGATACCCATCTCCAGATCGAACCAGCCGTCGCCAGCCTGATGCGCGGTGCCTTCGATCGCATCGATTTCGATGACGTTGTAGCGGAACTCGGGCGCCATCGTCACGCGCCAGCCCTTGCTCACGAGCTCCGGCACGGCGTCGTTGACGAACGCGGTCCACGCCTCGGCATCGGGCAGGCCGAGCATGGTGTCGGGCAGCAGGCGCGACGCGTAGACGCGGCTGGTCGGCACCTTCTGCAAGCCGGTCTTGCGCAGTTCGAGCAGACGCTTTTTCTCGGCCTCGTAGCGGCGGCGGATATGAATCACGTCGCCGCCCGGCATTGGCACGAGCGTCACGCTGCTGTCGACATTGATGCTCACGCCGTCGTAATCGAAACTGACGCCCGCCAGCTCGACCGCTGCGGATTGACGCAAGCCCGCCTTGCTCGTCGCCGACGGCAGCGCGTGGCTGTTGAGCGTGAGCACCGGCACGGGATCGACGTCGATCACGCGAATCGCGGACGCGTCGTGCGTGGGCGGCAGCGGCAACTCGGGCGCGATCTCGCGCAGCACCGAGGCGACCAGCGGCGCTTCGGCGAGCGAGATAGGCG
Source organism: Burkholderia sp. WP9 (assembly GCF_900104795.1). Taxonomy (NCBI): domain Bacteria; kingdom Pseudomonadati; phylum Pseudomonadota; class Betaproteobacteria; order Burkholderiales; family Burkholderiaceae; genus Burkholderia; species Burkholderia sp. WP9. The sequence continues at coordinate 253,202 of NZ_FNTG01000002.1, forward strand.
GCATGGCGAGGTAATCCGGCAACTGCTGGAACGGCAACGACGATTGAACGATGCCAGCTTCATTCGCGACGCCGTCCACATACCAGACCGGTTCGGTGGGCAGCACCATGCTCGCGCGCGGCTCGGTGCACAGCACGGGCCGCAGGCGCTCGTCAGCGAGCGGCTCCCATTCGATCCGGCCGGGCCGGTCGGCGCCGCGCGTGAGCGGCGCGGGTCCGTCGTGACCGGAGCCGGGCGTGAAATCGAAGAACAGCCGGCCGGTTGCGATCAGCTTCTGCAGCATCTCCGCACCGCTCGTGCCGCGCAGGATGAACTGTCCGAAGTCCTCGCGTGAGCGGCCGAGCCACAGGCCGCGCAGGATCGACAGGTCTTCGTCGGAGACGAACTTCGGCTGTTTGAGGAGCGCCGCTTCCACATTGCCCCAAGGTTCGTCGACCGCGATGATCGCGCCGTGCGCATCGCAGCGCGCGCGGTACAGCACGACCTCGTGGCGCATGTGGAAGCTGGACCAGTTCAGCCGGTAAGCCAGGGTCTGCGAGCGCGGCGCACTCGCCTTCTGGGCGTCCGCATCCGCAGCCTCGGCGCGGGCGCGAAAACGTTCGAGCCAACTGACCAGTTCCGGCCGCACGCCTGACGGCGGCCCGACGTTAGCCATCGGCGCGCCCGGCAGGTCGCGCGCGGTATCGCCCTCGTCCGGCTCGACGTGAGTGATATGGTCCATCTCGTCGTGATAGTTCAGCTCGGCGAGCAGCAACGCGGCAACGTGCTTGCAGTTGCGGCCGACCGGACAACTGCAATCGCCCTGCGCCCAGGGCGAACCGCCATCGGTACGAAAGCGCACGCGCGTTTGATAGGGAAGCCGCTGCGTGCCCTGCACGTCGCCGCTCAGCGTGGCGCCGTGCCATTTCACATGGGTGACGGGGCCGACCGAGCGCGCCTTGGCGACGGTGTGGTCCCCGAGCCATTCCGCAATGCGTTCCCGATCAAAGAAAACTGACGACATCGGCGTCCATTCCTATTCAAGCCGGCAAAGGCAAGCGCGCGCGGACAGGATCACCCGGGCGGAGCGTGGGCGGCGCCGGCCGGCGAATTTTCGTGCGGCATCGATTGCCTGTGGTAACCGGCCATTTTACGCGTTGGACGCACCTGGCTGTGTGGCCACCTCCACATCCAGCCCGGCCGCGGCGAACACCTGAGCCAGCGCGGGTGCCGGCGCTTCATCCGTTACCAGCAGGTCGACGGCATCCGCGCCGAAAGCGTGCACCAGCGCGCTGTGGCCGAACTTCGCGTGGTCCGCGGCGACCACCCGCCGCTCGGCCTGAGCGAAGGCCGCCAGCGAAAAGGCCACGTCGGCGGGCAGCGCGTCCATGAAACGCCCCTGCATGTCGATTGCCGTGACCGAGGCGATCGCGTAGCGCACGTGGAACTGGCGCAGAAAGGCCAGCATGCTGTCTCCGAACGCGGCGCAGTCGTCCGGGCGCAACTCGCCGCCCGCGATGAATACACGGTTGCCATTGCGCGGCGCGAGCACGCGCGCGACTTCAATGGAATTGGTCACGACCGTGAGCCGCGATCGGACGACCAGCGCCTGCGCGATATGCAGACACGTCGTGCCGCCCTCGAGGATCAGCGAATCGCCGTCCCGCACCAGTTCGCCGATGCGCGCGCCGATCGCCCGCTTGCCCTCGAGGCTGGCCGCCATGCGCCGCTGGAACGGCGGTTCATCCAGCCGTTCGGGCAGCATGATGCCGCCGTGAACCTTGATCAGCAGGCCGTCGGCGATCAACGGCTTGATATTGCGACGGATAGTTTCGTCGGACACGTCGAAGCGGCCGGCCAGTTCGGTGATCGTGCAGGTGCGCTGCTCGCGGACGAGTCGCAGGATTTCGGCTTGGCGCTGGTTGGAGAACATGGAAATTGAGCGGTGACTGTCAGGTGGAGTCTAACAAAAGTCACGCTTCTTCGGGGTTGATAGCCACGCATTTCCAAGCAAACCCACACTGTGGCGCCATCGGGCAGCGGGTGCGCGCCGAGCCGCGGCGCAGGTACGCCTGACCTCGATAAACGACGAGACGCAGGGCTGAGCAGCGTGACGGTCGTATGACACGAGCGGATTTTCAACAATGACAGAGGTCGTTGCATTTCGTGTCTTTTTGGGGCAATCTACGCCAATTCAATCCACGCACTTCCACACATGTCCACATTCAGTCCCAACCACGCTCGCGTCGTTATCGTCGGCGGCGGGATCATCGGCTGTTCGGTCGCCTACCATCTGACCAAACTGGGGTGGACCGATGTGGTGCTGCTCGAACAGGGCCAACTGTCGTGCGGCACGACGTGGCATGCGGCCGGCCTCGTCGGTCAGTTGCGCGCCCAGGAGAGCATGACGAAGCTGATCCGCTATTCGACCGCGCTCTACGCCGAACTCGAAGCCGATACCGGACTTGCCACCGGCTGGAAGCAATGCGGCTCGCTCTCGGTAGCCCGCACCGCCGAGCGGATGACGCAACTCAAACGCACCGCGGCCGTCGCGCGCGCCTACGGCGTGGCCTGCGATGTCATCAGCCCGCAGGATGCCGGCGACCTGTGGCCGGTCATGCGCACCGACGACCTGCTCGGCGCGGTCTGGCTGCCCGGCGACGGCAAGGCGAATCCCACCGACCTGACCCAGGCCCTCGCCCGCGGCGCCCGCATGCGCGGCGCGCGCATCGTCGAAAACACTCGCGTCACGGCGATCCACACGCGCAGCGCGCAAGACGGCAAGGCAAGCGGCGCGCGCGAGGTCAGCGGACTCGCGTGGCGCAACAAGGACGGCGAAGAAGGCACGATCGGCGCGGACATCGTCGTGAATTGCGCAGGGCAATGGGCCAAGGCGGTTGGCCGCCTGTGCGGCGTGACCGTGCCGCTGCATTCGGCGGAGCACTACTACATTGTCACGGAGCGCATTGCCGGCGTGCATCCGGATCTGCCGGTCATGCGCGATCCGGACGGCTTTATCTACTTCAAGGAAGAAGTCGGCGGCCTCGTCATGGGCGGCTTCGAACCGGATGCGAAACCGTGGGGCATGAACGGCATTCCCGAGAATTTCGAGTTCCAGTTGCTGCCGGACGATTGGGATCAGTTCGAAATCCTGATGAAAAATGCGCTGCAGCGCGTGCCCGCGCTCGAAACGGCCCAGGTGCGGCAGTTCTATAACGGCCCCGAGTCGTTCACGCCGGACAACAACTTCATGCTGGGCGAAGCGCCTGAGTTGCGGCGCTTTTTCGTCGGCGCGGGTTTCAATTCCATGGGAATCGCCTCGGCGGGCGGCGCCGGCATGGCGCTCGCGGAATGGATCGTGGCGGGCGAGCCGACCATGGACTTGTGGCCGGTGGATATTCGCCGCTTCGCGCGCTTCAACGGCAACGACACGTGGCTGCACGATCGCGTGAAGGAAACGCTCGGCCTGCATTACGCGATGCCGTGGCCGAATCGCGAACTCGACAGCGCGCGGCCGTTTCGCCGCTCACCGCTGTATTCGCTGTTGCGTGACGAGGGCGCCTGCTTCGGCAGCAAGATGGGCTGGGAGCGCGCCAACTTTTTCGCGCCCTCGCCTGAAGAAGCGAAAATCGACTACGCCTTCGGCCAGCAGAACTGGCTGCCCTGGAGCGGCGCAGAACACCGCGCGTGCCGTGAAGGCGTCGCGCTGTTCGACATGACGTCGTTCTCCAAATTTCTCGTGAAGGGCGGCGACGCGCAAAGCGTGCTGCAAGGCATCGTCGCCAACGACGTAGACGTGCCGACCGGCACCACGGTATACACCGGCATGCTCAACGAGCGCGGCGGCTACGAATCGGATTTCACGCTCACGCGCCTTGCCGACGATCAATACCTGCTCGTCACCGGCAGCGCGCAAACCACACGCGACTTCGACACCATTGAACGGGCAATTCCGCACGACCAGCACTGCACGCTCGTCGACGTCACCGGACAGTACGCCGTACTCGCCGTGATGGGCCCACGTTCGCGCGAGCTGCTGCAAAGCGTCTCCAAGGCCGACTGGAGCAACGAAGCGTTCGCTTTCGGCCAAAGCCGCGAAGTGGATCTCGGCTACGCGACGGTGCGGGCCACGCGCCTCACCTACGTCGGCGAACTCGGCTGGGAGCTGTATGTACCGGTCGAATTCGCGGTGGGCGTGTACGAAACGCTGCACGCGGCGGGCGAGGCGTTCGGCCTCGTCAATGCTGGCTACTATGCAATCGACTCTTTGCGCATCGAAAAAGGCTATCGCGCGTGGGGCCGTGAACTCACGCCGGACACCAATCCGTTCGAAGCGGGTCTGTCGTTCGCGTGCAAGCTCGACAAGGAGATTGCGTTTCGCGGCCGCGACGCGCTGCTGAAATTGCGCGCCGAGCCGCTGCGCCGCCGCATGGTGGTGCTAACCGCCGACGGCGCCACGCAGCGCATGCTGTGGGGCGGCGAGGCGATCCTGCGCGACGGCAAGCCGGTCGGCTTCATCAGCTCGGCGGCGTTCGGACACACGCTGGGTTGTCCGGTCGCAATGGGCTACGTGAACAATCCCGACGGTGCAGCGGATACCGCCTACCTGAGCAGCGGCCACTACGCGATCGATGTCGCCGGCGAACTGCTGCCGGCCACCGTGCACCTGAAGGCGCCTTACGATCCGCGTTCGGAACGCATGAAGCAGTAAAGCGCTAAGCCGCTAACGCTCGCCGCGCGCCATACTCGAAAACACGCCGTCGCGGCGGATCAACCCATGAAACAACGCCGCTGCGAGATGCAGCAGCACCGTGGCGAACAGGGCAAATGCGAGCCACGTATGCAACGCGCGCAGCAACGCGAACAACTCGACGTTATGCGGTGCGATCGGCGGCAGATGCAGCGGACCGTATAGCGTGACCGGATAGCCCGCGGCGGACAGCATCGCCCAGCCGATCAACGGCATTGCCGCCATCAACGCATATAGCACGAGATGCGAGGCCTTCGCCGCGAACCGCTGCGGCGTGGGCATATCGTCCGGTAACGGCGGGCTGCCGCGCGTGAGTCGCACGCCCACGCGCACCACCACAAGCAGCAGCAACGCAATGCCGAGCGGCTTGTGAATCGCAATCAGCGTGTTGTGCGCGCGCGAGACGGTAGCGACCATGCCCACGCCGATGAACAGCATCGCGATGATCAAGGGCGCCATTGTCCAGTGCAGCAGCCGCGCGAGCGGACTGAAATGGGTGGGCGTCGGCCTCATGAGTGTGCTCCGTTTGTCTGGGCTTGATGAATCGCGGGATGCAACGCTTCCTCGCGCGTGCGGCGTTTGTACGAGAGCGCGTAAGCGGCCGAGCGCGCGGCGAGCAATGGATCGTCCGACGGTTCGATGCCGGCCGGCAGGATCGTCGGATCGAAGTTGACGTCGCGGCACGCGCCGTTTTCCTGCGACGTCGTGTGATCGATCACCAGCGTGCCCGCGTCGATATGCTGACGATCGTCGGGCCATTGCAGCGTGGCGTCGTTCGTGGGGTCGCCGGGTTGGGCGACGGTCAGAATCAGATGCCAGCGCAACGGGCCGTTTTCCAGCCGCTGGTCGAGGTCGGCTTCGAGAAAATTCTTCTCGGCTTTTTCGGCGTCGGTGATCGGTGCGTACGGCGTCTCGGGCACCATCGCCCAGCGCACGGCGCGCGTATGGCCGGCGCCGTCGGTGAAACGGAATGCGTTGATGCTGTAATACGCGCCATTTGCCAGACTCGAAGAAGGCGGATGCGCCTTGACCCATGCCTGGAACGGTTGAGTCTCGGGATTGGCGCCGTAAAACGCCTTGAGCTTGGCGGGATCCGCTTTGCCGGTCGCCGGATCGGGTGTTGCGGCGACCAGTTGCTGATAGAACTGCTCGGGCGTGTGCACCGCGAAAACGGGCGTCGAGTTCATTCCTGTGCGCCACTGCTCGCCGTTGCGCAGCTGGAATTCCAACGCGAGGCTGCGCACGGGCGAACTGGTGTCGGGCGCGGAGGGGTTGCCGCCGGGCACCGCGAAGCGGCCCGTCACCGGCGTGCGCCCCTGCGCGAATACAGTGGCGTGGGACAGCGCCGCGCCGTCACCGTTACTGTCGAAATAGCCTTCGATACACAGGCCCTTGGCATGGTTGCGCCGGTAGCCCGGATGCGGCTGGCCCGCGACTTTCTCGAAGGTGTTGATGAAACGCGGCGCGCTGAGGCGCGCTGGCGTCAGCCAGCCTGCCGTGTAGGCAAAGCCGCCGGCGAGAGCCAGCACGGCCGCGCCGATCACGGCGAGCCTGCAAGGCGCGCAGACAGGCCCGGGGTTGGGAACGGATGGTTTTGCCACGAAAACTCCTTGATCGGATAGATGCGCTTACCGGGCTAACACTGCATACCGCGATCTATTCCGTGCGATATCCGGCGCGCCAGTTCCATTTGCGCGCCGGGTATCCAGAGCTTCAATTGACGCTGCCGTCCTGCGCGCTTTGGCTCGCACCATGGCTGGCGGCCGCCGCTTGCGTAGCGAGTGCTTCTCTGTGTTGTGCGACCTGCTGGGCGAACACCGGGCTTACATCCGGATACGATGCGTCGGTGACGTAATTCAGGCCGTTCTGCTGCGCTTCGATCAATTCCTGGTACACCTCAGCGCGGGTCTTGCCTTGCGCGAAAGCGCTCGATGATGCAGCCAGAACAGCAACGGACAATGCAACGAAAGCGATCTTCTTCATGATGAACTCCAGCGAGTTTTGTGCGGGTTTGCATCAGGGAGAACCACACGCTCATGGCTTTTATTCCTGCCTCGAAGGCACGGAAAAAACATATCCGGAAGCGGGAATAAAGCGGCGCGAGATCGGGTTAGCTCGCGATCCGGCGGCTTGGTGGAGGCCGCGCGAAAGTGCGTTTTCGGCAAGCGCGTAGCGTTGAAATTGGCGCGTGAACATATGGAATAAACTCGGGGCTATACGTGTTCGCCCTCGGTAGCCGCCCTCCAACGCACGCCGACACCATGACCACCGACGCCCCTTCCAATTCGCCGCTTTCCGAAGCGGACATTCAGGCCTATGCAGACGGCACGCTGACGCCGGAGCGCGCCGCGTTTCTGCGGGACTATCTGGGCAAGGATCCGGCGGAGGCGCGCCGGGTGGCGTTTTACGGCCGACTGAACTCGCAGATCCAACAGGCCTTTCAAACAACTGACGAACCGGTGCCGAGCCGCTCCTCAGGATGGCGCCGCGCAGTCGCGCGCATCAATGGATCTAAACGCAGCCGCAAACTGCTCAACACGCTGGCGGCGCTCGCGCTCACGCTCGCGGTGGCGAGCGGCTGGCTCGCCGCGACACAGGTGTCGGCGCAAGCGCTGAACAATGCCGCGGTAATGGCGCTCGCCGAAAGCTCGGCCGGGCAATTCTCCGCGGCGTCGCCGACTCGCGCCGATCCGTCCGCGCCGAATCTCTCGGCGATCGGTTTGCGCCTCGTGGACCAAAGAGTGATCGCGCTGAGCCCGCTTCAGCGGGTCAGCGAATTCATCTATCTGAACGGCGACAATCAACCGGTGGTGCTGCTTTCCGCGTTGGCGTTGCTGGCGCCGGCGCAGCCGCAGTGGTCCGCGCGCCGCATCGGCGACATTCGCCTGTTGCTCTGGACCGCGCAGCGGCAGCGTTTCGTGGTTGCCGGCGACGCCCGCACCCACGGCCTGATGCGCGCCGCCGACGCGATGACCATGCGATGACTGCTGAAACGCAATACGTGATCTCACAGAAAGCAGGGGAATAAAGTGCAAGCAACGGTGTTCGCCCGTCAAACGCGTCTCTTCTTGCGACTGAAGGATGCCCCCTTGCCCGCGAAAAGCCCCACGATCGGGATAGAAAATGGATGTCCGTGACGAGCTGATGGAGCATGTGCCGCGATTGCGGCGCTATGCACGAGCGCTGATCAACAATCGCGACCTCGCCGACGATCTGGTGCAGGACACGCTGGAGCGCGCGCTCGGCCGTACCGGCATGTTCCAGCCGGGCACCGACCTGCGCGCGTGGCTGTTTACGATCATGCACAACGTGTTCGCCAATCAGGCGCGCAAGGCTTCGGCGCGCGCCGTTCACGTGGCGGTCGACGACGAAAGCGTGTCCGAAAGTGAATTCGCCGTGCCCTCGGAGCAGACCCGCTCCCTGGAGATGCGCGACCTCGACTACGCTTTGCAGCGGCTGCCGATGGAGCAGCGCGAAGTCGTCCTGCTGGTGGGCCTCGAGGAAATGAGCTATGCCGACGTGGCGCTCGCGCTGAACATTCCGATCGGCACGGTGATGTCGCGGCTGTCGCGCGGACGCGAGCGGTTACGGGCGTTGATGGCGGGCACGCAGCCCGGTGCGAAATTACAGGTGGTGCGATGAGCGACCAACAAATGCCGATCGGCGAAGAAGACCTGCATGCGTATGTGGACGGCACGCTGTCCGACGAACGCCGTGCCGATGTGGAGCGCGCGCTCGAACAGAATCCCGAACTGGCCGCGCGCATCAGCGATTATTTCTCCCTGAACAGCATGTTCCACGAGCGCTACGACCGCGTGCTGAGCGAGCCCGTGCCGAAGCGCCTGCAGGCACCCGCGCCGCGCCGCTGGCGGATTGCCGCGAACTGGCCGCAATTCGCCGGAATGGCGGCGGCGCTGGTGTTGGGCGTGGGCATCGGCGTGGGCACGCATATGGGCCAGGACGTCATCGCGCCGGTTGCGGGCGGCCACTCGGATACGCGCCCGGTCAGTGCGGACAGCTCCGAAATGTTCGCGCGGCAAGCGGCGGTGGCGCATGTTGTCTACATGCCCGCCGTGGACCGGCCGACTGAGATGAACACCGGCGATCACGAGCAGGATTTCGTGCAGTGGCTCTCCAACCGCCTCGGCACCAACGTGCATCCGCCGATTCTCTCGAAGAACGGCTTCAACCTCTCGGGTGGACGCCTGTTGCCCGGCGCCGACGGACCGACCGCGCAATTCATGTATCGCGGGCCGAACGGCGAGCGCGTCACGCTGTGCATTTCGCGTCGCCAGCAGAACTCGAACACGACGGCGTTCAAGCTGTACCAGGACGGCCCGGTGAACGTGTTTTACTGGATCGATGGCGACTTCGGCTATGCGGTGTCGGGCGGGATCGACCGCAAGCAGTTGCTGCAACTGTCGCATGACGTCTATGCGCAGCTCACGGGTGCGGCGCCGGGCTGACCGCGGCGCGATGCTGCGCGGCCCTCGAGGCTTTATCGCGATGCTGCGATGCGGCGGGCATTGTGCGGATCGAACGCAACACTGCCCGCCGCAGTCCCATTCGACTTGATCAACTCGCGTGGCGTGACACCCAACAATCGGCCCATCCAATGCGCCATGTGACTCTGATGCGCGAAGCCCGTATCGAGCGCGATCTGACTCGCGTTGAGCTTGCCTTGGAGCAGTAGCGTGCGCGCGCGCTCCACGCGCCGCTGCACCACGTACTGATGCACCGGCATGCCGAGCGTCTCGCGAAACAGCACCTTGAAATGCGGCACGCTCAATTCGGCGAGCGCCGCCAGTTCGCCCAGCGTGAGACGCTGATCCAGATGCGCTTCGATAAATTCGATCACGCGCGCGGCCGTTTTCGGGGCGAGCGTGCGCCGCTTGTTCTCGAGCGCCGGCGCACCGCCGATCAGGCGCACTACCATCGCCGTACACAGGCTCTCGGCGTACAAAGGATCGGATGCCTCAGCCGCTTCGAGTTCGGCGCGTAATGCCCAGGCGAGATACTGAAAGCGCGGATCGCGTAGCTGGAATTGCGGGCGCAATTGCGCGTCGGCGGAGTTTAACGACAGTTGCTCGACGGTCCGCTGCGCGAACGCTTCGCCGATCCACACGCTGAAAATCGTGCAGGCGGCCTCGTCGCTCCACTGCCCGTCGAGCCCGGCGGGAATCACGTCGGCGTCGCCGTGCGCCTGGATTCGCGAGTAGCGGCGCTCATTGCACAGGCAGCGCGCCCTCACCGGCGCGCCGACGTGCACCCCGACGCGGTGATACTTGAACGCCGGTATCCGGTGCAGCCCCGCCGACACGTTGACCAGTTCCGCACCAAAACCCTGCCAGCCGAGCAGCCTGCTCGAACGCAACACGACGCGGGAACCACTATGCGGTTGCGGTATCGGTGTCACTGCATTCATTGCGTCCCTCGTGGATGGCGGCCAAGGCTTCCGCATTGTGCGGCGTTTTTGGCGGTTTCGCTCGACTCTACGTGATTCAACGCTTCCGCCAAGGCGCGGCAGTTCAACCCATCATCCGAATCTGCGCAACGCCATCCCTACTTGCGCGAATGCCGGGCGCCGCGTCCCTAAGATGGCGTCATACCGACCCAACGAGGAGCGCATCGTGTTCGTGATTTTTGGAGCAGCCGGCAACGTCGGCAAAGCAAGCGCCGTGGCATTGCGCCGGGCCGGCCGCCGGGTGCGTGCAGTGGTCCGCAACGCAAACCAGGGCGAATTCCTCGCGAAGATCGGCTGTGAGATCGCCGTCGCCGATCTGCTCGACGCCGCGAGCGTGGCGCGCGCGATCGAAGGCGCGCACGGCGTGCAACTGCTGTGTCCGGTGCCGCATGCGCACGCCGATCCTGCGCAGGCCATGCGACGCATGATCGACACGAGTGTCGCGGCATTGCGCGCCGCCCCGCCTGCGCGCCTTCTCGCGCTCTCCGACTATGGCGCGGAACACGCAACCGGCACGGGCATCACCACGCTGTTCCACGAACTCGAAACGCAACTTCAAACCGTCGACTCGCCGTTGACCTTCCTGCGCGCCGCCGAACACATGCACAACTGGGCTCGCTTGCTGCCGGTCGCGCTCGCGAGGGGCGTGCTGCCGAGTTTGCATCATCCTTTGAGCAAGTGTTTTCCGAGCGTCGCCGCACAGGACGTGGGCGCGCTGGCTGCCGAACTGCTGCTCGACGATCGAGCGCCGCAGGTCTCGCCGCGGGTCGTGAGCATCGAAAGCGATGAGCGCGTGAGCGCATTGGACGTGGCGCGCACGATCGGCGAACTGGCCGGCCGTGCAGTCGTGGCGCGCGAAGCGCCGCGCGGCGAATGGGCCGCGATGCTTGAAGGCGCGGGCCTCAGCGAACCCCACGCGCGTTTGATCACCGACCTGTACGACGCGCACAACGCGGGGCGCATCGACGTGGAAACTGACATCAGCGAGCGGCGTTTCGGCGCGACGACGCTGGCGGAAGTATTGGCGGCGTTTCTGCCGCGCGTGGCCCCGGCTACGACAACCGCACGCTGAACGGCAACCGCACGAGGAGAGACGGCATGGATAGCTGCCCTTGGCTACGTGCCTCGATCGAGGCAAGCAAGGTTTCGACGCCCTGTCGTGCCACGCCGCCTGCGCACGCGAGCGCTCGTCGCCGGCAGACCAGCCTGGCGAGTGTTGCGGAACGGTTGGGCTGGCGCGCGCTGTGGGACCTACTCAACGCGATTCCCGACAGCAACGACGACTTCGGCATGTTCTGACCCACCGTGCTCCGGCGCGAAGCCGACGCAACGAGGGCATACCGAGGACACAACAAGGACACAAGAAGGGCGCAAAGCAAAGCGGCCGGAATTCCGGCCGCAAGATATTGACGAACCCGCCGCTACAGCGCCGGCCTCCGTTCAGCTACGGCAGCCGGCGTGTACGCGTGACTCATTCGTTTTCGTCGAAGTAGTGACCGAACTTGACCTGCTTGGTGCGGATATAACGCTCGTTTTCCTCGCGCATCGGGATGGCCAGCGCAACGCGCTCGCACACCGGAATGCCGTGCTTGGACAGCGTGTCGAACTTCTCCGGATTGTTGCTCATGAGCCGCACCGACGTGACCTTCAGCGTGCGCAGAATGCCCGCGGCGGAATCGTATTCGCGCGAGTCGTCCGGCAAGCCGAGGTCGAGATTGGCCTCGACGGTATCGCGCCCCTGCTCCTGCAGCGCATACGCGCGAATCTTGTTGGACAGGCCGATGCCGCGCCCTTCGTGGCCGCGCAGATACAGCAGCACGCCGCAGCCTTCCGCCGCGATGTAGCGCAGCGCGAGGTCGAGTTGCTCGCCGCAGTCGCAGCGGTACGAGCCGAGCACGTCGCCGGTGAGGCATTCGGAATGCAGGCGCGTCAACACGGACGACTTGTTGGCGACGTCGCCCATCACGAGCGCGAGATGTTCGGCGCCGCTCTCACACACGCGAAACACGTAGGAAGTGAACGTGCCGTAGCGCGTGGGAAGCGTGGCGGTGGCGTCGAGAACGACGCATTCGCCGTTGAGTGCGCCGTCTGCTGCAGGCGACGGATCGTGAGACGTGAGCATGGCGTTAGACAGTGGTGCTGACATGAACCCGATCAAACCGGGAATAAGGTACGGACTGGGGAGTTTACCGCTAATCGGCGTCCCGCACCCGTATGCCCTTGCACGCGACACGGAAGCCGCGCGGCGGCGCACCGTTCGTTACCCGAGTTGAACGTCGCGCGCGCCACAGTTATTCCCTGGGTACTCCGGCGCCTTGTCAGGCCTATACTGGAATCGCCTGTCCCTCACGACAGCGCGCCGCGCCGGCGTGCTGCACTGCGAAACGGAGCCGCTCCATGACAAGCGTTGCACAGCTTCTTAAAACGAAACCGAACAACACCACTGTGTTCACCATCGGGGCCGACGATTCCGTCTACGACGCGATCAAGCTGATGGCCGAAAAGGGCATTGGCGCGCTGGTCGTCACGGATGGCGACAGCATCGCCGGGATCATCACGGAGCGCGACTATGCGCGCAAGGTCGTGCTGCTGGACCGCTCGTCGAAGGCCACGCCGGTGCGCGACATCATGAGCAAAGCCGTTCGCTTTGTGCGGCCCGACCAGTCCACCGACGACTGCATGGCCCTCATGACGGAGCGGCGCATGCGCCACTTGCCGGTGATCGAGAATGACCGGCTGGTCGGCATGGTATCGATTGGCGACCTGGTGAAGAACATCATCGCCGAACAGCAGTTCACCATTCAGCAGCTCGAGTTCTATATTCACGGCGAGCGGCCCTGACGCAGGGCGCTCGCCCTGCTACCCGCACTAGCAAAAAAAGCCCAATCCGTAAAACGGTTGGGCAAAGCTACCTTGCGGCAGCGGAGGTTCCTTGAATGTGTAGGCCACGACCTTCGCGGTACAGCGGCGCTACAGTGTCGGCGACGCTGCTGATGCGCGACGCATTCGCATGCGCTCGCTGTTTAAAGCCGTGCGCGCGCCGCCTTCGGCGTGCGCGAATTCGAACTACTACTGCGATTCCCACTTCGTGCGGCTACGGGTGACGGGTGGATGTGAAGAGACGCATTGCCGTCCGATCGTCCTGTCACCCGCCGCAGCAACTTTCGACCAGCGCCCGGTCACGCAACCCGCCCGTTCAGCCCCCTCACGAAGCTGAACGCGCGTGCCCCGAGCGCCTAGTCACTTGTCGAATCAGTTACCGAAATACACGCCCTTGGGGCCCGACATCGGCTGGATCACGCCGCCGGCTTGCGACGAGCCGTTTGCCACGCCGCCGTAGCCACTGGTGTCAGCGACCGGCTCCTGCGTCTGCGCGATGGCCGGGTTCTGAGCCACTACGCGATGCTCAGCAGCCTGAACATCGGCCGGATACGTCGGATCATTGGACGTGGCTGGGTTATAACCAGCCTGCTCCATCTGGATCAGGTCCTGGCGTACATCCGCGCGGGTGACAGGTTGCTGGCTCGCCTGAGCGAAAGACGCGATCGGAGCGGCGAGAACTGCGGCAATAGCAACTGCCTTGATGAGCGATTTCATGATGACTTACCTCCAGACTTGGTTTTATTTGCGTCGCCTGAACACGGTATGTGAGAAGCGAGTGGTTTCAGTCTAGTCACCAGAGCGTCGAGGGAAAACCCTTGATTTCGAGATAAATAATTGTCGTGATCGCAATAATGCGCCGAACATTACCGCGAATCCCCATCCAACCAGCATCTTTGGCGTAATAATTGTCGGGATCGTAACCATTTGTGTCTGACATTTCAAAAATACGTCTGATTAGAGTGCGTTTTGCCGGCAGACGCCTCAGCACAGGTCAAATTTACGCCTCTTCGGACGCACCGGACTGGGGCGTCAGCAGAAGCTTTCGAGGCCCGCTGACAAATGCGCTGCCCGGTTCGTAGAACCGCAGCGGTCGATGCATTTCACGCGACAAGCCGATGCGGGTCGTCACGCCCACCGGCAGGTCGCCACGCTCCACGACGCCAATCCACAAATCGCGCCCCGCGCACAGATCCCGACCATCGAACGCCTGGCCGATGCCGAGCGCCATGGTGAGCCGCCCGGGCCCGCGCGCCAGATCGCGCAGCGGCACGCCGGGCCGGCGCGCTTCCATCAGCGGCAAGCCTTCGAGGGGCTCGATCGCGCGAAACAGAATGCCGGCGCCGACATCCTCGGCCTCGGCGGACATGTTGAGCATGTACGAGAGTCCATAGGTCAGCCGCACATACGCGTAACCGCGGGCGAGAAACAGCGAACGGTTATACGGACGGCGGCCGATAAATGCATGGCCCGTCGAGTCCCCCACCGGATAGGCCTCCGTTTCGACGATTCGCCCGCTCATGCGCCCTTCCGGCAGATCGTGCACGAGGTATTTGCCGATCATGAAGCGCGCGAGTTGCACGGTATCGAGCGGTAAATCGTCACGAAGCAATGGCACGATTGGAAGTTGCTGTTTCCGCATGCGTCAGGCCTTGTATTGAAGCCACGAGAGGCGAGAGATTCGAGTGAGACGAAAGCGTGAGATGCCCCGCCCAATAGTTGACAGTTCGACCGGCCGGTTATTGGCGCCAAAACTCGCCGCAAAATTAATCGCAAATACAGCAATGCGCGCCCGATATCAAGCAATACGACGCCATCGGTCTGTTTTCATCGGCCCAATCGTTGTAGCAAAACCTCACTTGCGTACGGCGTTGCCATCACCATGGCACTAATTGGAGTATCGTGTGTTTCCGGCCTGCAGCACAGCCTTTGCCGGCTCGCGTGTGTTTCGGCCCGCCCGAATCAGCGTAAAGATGTAAAGCATTCGCACGATCCGCAGCACCGTTCCATTCAGATTTGATCCCGATGTACCCGCTGGTGTAGCGCACCGCCCCATTCCGGGGGCGCAGTGCCAATGACAATAGGAGAGAGTTGAATGAAAGCATTTCCGGCAATCAAGATGATCGGCAGCGCGCTGATCGTTCTCGCGTCCCTCAATGCCTATGCGCAAAGCAGCGATGCAGCAGCCCCGGCTGCCACATCGGCATCGCCGTCGGCCAAGCAGACCAAGGCGGCCGACCGCGCCCTGGGACGCAAAGTCCGCAGCGCATTGTCGAAGACCAAGGGTCTGAGCGTGTCGAACATCACCGTGCGCGCGCGCGGTGGCGCAGTGACGCTGGCCGGCTCCGTGCCTGAGCAGCCGCAGGTCGACCTGGCCACTCAGACAGCACAAGGCGTGGCCGGTGTGACGTCGGTCAAGAACGCCCTGACGATTCGTCCGGTCGGCCAGTAATCGGCTGAACCCGTCGTAACGAAACGACCGGGCGCCAGTCCCTCTCACGGAGCGCTGGCGCCCTGGCGCGACTCCCGGCGGCTTCGCCGGGCGCCGCGCAGTGCAGCGCAGGTTGCCCGCACGCCGGGATTTGCCCGGCCGCTCGGGTCCAGCCAACGAAACCACATGTTCCCGCTCGCCGCGCCCTGGCAGCGCGTGAGCCCATGCCGGCCGCGCCATTCTGCGTTATCCAGTTCCTCTCACTGACAGTTACCATTTGCGCTCACAGGATGCCGAAGGCGCCTCGTCAATCTCCGCGCCAATGGAGCGCCACCTAGCCGACCATTATTCTTTATAATTTAAAGCGTTAGAGCATACTGCTTACAAGCCACCTGAACATCCAGGCGCGCTTTGGCCCGGAAGGGCAAGCCGTCCGGGCCCGCAGCACCACCGAATAAAAGCATCGAAAAGGAGGCCCCGAATGACCACGCCCGCGACCGTTCTCCCCCGCTGGACCATTGCCGCTCCATTCGTGGCGTGGATCGTGCTCGGCATCGCCTATGCCATGCCGGGCAGCGGCGTGCTGCTCACGCTGGTCGGCGTGGCGCTGTGTGCGGCGGTCTTCACGGCGGTGCATCATGCGGAAGTGGTCGCGCATCGGGTCGGCGAGCCGTTCGGTACGCTGGTGCTGGCGGTGGCGGTCACCGTGATCGAAGTCGCGCTGATCGTCTCGGTCATGCTCACGTCCGGCCCGGAAAAGGCGGGTCTCGCGCGCGACACGGTGTTTGCCGCCGTGATGATCGTCTGCAACGGGATTGTGGGCATTTGCCTGCTGGTGGGCGGCATCCGGCATCGCGAGCAGGATTTTCAGAGCCGTGGCGCCTCGGCGGCGCTGGCTGTGCTCGCCTCGCTGTCCGTCCTGACGCTCGTCATGCCGAATTACACGACGACCAGCGTGGGTCCGCTTCTGTCGTCTTCCCAATTGGCGTTCGCCGGGGTGTCTTCGCTGGTGCTGTACGGCGTATTCGTGTTCGTGCAGACCGTTCGCCATCGCGATTACTTTCTCGCCGGCACGCCGGATGAAAACGTCCACGCCGCGCCGCCTACCGCCGCTCAGGCGCTGGCAGCCGGCGGCTTGCTGCTGGTATGTCTCGTCGCGGTGGTGCTGCTCGCCAAGGTGCTCTCGCCGGTGGTCGAAACCGCGGTCAAGAACGCGGGCGCGCCGGCGGCCGTGGTCGGCATTGTGATCGCCGCTCTGGTGCTGCTGCCTGAAGGGCTTGCCGCCGTGCGCGCGGCGCGCGTCGATCGCTTGCAAAACAGCCTGAATCTCGCCCTCGGCTCGGCGCTTGCCAGTATCGGCCTGACCATTCCAACCGTGGCCGGCGTATTTTTGTACACCGGTCAGCCGCTCGTGCTCGGGATCGACGGCAAGGAAACCGTGCTCCTCGTGCTCACGCTGATAGTGGGCACGCTCACGCTCAGCAGCGGCCGCACGACGATCCTGCAAGGCGCGGTACACCTGTCGCTGTTCGCGGCGTATCTGTTTCTCTCGTTCGCGCCTTGATCGGGCGCCGACGCTTTGGGCTACTCTTCCCAGTGCGCCGCGATCCAGTCGCGAAACAGATTCAGCTTCTGCTGATGCGCGACCGAATCCGGATAGACGAAGTAATAGCGCCACCCGGTCTTGAGCACGGTATCGAACGGCCGCACGAGGCGCTTGGCCGCCACGTCCTCGTCGATCAGCGCGAGGTCGCTGATCGCAACGCCGAAGCCCTGTAGCGCGGCGTTGGTCGCCATATCGAGCGTGTCGAAGCTCGGGCCGTGCTCGGCGTCGATGGCGGGCGCGTTCGCCGTATCCACCTCGGTCACCTTGGCGAGCCACATCTTCCAGTCGCGATGATCGCGCGTGGGATGCAGCAGCGTATGGCGCGCGAGGTCGGCCACTTCGGCCAGCGGCTTGTCTTTCAGCAGATCGGGCGCGCACACGGGCGTCAGGCGCTCCTCGAACAACGGCACTGCCTGCACATCCGCACCGGGCGACGAGCCGTAGATGATCGCGGCGTCGAACGGTTCGAGCTGGAAATCGACGTCGTGCTGCCACGTGGTCGTGATCTGCACGTGGAGTTCGGGATACTCGGCCTGAAAGCGCATGATTTTCGGCAGCATCCAGCGCATCACACAGGTCGGCACTTTCAGCGCGAGGTCGGTGCGCTGCCGTGTGAGGCGCAGCGAGATTTCCTCGATGCGCGCAAAGCTCTCCTTCACGGCGGGCAGCAGCAATTCCCCTTCGGCGGTGAGCGTCAGGCCTTTCGCATGACGCTTGAAGAGCGGAAACTTGTAGTAGTCCTCGAGCGCGATGATTTGCCGGCTGACCGCGCCTTGCGTCAGGCAGAGATGGTCGGCGGCGCGCGTGAAACTGCGATGCCGCGCCACCGTTTCGAAAATCTGCAGCGCGTTGAGCGGCGGTAGGCGTCGCATCGGCTTATCCGGGATCAGAAAAAATCATTGGTGGACGTTGCGGTACGGCTTAACGCTTGCCGCTGAAACGTCTGTCGAGCCCATAGGATACGCGATCACGGGTTGCAGCACGAGAAGCGGCCGCCGCTGCAACCATGCGTTTGGCTCATGTCGCCGCCCGATCTTGCGGTCCGCCGGCCGGCCACGCACCAACATAGGGCGAGACGCGCTTTCAATCGCACCAGAACTGAGCTTTCCTCATACCTCCGTGGGCAAACGAAACATCGGCAAAACATGGACGTTAACCCGCATGCGTTACTGCCTAGGCGCTCCCGCCGTCTGACCGGTGTAGGCCAGCCGGATCGCGTGACGGCCGTCGCATGAGATTACGTCATGCCCTCCATGCGCATATTTCGTTTGTTGAGGGATTTTGGCAAACCTAGAGTGCATCCACACGCAGCATCGGCACGCAACGCGAAGAGGCGCTGCATCGGCGGCGGTTACAGCAATATCACCAGGCAACAGGCGTTCAACACAGGAGACCGCCATGCAAGAGATCAAACGGGGTAGAAGGCAGGCCATCAAGACGATCGGCGCGGCACTCGCGGCGTCCACCTTGCCGATGCCGTTCATCAACCTGCGCGCGCAGGAACACAACTTCAGCGGCAAGACGCTGCGTCTGTTGACCTGGTCGGACGACACAGGCGCGGCCGCGTTGCGCAACATCGCCGCCACCTTCACGGCGAAAACCGGCGCCAAAGTGATCGCCGACCGCGCCGACGGCACCTCCGGCATGGTCGCCAAGGTGAAGGCCGCAGGCGATCGCCCCACCTACGACGTCATCACGCTGGCGGGCGTCGGCGCGGCCGGTCTCGGCGACGCCGGCCTGCTGATGAAGCCCGATCTGGACAAACTGCCGAACCTCAAAGACGTCGCGCCGCAATACCGCACGGGCGCGAACGGCTTCGGCGTCGGCTATCTGCTGTGGTCGGACGGGTTGATCTACAACACCTCGACCGTGAAGACCGCGCCGGCATCGTACGAAGCGCTGTGGGATCCCAAGTACGCCGGCCGCCTGTTCCTGCCGCCGCCCGAGTGGGCCGAAGCGGTCGACCTCGCGATCATCGCCGCGAAGATGAACGGCGGCTCGCAGCAGAACATCGAGCCGGGCTTCAAGAAGCTGATGCAACTGAAAGATCGCGTGATGACGCTCGGTGAAAATCCGAATCAGGTGGCCGATCTGTTCCGCACCGGGTCGCTCGATATTGGCGGCATCTATTCGCCGGCGTTTTTCCCGGACCAGATCCGCAAGCCCGAATACAAGATGGGCGTGACCTACGGCATGAAGGAAGGCTTCGCCACGCAGTTGATGTTCACGGTGATCCCCAAGTCGCACCCGGGCGACAGCGATCTGATCCACGCCTTCATCAACCACTCGCTCGACGCGGGCGTGCAAGGCCGCATGGCCGCCGACGTGCTGAACGGCCCGGTCAATTCGAAAGCGGTGATTCCCGCCGAGAGCCGCGCGTTCGTGCCGAGCCCGCAGCAGATCGCCGAGAAGGCCGTGTTGCATGACGACAAGGCGCTCGCCGTCGTGCAGCCGGCATGGATCAAGCGCTACACCGAAATCTTCTCGGCATGACCACGATGCTCGCGCGCTTTTCGCGGCGTGCTTCGGCGGCGTCCGCTGCTTCGTCAAATACGATGCCGGACGCCGGGCCCGATCTCGTGCCCGACGCGCCCGCCGCCACCGCGATGGAAAAGGCCCGGCCGTGGCTGCTGCTCGCGCCGATCCTGTTGTTTCTCGCCATTCTCGGCGCGGCGGCGCTGGTGGTGCTGCGCATGAGCTTCGGCACGCAAGGCAACGAGTGGCGCGGTTTCACGCTGCAAAACTACGCGGACCTGCTCGACGGCTACTTCATGAAGTCGTTGTGGCTCACGTTGAAGCTCGCATTCCAAAGCATGATCTGCGCGGTGCTGCTGGCGATTCCGGTCGCGCTGGCCATGGCCCGCACGAAGTCGCGGCTCGCCCGGCGCCTCCTGCTGGCCGGCGTGCTGCTGCCGCTGCTCGTCAACCTGCTGCTGCAAGGTTATGGCTGGCTGATCATTCTCGGGCCGGCTGGCCTCCTCAATCACGCGCTGCTCGGCAGCGGCCTCGTGCAACGCCCGTTGATGTGGCTGTACCGCGAAAACGGCGTGCTGCTCGGGCTGATCCAGACAGCGTTTCCGCTCGCCGTGCTACCCCTTTCGAGCGCGATGCGCGCGGTGTCGACTTCTTACGAGGAAGCCGCCGCCACGCTCGGCGCGACGCGCTGGCAAACGCTGCGTCACGTCCTGCTGCCGCTCGCCATGCCCGGCCTCGTGTCCGGCGCACTGCTCGTGTTCGCTTACAACGCAAGCGCGTTCGCCGTGCCGCTTTTGCTCGGCGGACGGCGCGTGCCGATGCTCGCCGTGCTGGTCCACGATCAGGTCGCGCCGTTGCTGAACTGGCCGGCGGCGTCCGCGTCGGGTGTCGTACTGATGGTCGCCACGCTGACCGTGATGGCGCTGTCGCAGCGTCTCGTGCGCCGTACCCAACGTCTCGCCGAGGAGCCTCACGCATGAGCACGCCTGTTCAAACCGCGCAAACCGCGCAAGTCGTTCGCCGGCAGCCGCGATCGCCCCGCTCACCGCGCTGGCCTTCCGTCATGCCCGGCCAGCTCGGCAAGGCCACCGCCCTGCTCGCGGCGATCGTTCTGTTCCTCGCCGCGCTGCCGATCCTCACGATGATCACGATGTCGTTCAGCGCGGCCGACACGCTCGAATTTCCGCCGCACGCCTATGGCCTGCACTGGTATCGCGCCGCGTGGCACAGCTTCGTGTCACCGGACGCGAGCGACTCGCTGTCGATGGGCGCCGCCTTGAGCACGAGCCTGATCGTTGCGCTCTCCACCATGGTGATCGCCACGCTCGTCTCGGTGCCCGCCGCCTACGCGCTGAGCCGCTACCGCTTTCGTGGCAAGCCCGCGGTCGAACAGCTGGTCGCGCTGCCGCTCGTCTATCCGCTCGTGATGCTCGGCCTGTCGCTGCTGCTGGTGTTCAACGTGCTGCCGGTCGAACTTGGCGTGTTCCGCCTGATCATCGCGCACGTGATTCTGGCGCTGCCGTTTACCGTGAAGAACTGCGCGGCCTCGGTCGCCGCCATCGGCCCGGAGTTCGAAGAGGCCGCCTGCGTGATGGGCGCGAGTCCCGGCCGCGCGCTCGTCGACGTGATCCTGCCGCTGATGCGCCCCGGCATTCTGGCCGGCATGCTGTTCGCGTTCATCGTCTCGTTCAACGAATTCACGGTGACGTTTTTCCTTTACGGCATCGATACGATGACGCTGCCGGTGTGGCTCTATAGCCGCACGGTGTCGTCGCTCGATCCGACCGTGTTCTGTTTCGCCGTATTCATTGTCGCGATCGATTTCGCGCTGATCTGGCTGCTCGAAAAGCTGATCGGCGACGAAGGCGTGGCACTGTGACTGCCCCCCTCGAACACGCGCTCATGACGACCCCTTGCTGGAGCATCCGATGACCCATTTAACGTTGCAGGCCGTGACCCGGCGCTTCGGCGCGGCGCATGCCGTCGACAGCGTCGATCTGAGCGTGCCCGACGGCAAGCTGGTGTGCTTTCTCGGCCCGTCCGGCTGCGGCAAGACCACGCTGCTGCGGATGATCGCCGGTCTCGAAACGCCCACATCCGGCAGCATTCAATTCGCCGGACGCGACATCACGCGCCTGCCGGCGAACCAGCGCGACTTCGGCATGGTGTTCCAGTCGCTCGCGCTGTTTCCTCACATGACGGTCGCGCAGAACGTCGCCTATCCGCTGAAGCTGCGCAAAACCGCGAAGGACCAGCAGACGCGGCGCGTGGCCGAATTGCTGGACCTGATCCAGTTGCCGCACATGGCGAACCGGCCGGTCACGCAGCTCTCCGGCGGCCAGCGCCAGCGCGTGGCGATTGCGCGCGCGATCGCGTCGCAGCCGAAACTGTTGCTGCTCGACGAGCCGCTCTCCGCGCTCGACGCCAAGCTGCGCGAGGCGATGCAGGTGGAAATCCGCCTGCTGCAACAGCGTCTCGGCATCACCACGATCATGGTGACGCACGACCAGCGCGAAGCCATGACGATGGCCGACGAGATCGTCGTGATGGAGAAAGGCCGCATCGCCCAGGTCGGCAAACCGCTCGACATCTATCGCGATCCGGTCAGCGAATTCGTCGCCGACTTCATCGGCCTCGGCAATATCCTGCCGGTCACGTACGATGGCGCGGGCGGCGTGAGCCTGCCGGGCGGCCGGCGCATCAACGTGGCGCAGCCGGCGCGCGTGCCGGCGTCCAGCAGCGATATCCGTCTGCTGATCCGCCCGGAAGACGTGTGCCTGAAAGCGGCGTCCGACGCGGCGGGCCCGAACCGGCTGCAAGGCACCGTGACGTTTATCCGCGACGTGGGCGCATCGCTCGAAGCGACCATCGACTGCGCCGGCTTTACGCTGACCGCCGCCACCACGCCGCGCGAAACGCCGGGGCTCGCGCTCGGCATGCCGGTGTTCGCGGAATTGCCGCCGCATGCGTGCAAGCTGATCGCCGCGCGCGCCGCACACTGACTTCAGGCAAGACTCAGGCACTCGAGCGCACCACTGAATCACTCAAGAATTCGCCCATTCCAATACCGATATTTTCGACAGAGGACAGACCATGAACCAGCGCCCCGTTGCCCAATCCAGCACCCGCCGGGTGTTCGCCACACTCGCCGCGACGCTCGCCTTCACCGCTCTCGGCGCGCTGTGCGCGTTGCCGTCCACCGCGCATGCGGATGCGCTCGACAACATCGCCAAGTCGGGCACGGTGCGCATCGGCGTATTCGAAGACTATCCGCCGTTCGGCTCGATCGGCCCGGACATGAAGCCGATGGGCTACGACATCGACGTGGCCAACCTGATCGGCCGCGCGCTCAACGCCAAGGTCGAACTCGTACAGGTAACGGGCGACAACCGTATGGCTTACCTCGCCGACCACAAGGCGGACATGCTGCTGTCGGTCGGCCAGACGCCGGAGCGCGAGAAGGTGATCGATTTCTCGCAACCGTACGCGCCCTACTACCTCGCCGTGTTCGGCCCGAAAGCGTTGCCCGTGAAGAACGCCGCTGACCTCGCCGGCAAGTCGATTTCGGTCGCGCGCGGCACGCTGGAAGACCTGAGCGTAACCAAGATCGCGCCACCCACCGCGAACATCAAACGTTTCGACGATCCTAACGGCGCAATTTCGGCGTTTCTTTCTGGTCAGGTACAGTTGATGGTAGTCGGCAACGACGTCGGCGCCACGATTCTCGCGCGTCATCCGGCCAATGATCCCGAGCAGAAGTTCTCGCTGTTCAGCTCGCCCGATCACGTCGGCTTGAACAAGAACGAGCCGCGTCTGAAGCAGAAGGTCGACGAAACGATTGCCAAGGCCCGCAAGGACGGCACCATGAACGCGATTTCGCAGAAGTGGCTGCGCGCGCCGCTGCCGGCCGACCTCTGAACCTTTTTTGCGCGCGCCACGAAGCGTAATCCCGCAGGAGATTGCCCGCGTGGCGCAGCGCCGGAGTTTGACCTCACGATGAGCGCCACGCCATGACTTATGCGTTCGATTTCAGCGGCTTCGGCCTTTATGCGGGCATGCTCGCGCGCGGCGTCGCCGTGACCTTGGGGCTGACGGCCGTCTCCACCGTGCTCGGCGCGATTGTCGGCATTGCCGGCGCGAGTGTGGCGGTGGCCGGGCCGAAATGGGCGCGCTGGGTGGTGGCGAGTTATGTGGAGTTGATCCGCAATACGCCGTTCATCGTGCAGTTGTTCTTCGTGTTCTTCGGCTTGCCGAGCCTCGGCATTCATATCGACGAAGTGCAGGCCGCGATTCTGGCCATGACCGTCAATCTCGGCGCGTACGCGATCGAAATCGTGCGCGCCGGCATCGACTCGATTTCCCGCGGCCAGGTGCAGGCCGCGCAGGCGCTCGGCTTGCACGGAGGGCAGGTGTTTCGCTATGTCGTGCTGCCGCAGGCCATCGCCAACGTGTTTCCCGCGCTGCTGAGCCAGGTGCTGATCGTCATGCTCGGCTCGGCCGTGGTCTCGCAGATCTCCGTGCCCGATCTCACCTACGCGGCCAACTTTATCCAGTCGCGCAACTTCCGCTCGTTCGAAAGCTACCTGATCATCACCGCCACGTATCTGTTGTTGTCCATCGTGTTGCGGCAAATCCTCAACCGGCTCGGCCGCGGTCTGTTCGCGGGCCGCGCGGCGCGCGGCAACGACAGCGCGCCGCGTAACTGGCGCAACCGCCTGATGTGGCGCGGTGCCCGCACTCTGCCCACGGAGCGTTGATCATGGTCGAATTCACGCTGTGGGACATTGCCCGCAATCTGTTGCTCGCCGCCCGCTGGACGGTGCTGCTTTCGTTGATCGCGTTCGTGGGCGGCGGCATCGTCGGGCTGATTCTGCTCGCCATGCGCGTGTCGCCGATCGCCTGGCTGCGCCGTATCGTCGTGGTGTACGTGGAAGTGTTTCAAGGCACGCCGCTGCTGATGCAGCTTTTCCTCGCGTTCTTCGGCTTGCCGCTGCTCGGTGTCGACGTATCGCCGTGGGTCGCGGCCACTGTCACGCTGACGCTCTATACCAGCGCGTATCTGGTCGACATCTGGCGCGGCTGCGTCGAAGCCGTGCCGCGTGGTCAGTGGGCCGCGGGCGCAAGCCTCGGCATGACGTTCGGCCAGCAGTTGCGCTATATCGTGTGGCCACAGGCGCTGAAAATCGCCGTGGCGCCGACGGTTGGTTTTCTCGTGCAGGTGGTGAAAAGCACGGCGCTCGCGTCGATCATCGGCTTCACGGAATTGACCAAGACCGGCACCATGATCACCAACGCCGCGTTCCGCCCGTTCCCCATCTACGGCATGGTCGCGATGATTTACTTCGCGATGTGCTTCCCGCTGACGTGGTATGCGCGGGTGCTGGAGAAACGGCAGAAGGTGGGCCAGCATCGCTGACATGTGCAGCGATGGGCGAATAAAAAAGCGTTCAACCGCTCGGCACGGTTGAACGCTTTTTTGTATGCCGCCTGACAGAACTAGCGCGCCGCGTGCGTCGACTTACGCAACTTCGCCACGTCTTCCGCCGTCACCGCCGGCGCGCCGTTGTTCCAACCCGCCCGCACGAAGGTCAGCACATCGGCGATCTGCTGGTCGTTGAGCACGGGTGCGTACTTCGGCATCGGATACGGCGCGGGAATGCCGCCGATCACCAGGTCCTCGGTGCCGTTCAGCGTTACGTTGATCAGCGACGACGGATCCTTTTCCAGCACGTTCGGATTGCCGGACAACGGCGCCAGCATCGGCGCGAAGCCGCGTCCGTCGACACCATGGCAGTGCATGCAGTACGCCGTGTAGACGCGCGCGCCTTCGTTGTTCGCCGGACGGTTCAGCGACACTTTGGTCGCCTGCGGATCGTACGTATAAGGCGGCGCGCCGCTGCCGCCCGCCGACGGCAGCGACTTCAGATACGTCGTCATCGCGGCGATGTCGGTGTCGTTCATGTTCTGCGTGCTGTTGTTGATCACGCTGGTCATCGAACCGAACGCCGATGCATGGCGATTCGCGCCGGTCTTCAGGAACGCCTGCAGATCCTGATCGTTCCAGCGGCCCAAGCCGACGTTGTGCTCGCCGGTAAGGTTCGCCGCGAACCAGCCGTCGAGCAGTCCGCCGGTCAGAAACGCGCTGCCGCTTTCATCGAGCGCCTTCTCCTGAAACGCGATACCACGCGGCGTGTGGCACGAGCCGCAGTGCCCCAACCCCTGAATCAGATACGCGCCGCGATTCCAGGCCACGTCTTTGCCCGACTTGTCCTGGTAGACGCCTTTCTCCAGGAACACCATGTTCCAGAACTTCAGCGGCCAGCGCATGTTCAATGGCCACTTGATGTCCGGCTCGCGGTTCGCCTGCTGCACGGGCGCCACGCCGCTCATGAAATACGCGTACAGCGCTTTCATGTCGTCGTCGTTGACCTTCGCGTACGACGGGTACGGCATCGCCGGATAGAGATTGTGGCCGTCTTTCGCGATGCCTTCGCGCATGGCCCGCGCGAAGTCCTCCTCCGTGTAACCGCCAATGCCGGTTTGCGGATCGGGCGTGATGTTGGTGGTGTAGATCTGGCCCATCGGCGTGGTCATCGGCAGGCCGCCCGCAAACGGCTTGCCTTTCGGCGCCGTATGACAGGCGACACAATCGCCGACCTTGGCCAGATAGGCGCCACGTTGCACGAGCGCAGAATCGGCGGATTGCGCGGCCGCCTGCGCCGGAGTCTGCGCGAACAACGGCAGCGTCACGCTCAACGCGACGGCAAAACCCTTCAGTGTGTTTTTCATATCGGGCTCCGGTCAGGCGGTTTGCAACTGGCTGCCAACGGGCAACTGCCGCAGCCGCTTGCCGGTGGCCGCGAAGATCGCGTTGGTCAGCGCGGGCGCGAGCGCCGCCGTGCCGGGTTCGCCGATGCCGCCGGGCGCCTCGCCGCTCTTCACGATATGCACCTCGATAGGCGGCGTCTGATCGATCCGCAACATCCGGTAGTCGGTGAAGTTGTTCTGCTCGACGCGGCCGTCCTTGATCGTGATCTCGCTATAAAGCGCCGCCGTGATGCCGAAGATGATGCCGCCCTGCACCTGCGCCTCCACCGTGTTCGGATTGACCACCATGCCGCAATCGACCGCGCACACCACACGCTTGACCGCCACCTCGCCCTGATCCACCGCGACATCCACGACGATCCCGAAGAAGCTGCCGAACGCATGCATGACGGACACGCCGCGCCCTTGCCCCTTCGGCACCGCGCTGCCCCAGTTCGCCGCCTGCGTGGCGACGTTGAGCACGTTCAACGCGCGCGGCGTCTTGCCGAGCAGATCCTGCCGGTATTTGACCGGATCGACTTTGGCCTGCGCCGCGAGTTCGTCGATGAAGCTTTCCACCACGAACGTGCCGCGCGTCGGTCCCACGCCGCGCCAGAATGCGGTGGGGACCGCGTGCGGCTCCTGACGAACGTAGTCGACCAGTTGATTCGGCAAGTCGTACGGCAGGTCCGAAGCGACTTCGACCGCATCCGGATCGAGCCCGTTCTTGAAGGCCGGCGGCGCGAAACGCGCCATCACCGAAGAACCGACGATGCGGTGCTGCCACGCAACCGGCTTGCCGTTCGCGTCGAGGCCCGCGGTGATTTTGTCGTAGTAGTACGGCCGGTACATGTCGTGCTGAATGTCTTCTTCGCGCGTCCAGACCACCTTCACCGGCGTCGACACCTGTTTGCCGACCTTGACCGCCTGCGTGACCATGTCGAATTCGAGCCGCCGCCCGAAGCCGCCGCCGATCAGGTGGTTGTGCACGACGATCTTGTCGGCGGGCAAACCCGTGACCGCCACGGCGGCGTCCACGACCCGCGTCGGCACTTGCGAGCCGAGCCAGACATCGCAGCCGTCGGGGCGCACATGCACCGTGCAGTTGATCGGCTCCATGGTGGCGTGCGCGAGGAACGGCTGCTGATAGACGGCGTCCACGCGCGTCTTGGCATTTGAAAATGCGTTGCCGACGTCGCCATCCTTGCGCGCCACCGCGCCGTTGCGCTGTGACGCGTTCGCGAGATCGTCGACGATCTGCTTCATCGACAGGTTTGCGCCCGCGCCTTCGTTCCACTTGATAACCAGTGCCTGCACGCCGCGCTTCGCGGCCCAGGTGTGGTCGCCGATCACGGCGACCGCGTTGTCGATCTTGATGACCTGACGCACACCGGGGATCTTTTTCGCGTGGGTGTCGTCGACGCTCGCGAGCGTGCCGCCGAACACCGGACAGTTGGCAATCGCCGCATAGACCATGTCGGGCACGCGCACGTCGAGCCCGAACTGCGCGGTGCCGTCCACTTTCTCCGGCGAGTCGAGGCGCTTCGCCGGCGTGCCGATCAGCTTGAAGTCCTTCGGGTCTTTGAGCTTGACGTTCTGCGGCGCCGGCAGACCGGCGGCCGCGGTGACCAGCTCGCCATAGCCGATGCTGCGCTTGCTGGCCTCATGAATCACCTGCCCGGCCTGCGCATGGCAGCTCGCCGGATCGACTTGCCATTGCTGCGCGGCCGCGCTGATCAGGACCGTGCGCGCGGCGGCGCCGGCTTTACGCATCGGCTCCCACGCATAGCGGATCGAGGTCGAACCGCCCGTGAGCTGGCCGCCGAGCAGCGGGTCCATGAAGAGCTTTTCGTTCGGCGGCGCGTGGTCGACGGTGATCGAGTCGAGCGGCACTTCGAGCTCTTCGGCAATCAGCATCGGAATCGACGTATAGACGCCCTGGCCCATCTCGACCTTCGGAATCACGAGCGTGACCTTGCCCGCAGTATCGATCTGGATGAACGCGTTCGGCGCGAACACACCGCTTTGCGGCGTTTCGACACCGTCGCCGCCAATCACCGATTTGCCGGCCTTCTGATCCTGGCTGGCGGCCGGCATGCTGAAGCCGAGCAGCAGGCCGCCACCGGCCGCCGCCCCCACCGTCACGCCGAACTTCAGAAAGGTGCGGCGGGACAATCCACCCGCGGCGCGCGCGCCGCCTTTCGAAGACGCGCCGCCGTTCTGTGCATCGAGCAATCCCTGGGACATGTCAGGCCCCCTTCGCGGCTTGCTTGATCGCCGCGCGGATGCGGTTGTACGTCCCGCAGCGGCAGATATTGCCGGCCATGGCCGCGTCGATGTCCGCGTCGGTAGGATTGGGGTTGCTCGCGAGCAGCGAAGCCGCCGACATCACCTGCCCGGACTGGCAGTAGCCGCATTGCACCACGTCCAGTTGACGCCATGCCTGCTGCACTTTCTGACCCGCCGGCGTGTTGCCCACTGCTTCGATCGTGGTGATCTTGCGGTCGCCGACCGCCGCTGCCGGCAGCACGCACGAGCGCACTGCCACGCCGTCGAGGTGCACGGTGCATGCGCCGCATTGAGCGATGCCGCAACCGAACTTCGTGCCGGTCAGGCCGACCAGATCGCGCAAGACCCACAGAAGTGGCATGTCGGGAGGCGCGTCGACGGTATGCGTCTGGCCGTTGATATTGAGCGTTGTCATTGAGCGGCTCCGAGAGTCGGGTTTATTGTTGATGAGGCTGTTTAGACAGAGACGTCGAACCAAAACGTGAAGACCTGCCGCGTTTATTCGATAAGCCGAACTAATACGCGATGCGGCTTTCCGATACTTGAAAACGGCGGTTAATGCATGGCGCGAGCGCGCCGGAAACTGACCGGCAGATTGTAGCCGCGCATTAAGAAGTTCGCCGCCTGGCTGCACGCCGCCGGCCGGCCAAATAATGACCCCAGCGCATATTGCCAGGCTGAAAGCGGATTCGAATCAAGGCGTTACCTTGCGCGCATCCACCCGAGCCGAGCGACTTTGCACGATCGGTTAATCTTGTCGAATCATTGCCGTGCGATTTTGTTAGCATGGATCCGGTCTGACTATCCGAAGGAGCAGCACACATGAACGACTCGCAATGCACTCAATTCCTCTCGGACATTCGCCGGCCGCTATTGGCGCTGCACAAGGCCATTCTCGATCACGAGCGGGCAGCGTATGAGAAGGAATTCGGCCCGGTAACGCCAGCGGCTTTCCTGCAGGCGCTCATCAACGGTTCGGGTTTCCGCTGGCTCACGCCGCTCTCAACGGTGATTGCGAACGTCGACGAAATTCTCGACGACAAGGAAGCCGAGGCCACCGACCGGATCGCGGCGGCCGAAGCGGTAGCGGGACTCTTCTCGCCCGACATGCCGAACAATACTTTTCTGCCGCGCTACCTGCCGCTGCTGCATGCCGATCCGGCGATCCTGCATCAGCACGGTCAGGTGTCGCAGTTGTTGCGCGGGATCGAGTCGAAGTAACCGGCTCCCGAATTTCCTCACCATCGAAAATGCGTGGTTCGATCGCGCTTAACCCTGTTCGCATGATGGCGCCTTGCGGGCGTCATCGTGCGATTACCAGGCGTTTTTGGATGCGGACAATGGTTTTACGCCTTATTTCAAGGCAATTTATGCGTGATTCGTAAGAGTGTGTGTCGCGTGCGCGGCTCGTTTGTCATTGAAACGCGTCTGCGATCGAGCCACGTTTGAATTTGCCTGGCTTTGCTGAATAAAACAAAGGTGAGCTTCTGCGGGAGACGTTCCGGGCCGACTACGAAAACCCGGTCAGCATGCAGCACGAAGCCCTGCTAAGGTAGCCAAACTTTCTTGCGACGCTCATCGCTATGCAAAACTGGCCGCTCCCCGAAAGCTATACGTTTCGCGATCAAACCGTGCGCTTCAACGTGACCGGCAACGGTCCGCCGCTAGTGCTGGTTCACGGCACGCCGTTTTCTTCGTATGTGTGGCACCGCATTGCCCCTCACCTCGCGCAAACGCGCACGGTCTACTACTACGATCTGCTCGGCTATGGGCAATCCGAACAGCGCGACGCTCAGGACGTTTCGCTCGGCGTGCAGAACAGGTTGCTTGCGGAATTGCTCGCGCATTGGCGGGTAAATAACCCGGACGTCATCGCGCATGATTTCGGCGGCGCGACTTCATTGCGCGCGCATCTGATCGACGGCTGCGACTATCGCAGTCTCACACTGATCGATCCGGTGGCGGTCGCGCCGTGGGGTTCGCCGTTCGTGCGGCATGTGCGCGAGCACGGTGATGCGTTCGGCGGCCTGCCGCCGTACATCCACGAGGCAGTGGTCAAGGCGTATGTGCGCGGCGCGATCGCGCGCGAGATTCCGGATCACGAGCTCGCGCCTTATGTAACGCCCTGGCTCGGCGCAACGGGCCAGGCCGCGTTCTACCGGCAAATCGCGCAGATGGATCAGCGCTACACCGACGAGGTCGAAGCGCACTATCCGCACCTACGTTGTCCGGTGCAGATTCTGTGGGGCGAGGAGGACCAGTGGATTCCGCTGGCGCGCGGCCGTCAACTGGCCGCGGCCATACCGGAAGCGCGATTTCAGCCGGTACCGAAGGCCGGCCACCTGATGCAGGAAGACGCGCCGGAAGCGATCGTCGCCGCGGCGCTGCGGTGGCTGGATTAAGGGCGCGCGCCTAGCCGCGTCCTTGCGGCAGGTACGGCATGGGATCGATCGGCTTGCCGTCGCGGCGCAACTCGAAGCCCAGCGAAACTCGCGAGTTCTTTTCGTCGCCCATTTCGGCGATCTGCTGTCCCTGCACGACGATATCGCCGGTTTTGACCAGCAGCTTGCGGTTATGCGAGTAAGCGGTCAGGAAGTCCTTGTTGTGCTGCACGATGATCAGGCTGCCGTAACCGTTCAGACCCATGCCCGCATACATCACCTTCCCGTCCGCCGCCGCCCGCACAGGATCGCCCGGCTTGCCGCCGATTTCGATACCCCGCGTTTCGCCCGGCTGGAATCCTTCGACCACGCTGCCGCCCGCCGGCCAGGCCAGCGACACGGCATTCGCATGCCGCGCGGTTTGCTGCGCCACTTCGCGCGCTTCAGCGGCGCTCGGCGCGGGCGACTGGGCGGACTGCGATTGCGGCGCGCCCGCCACCGATGCGCCAGATGCCGCGGCCTGCCGCGCAGCGGCGGAAGCCGCGGCCCCGGAAGCCGCAGCGGCCTTGGCGGCCGCATTAGCCGCATTCACCGCCCGCACTGTTTCCGGAGACGCGACGTGCAACACCTGCCCGCGCTTTAGCCGCGAGGACGCCTTCAATCCATTCCAGGCTTGCAACTGCCCGACACTGCAATGATGATGCTGCGCGATGCGTGCCAAGGTGTCGCCACGTTTCACGCGATACACGAGCGGCGGTGACTTCTTGAGCAGCGCGCTCTGCTCGGCGCTGAGTGCGGCCGGCGTTGCGGCCGCCGCATCGGATGCCGGGGCGCTCGCGGCCGGCACGCCGGACGCAACCGCCGCGCCTGATGCGGCGCCTGTCTGCGCACCCTGCTGCCCCACATTCGCACAACCACTGACCGCCAGCGCGACCCACGCGCCGGCTAGACTGGCCAACATCGTTCTGTCGAAACGCTTTCCCATCTTGTTCGACTCCTGCCTCATTCATTGTCGAGCTGGATGCTGCCTTGCCGCGAGCGATGCGCGCGCCCAACCGCCGCGCTGCTTTCCTCGCGACACCGCCAGGCCGCCTCGTGCGGCGCTCATCCATGCCGTGCCGGCCAACCCAACCCCATGCGTTCACGAGCTGCCGGATGCCTCGGGCGCACGGATACCGCCCGCAAAAACAGCCGATCTTCTGCGAAAAGGGTCAGATTACCAATTAAAATTCAAGCGGAATTGTAAAGTGCGTTTTATAAAAAACGCTTCAACTCACATACTTTGATACAAACCTTACGCGCGGTATTGCGGACATCGTTGCGCGTGCAACGTGTAGCGCGGCGGCGCGTCGTCATTGCAAGAGCGGTCGTTGTGATACGCCGCGTCAAGCGCTATTGACGCACGGGCGTCCCCATCGGGCAGCCATGCGAGCCGCACCCACGGCTACACCTCGGCAAACGCACGATAACGTTTGCTTTAACGGCAAAGCGCGGCAAAAACTTGAATCGACAGCGGCGACCGACATTGAGCGCGGCGGGAGAATGGCGCCGGCGCGCGGACGGATTTGTTCCCGACCGGCGCGATGGAAGCCGGCTAGCTGTAGTACTGGCCCTGGTACTTCACATAGCCGATCGGATGATGCGTAAAGTGCAGGACAGGCAGAACGGGATTGCGATTGTCTTCAGTGGGATAGGCGCTGGCGTCGGGGATGTATTCGCCTTGGGCTTCGATCGGCTGACCGGCCTGCAATCCGGGAATCTCATGCGCGAGTCCCTCGTTGTCGCCGAAACGCACGGCGACGAATAGCTCGGCGCCCACGAGATTCTCCGTACCGCCCTCGAACTTCACCACCGTGTCGACCTTGATGATGAAGTGCTGGTGATTGGCGCCGTTGTGATTTTCCGGGCTGGCGAACACTTTGCTGATCGTGCCTTGCACGCAGGCCAGCGGCGCGCCGATCGAATGAACGTAACTATGGTGAGGAAGGATCTGCGTCGCGCGATTGCTCATGAAGTCTCCGTGAAAGGAATCAGCATTGCCTGCGGGGAAAAGGTTGGGCGCGCCGTAAGCCGCGAGCCGTAAGCCAAGAGCAGGCAGCGGCACCGTGAATTCATTTGAACAGAGCACGGCGTGCAAGTTCATCGCACGTTTGCGTGGCGCCCACGGTGCCGCACTGCGTTGGCGGCCCTTCACCCCCGCACATGAAAAAGCCGATGCCCTGAGCATCGCCTTGACGCAGCGTCGAGTTGCCCACCCGATAGCGGGCAAGGGCCGGGATCATCGCGCCAATTCGCCGCAGGATGCGTCAAACTACGTGAAGCCATTTCACAAATGACTGATCCGGTATGAACCGCCATATAACGGTTTTCATTTCCTAAGCATCCCGAACTATGCCCGCGCTATCGTGATGCCCAACGCCTCGAATGGCGCGGTCAGCGCTTCGGCGGTGTTCCGTTCGACTACGATCGTCCCCGCCGCCGTCACATCGGCGATCTTGTACGCCGAGGCCGCGTTGAGTTTTTCCGCCGACGCCAGCACCACCGTCTCGGCCGCGTGCGCGAGGAACGCGCGTTTCACATAGGCCTCTTCCCTGTCGCCCGTGCTCAGGCCCGCTTGCGGATGCACGCCGGTCACGCCCATGAAATACAGGTCGGCGCGAATGTGGCTGAGCGCTTCGATGGCTGCTGCGCCCACGTTGACCATCGAATGCCGGAACAGGCGCCCGCCGATCACGACGACCTCCAGCCCGGCATGGTCTGCGAGTTCGACGGCGACACTCGGGCTATGCGTGACGATCGTCGCGCGCAAATCGCGCGGCAGATGACGCGCCAGTTGCACGGCAGTCGTGCCGCCGTCGACAAACGCAATCTGGTCGCGCGCGATCATGCCGGCCGCCGCGCGGCCGATCGCCGCCTTCGACGCCGATTCGATCCGCTCGCGCCCGGCGAAATCCACCGCCGCCGGCGACGCCGGCAGTGCGCCGCCGTGCACGCGCTGAAGCTGGCCCTCGGCGGCGAGTTCGCGCAGATCGCGACGTATCGTATCTTCCGACACCTCGAATTCCGCGCTCAAGGTTTTGGCGACGACTTGCCCGTCACGCTTTAGCGCGTCGAGTATCAATTGCTTTCTTTGCGACGTCAGCATCGGCGGCGATTCCTGGCTGGGTTCATGGTTTGCACGAAATTACTTGTTTTTGCACGATATCGCACGATACCATTGATTCGTATGCGGCATGAGCCGATCTCCCAACGCAACAGGATGCGAGCCATGAACGAAATCGCCAGCCGGGTAAGGATTGTCGATGTCGAGGTGCTGTCGGACGACTGGTACGTACTGAAAAAAACCACCTTCGATTACCAGCGCGCCGACGGCAGCTGGCAGCGCCAAAGCCGCGAAACCTACGACCGCGGTAACGGCGCGACGCTGCTGCTATACGATCCGCGCCGGCGTACCGTCGTGCTGACGCGGCAATTCCGCCTGCCGGCGTTCGTCAACGGCCATCACGGCATGCTGATCGAGGCGCCGGCGGGATTGCTGGAGGCCGCGTCGCCGGAAGAACGAATTCGCGCGGAAGTCGAAGAGGAAACGGGCTACCGCGTACACGAAGTGCGCAAGCTATTCGAGGCCTTCATGAGTCCGGGTTCGGTCACGGAGAAACTGCACTTTTTCGTCGCCGAATACGATGCGGTGGCGAAAGTCGGCCAGGGCGGCGGCCTCGCCGACGAAGGCGAAGATATCGAGGTGCTGGAACTGCCGGTGGATGAAGCGCTTGCGATGATCGAGCGTGGCGAAATCGTCGACGGAAAAACCATCATGCTGTTGCAATACGCCAGACTGAATCTGTTGAGGTGATAGCTGGAACGCGGCGAGTTTCCGCATTTTTCGGAATTATCCTAGCCACCATTAGGAAAAGGACGATAGGTTGAAGAAGGCAATAAAAATATTCTTACGCATTTCCTTGAGGTTGACCGGCGCCGCAGTCACGGCCGCGCCGGTCGATCGAATGGAAAACCATTCCCGTCAGAATATTTTTAATTCACCGCTTCGAGTGAGGCGGCGAATGAAGCCGAGGTTCAATTGGATTCTCTCAGTTCAGCAAACAGATTCATGAGTGGTTTTTTCTTCGGCACGCTGATTGCCGCCGTCATCATGCTGCTGCTGTGCAATGCCGGTGAATTTTCGCCGTTTATGGCCAAACTGCATGCGTTGCAACAGGTTATCGTGACCGCGCTGATTTCAATCGTCATCGTCGATGCAAAGCCATTCGCCTACAAAACCGTCTGGCGCGAGCGCCGTTGCAGCTTCGTGCTCGATGAAGACATCAACGCCACCCTGCGCGGCAGAACCTTCGGCATTCCGTTCGGCGTGTTAGTCGGCATCCTGATTCAGAATTACGTGGTGAACTGAGCTGAGCGTCAATCCGTTCGGGATCGATACACCCGCCGCTATTCACGATCTTAATTCCGGCCGCATTCGCCGATAATCGGCAGCGCGGCGTTGGCGCGCCATCAATTCAATCGCAACTAGAATTTATGCCGGATCGCCGCCCGCACCACGACCTGCTTCGACGTCGATGAAGGAGACTGGGTACCGGGCGTGAAGGCTTCGTCCAGAATCGAATAGGTCGTGTCGCCTGTCACCTGCTGATATTCGCCCTGAATGTAGACGTCGGTGCGCTTGGACAGGTTGTAGTCCGCCATTAAGCCGAACGAGTGGATTTTCGGCTTCACGCCGCCGGTCGAGGCGTCGTAGGTTTCCATCGTGTACACGTACTGCGCGCCGACGAACAGCATCGGCGAGATCTGATACTTGCCGTTCACCTCGAAGTTCTGATACTTCAGCGAATTCAGCAGCACGCCCGGCGGCGCGAGCGGCGTCACGCCGAGATAGCCGTTGCCGGTCGGGTCCAGATAGTTCGAATTGGTATAGACGAAACCGGCCGTCGCCGGGCCGAACGTATAAGTGATGCCGCCGCCGAACACCCGCATACGGGCGGCGATGAAGCCGGCGTCGTTCGCCGTGACCGCACCATTCGCGCCGTTGCCGGGATTGTTGGCCTGCAGATACGCGGCGGCCACCAGCAAGCCGCCATACGCATACTGACCACCGAAACTGTACGCGCGATTGTTCGCGAAATTGGTGTCGTTGCTGAAGCTGTAGACGCCGCCGAATTGAAAGCCGGACAGCGACGGACTGGTGTATTTGACCGCGTTGTCGAGGCGAAACGTGTTGTCTGTGTTGTCGTTATCGTACGGGTGCGAGAAGAGCGAGCCCGCCCAGTTGCCGTTGGCCGTGGTCTGGGCCAGATAGTCGACCACCGAGTCGTACTGGCGGCCGAACGTCAACGTGCCGAACCGGTCCGCGCTCAAACCGACGAACGCCTGGCGGCCGAACATCCGGCCACCCTGATTAAGCCGCCCGGAGCTCACGTCGAAACCGTTTTCCAGCTGGAAAATGGCCTTCAGACCGCCGCCCAGATCCTCGGCGCCTTTCAGCCCCCAGCGGCTGCCTTGCGCAAAGCCGCTCGCCAGTTCGTAGACATGGCCACGGCCGACATTGTTGGTGTAGTTGATGCCTTCGTCGAGCACGCCGTAAAGCGTCACGCTCGTCTGCGCCGAGGCCGACGCGGCAAAAGTGGCGGACACAGCGGCGGAGACAGCTAGCGCGAACACTTGCCTGTTCATGACGATCTCCCTGCACTCGAGCAATGGGACAACTCGATCCGGCCGCTTTGTTCTTGGCGCTTCGACCCGGGACTGACCGCCCCGGATGCGCTTTACGGAAATCCTCACACGCCGTTAGCCTGCCGTCCATTGGGTGTCGTGTCGATATCTCAAATTGTTGCGAAATCTCCACTTGGTGCGGCAGGCCCTTTTACCGCAGCGCTCATTCAGGTAAACGACGCAGCGCCCGGCGGTCTTGAGTCGGGCAACGCTCGACGCGCCGTTGACTCGCGCTGCCCAGCGCGGATTTGTCACGGAAAGAAATATAATAGAAAGCTTTTGCGGCGCCGCAGCGGAACTCCGCGCCGTCACGAAGGTCATTTTTACTGCCTGCTCGACCGTGGCAACGCGCCTTGGCATCCGTGCCGGATCGCGGCCGGTTGAGCGCGGCGCCGTGAATCGCGTATGCGCCGCTGTATTCCAATCCAATTTCTAAAAGCCTTGTGAGACGCCTGCCGCGCTGGATCAGCGCGCCGTCGCACGGGGCTTGCTTTGGGCATCACACAATGCAAAAGTCTCAACCCCGTCTGATCGAGCTCGATTTTTTTCGCGGACTGGTCCTTCTGATCATCGTCGTCGATCACATCGGCGGCAGCATCCTGTCGCGTATCACGCTGCACGCCTACGCGCTGTGCGATGCCGCCGAAGTCTTCGTGTTTCTCGGCGGCTTCGCCACCGCCACGGCCTATGCCGCGCTGGCCGAACGGCGCAACGAGACGATCGCGCGCAGCCGCTTCCTGCGGCGCTCGCTGGAAATCTATCGGGCGTTTCTCGTGACCGCCGCCTTGATGCTGCTGGTCAGCGCGGTACTCACCGCGTTGAGCATCGACGGACCGAACCTCGCCACCACGGATCTCGACGACCTGATCGACACCCCGTTCGCCGCGCTGGGCGACATTCTGCTGTTCCGCCGCCAGCCTTATCTGGCTTCCGTGCTGCCCATGTACGCCTTCTTCGCCCTGCTCGTGCCCATGATCCTGCCGCTCGCGCGCAGCAAGCCATGGCTGCTGCTGGCCGGCAGCATCGCGCTGTGGGCCGGGGCTCCGGCCATCGACGCCTACCTGCCCGCCGCGCCGGACATGCACTGGGATTTCAACCCGTTCGCCTGGCAATTACTGTTCGTGCTCGGCGTGCTGGCCCGTTGCCAGCCGGTCTATCAGCGCATCAGCACGCACCGCCTGAGCTGGCTCGTCAGCGTGCTGGCGTTCGCCGTGGTGGCGGCAGCGGCTTACTACAAGCTCTTTATCGAGCGCGAGCCGCTCGATGCCAGCCTCAAACAGAACCTCTCCTATCTGCGCGCGGTCAATTTTCTTGCCATCGCCTGGCTCGTCGCGAATCTGATTCAGCTCGGCTGGGCGAAGAAGCTCGCGCAATGGATGCCGTGGGTCGGCGTGATCGGGCGCAAGGGGCTCTTGTGCTTTATCGCCGGCGCCGTGATCTCGCTCGTGGTCGATTCCGTGCTGTACGCGGCGACGGACGGCTATCTCAACTATCCGCTCGGACTGCTCGCCGATGCGGCCGCAGTCGCCGCGCTGTTCGCGGTAGCGCTGGGCGCCGAGCCGCTCAAGCGGCTGGCTGGGCGGCTCTATAACGGGCGGCTGCGCACATCGCCCTGAACGGCGTGCGTGCGTCCGTGCGCCAGCGCTAGAACCCCCAGCCGATCCCGATAGCATCGCGGCCGCGCGCGACCTGCGCGGCGCGCCTCCTGATCCGACATGCGTCTATTCCTACGTTCCGCACTCGTTGCACTTTACGCCGCGTCCACCAGCGCGCCGACGCTCGCCAGCACCGTCATCAGCCGAAGCTTCTATTCGGACGCGCTCGGCCGCGAGTGGTCCTACACGATCTATCTGCCGACCGGCTACCGCCCCGACGCCAGCCGCCTGCCCGTGCTCTACCTCCTGCACGGCAACAACGGCGACGCTAACGACTGGATCACGCAAGGCCATCTGCAAACGGCGGCCGACGCGCTGATCGAGCACAAGGCGATGCCTCCGGTTGCGATCGTGATGCCGCAAGGCGGCACGGACTGGTACGTCGATCGCAAGGAGAAGATGGAGACCGCGTTTTTCGACGATCTGCTGCCCGAAATCGAAGCGCACTACGCGGTCGCGACACAGCGCAGCGGACGGATGATCGGCGGCGTCTCGATGGGCGGGTTCGGCGCGCTGCGTTACGCGATGACGCAGCCGGAACGCTTTTGCGGCGCGCTGCTGCTAAGCCCCGCGATCTATGCGAATGAACCCCCGCGCGCCTCGGCGGCACGTCGCGTCGGGGTGTTCGGCGAGCGCGAGTTCGATACGCGCATCTGGCACGAGCTCAACTATCCGGCGCAGTGGGAACGCTACATGAGCCGGCCGTATCGTCTGCCGGTGTTCATCGCTGCCGGCGACGACGACCTCGCGATCCAGGCCGAGGCATCGTCGCTCTATACGCACCTTCGGCTGTCGGGGAATCCGGCGGCGCTGCGCATTATCGACGGCGGCCACACCTGGGACGTCTGGAGTGCGCTGCTGCCCGCCGCGCTGAAATACACGCTTGGCTGCGTAAAGCCTGCGCCGCAGGAGCATCCGTCGAATCGGCGGCCCTGAACGGATCAGGCGTCGCGCCGGAACAGACCGGACAACACCGTGCAACTATTGCACGAGGTCGGTCCACAACACCATCAGCACGGTCATCAGCGCGGGGCCGATGAAAATACCGAGCAGCCCGAACGTTTCCGCTCCGCCGAGAATGCCGAACAGCACCAGCAGGAACGGCAATCGCGTCGAGTTGCCGATCAGCACCGGCCGCACGAAGTGCTCGGCGACGAACACCACGACCGAGCCGAACACGGCAAGGCCGATGGCCGCCGCCACCGAGCCTTGCGACATCAGCCACACAGCCGCGATGGCAAAGGTGATCGGCGCGCAGAACGGCAGCATCGCCGCGATCGCGGTAATGAACGCGAGCAGCGCAACGTGCGGCAAGCCGGTCACGAAGTAGGCGACGCCCATCAACGCGCCTTCGCCGAGTCCGACCACGACCAGTCCCGAGACCGTGCCGCGCACCGCCGCGGCCATGCGTTGAAGAAGCTGCGCGCCGTCGTCGCCGAAACCCCGCCGCACGCCTTTGAGCAGCGAGCCCGACAAACGCGGGCCTGCCTGAAAGATCACGAACAGCGTGACCAGCATGAACGCGAACACCGTGACGGCATGCACCGCACGCGCGCCGAAGTGCCGG
Source organism: Burkholderia sp. WP9 (assembly GCF_900104795.1). Lineage (NCBI taxonomy): Bacteria > Pseudomonadati > Pseudomonadota > Betaproteobacteria > Burkholderiales > Burkholderiaceae > Burkholderia > Burkholderia sp. WP9. The sequence continues at coordinate 293,210 of NZ_FNTG01000002.1, forward strand.
CCGAGCGTCACGACCGCCGGACTATGCAGTCCTTTCATGGCGGCCGACTCGCGCAGCGGCTGAGCGAGGTTGGCCTGCCACCAGCCTGAAATCTGTTGCACGCCGAACGGCAGGTGCTGGATGAAGTCCGGCAGCGGAATGCCGTTTTCCTGCACGGTCTTGAACCACTCGTTCAGGTCATGCGCTTCGCGAAGCGCCTGAGCAATGCCGATACCCACAGGCAGCACCACCAGCAACGCGATCAGCAGCGTGAGCACCGCCGCGATCAGCGTCGTGCGGCCGGTGAACCAGCGGTTGCCCTCGACCTTGCGCAACAGCGGCCACAGCGCGATGGCGATCACGCCGGCCCAGGCGACCACCGCGATGAAATCGCGCACCACCCACAGCGCCAGCAGCACGAGCCCGATGTACAGCACGAGCGAGGCCGTTTTCTGCTTCTTCGGGCGGTCTTGCGCTTCGGGCGGTTCAGGAGGTGCGACTGGTGAGGATGAAATCATGTGAGCTCTTATGGTTCTGGGAAGACGTCCCATCAGGGACTTGTTCGGGGCGTGTGCGAGCCGACCGAAAAAATGCAAAACCGCTACACTGGCGCTGCACGGTCGCTCATCAATAACCACATCTTAAAGGAAGCACCGGCGCCCTTTGCGGGCAGCGGCCTTGTCTCACCGCGTACAACACTGCGTTGCAAAAATCCGGCCTATTACCGTCATAGCAAGACCGCGGCCCGCAAAGCCCCGTCTTATCGGCATAGCTCGAATGTCAAGTTTCATTGTTGCTGTTTCAAGAACAGTGTTTCAACGGCGACACAATGGCTATCCGGCGCGCGTCGGACTACATTCGGCACACCACAATACGGAGCCGACGACGATGACCCTAGAGTCCATCCCCCTGGACGGTGCCAATGGCGTACGCATCGAAATTCTCGAGCGCTCCGACACGACGCTGGTGATTCGCTGGGTCGAGCCGGGACGATGTCATTACGGTGAGCAACGGTGGCGGCGCAGGTCCGCACACACGTCAGGAACCTGCGCGGTGTCCCGCCGCAAGATTCGCCGCGGCGACGCGGTGTTCAAACCGGCCGAGCGGCCGGCGCCTTCCAATGCCTCCGCGATGATTTGCGCTGAACTTCTGGAGTGCGCCGAGGACTGATGCCTCAATCCCCTGCCGGCGTCGCGCGCGTTGAGTCGACGCGCCCGATCCGCCCGGCGGAACCACCCACATAGCGGCACGCAACGCATGCGCCCCGCATCGCGCGGTGGGTAAAACACCCTTTGATTGCGGCTCTTCGCCACGTGCGTTAAGGTGGACCTCATTGCGCCGTGTCACCCTGCCGTGCCACGCCCGGCGGTATCGTGACGCGCACTTCCACCACCGCGCCGTGCCCCTCGCGGCGCCGTTTGAGGGCATACCATGGCCGAAGACACGCCGGACACCCGCGCGGCAACTGCGCCTCCCGCACCACTCGTCGCACCGCAGCAATTCTCCCTCGACGTCCTGCTGGAAAAATACGCGAAAGGCGACGAGCAATCGGCCGACGACGTGTTCAAACGCGTCGCGCGCGGCGTGGCCGAGGCGGAACCTCCGGCGCTGCGCGAATCGGTCGAGGCACTCTTCGTCGATAATCTGCGGCACGGTGCGCTTGGCGCCGGCCGCATCATGAGCGCGGCGGGCACCGGCATTGCGGCCACGCTGATCAATTGCTTCGTGCAGCCTGTGGGCGACTCGATTCAGGGTGTCGACGAACAAGGCTTGCCCGGCATTTACGTCGCCCTGCTGCAGGCCGCGGAAACCATGCGGCGCGGCGGCGGCGTCGGCTACAACTTCTCGGCGATCCGGCCCAAGGGCGCGCGCGTTCACACCACCAGTTCGTCGGCGTCCGGACCGTGCAGTTATATGGACGTGTTCGACGCGTCGTGCCGCACGGTCGAGAGCGCCGGTTCGCGGCGTGGCGCGCAGATGGCCGTGCTCGACTGCAATCACCCCGATTTGCTGGAGTTCATCGAGGCCAAACATTCGAAAGGCCGCTGGAACAACTTCAACGTCTCCGTCGGCGTGACCGATGAATTCATGCGCGCCGTCGAAGAAGATCAACCCTGGCAACTCGTGCATCGCGCCGAGCCCTCACCGGCGCAGCGTGCGGCCGACGACGTGCGGCAGCGCGAAGACGGACTGTGGGTCTACAGCGAACGCCCCGCGCGCGCGATCTGGGATCGCATCATGCGCTCCACTTACGACGTCGCGGAACCCGGCATCGTGTTCATCTCGCGCATGAACGAGGACAACAATCTGCGCGCCGTCGAAACCATCCGCGCCACCAATCCGTGCGGCGAACAGCCGTTGCCGGCCTATGGCTGCTGCAACCTCGGGCCGCTGAACCTCACGCGTTTTGTGATCGACCCGTTCGCGCAGATCAAAGGCCGCAAGCCGTCGTTCGACTGGGACGGCCTCGCCAGGCGCACGCGCACGCAGGTGCGCTTTCTCGACAACGTGCTCGACGTCACGCTGTGGCCACTTCAACAGCAATACGAGGAGTCGCGCGCCAAGCGGCGCATCGGCGTGGGCTTCACGGGCCTCGGCGACACGCTCGTCATGCTCGGCTTGCGCTACAACTCGCAGGAAGGCCGCGACTTCGCCGTGCGCATCGCGCAACTCATGCGCGACGAGGCGTATCGCGCATCCGTGGAGCTGGCCCGCGAGCGCGGCGCGTTTCCGCTTTTCGACGCGGCGCGCTATCTGGAAGCCGGCACTTTCGCCTCGCGCCTGCCTGAGGACATCAAGCAGGCGATTCGCCGCGACGGCATTCGCAACAGCCATCTGCTGTCCATCGCGCCGACCGGCACGGTGAGCCTCGCGTTCGCGGACAACGCGTCGAACGGCATCGAGCCGGCCTTCTCGTGGACCTACACGCGCATGAAGGTGATGGCCGATGGCAGCCGCGAATCATTCGACGTCGAAGACTATGCGTATCGTCTTTATCGCGAGCTCGGCGGCGATGTCGGTAAGCTGCCGGACTATTTCGTCAGCGCGCTGGAAATGTCGGCGCGCGATCATCTCGACATGATGGCTGCCGTGCAACCGTACGTGGACACGTCGATCTCGAAGACCGTGAACGTGCCTGCCGACTATCCGTTCGAAGCGTTCGAAAGCCTCTACTTCGACGCATGGAAAAACGGGCTCAAGGGTCTCGCCACCTATCGGCCCAACGAGACGCTCGGCGCGGTGCTCAGCGTGAGCCCGCCGCAAGCCGACGACACGCTGGCCGAGAGCGATCTCGATCCGCTGCGTATCGCAATCGATCATCGACCTAAAGGCGAGTTGCCGGCGATCATCGAGAAAGTCGAGTATCTGACCCAGGCGGGCAAAAAGTCGCTCTACGTAGCGGTGTCGTTCATCGAGGTCACGGGGCGGCTGGGCGGTGAAGACGTCACTATCGAGCGGCCTATCGAGTTCTTCATTCCGACCGGCCAGCGCGACGAATCGCAGCAATGGATCACGGCGACGATGCGTTCGCTCTCGCTGGCGGCGCGCGGCGGTTTTGTCGCGCGAAACCTGCAGGATATGCGCAAGGTTTCGTGGGACCGCGGGCAGGTTCGGCTCGGCGAAGTGCAGCGTCTGGACGGGCACCGCACGCCGCGCTGGCACGATTCGGAGGTGGCCGCCCTCGCCTTTGCGATCCAGCAGATTCTGCATCGGCGCGGCTTTCTCGACGCCGAGGGCAATCAGGTGCCCTCGCGCATGCTCGCGCGTCTGCCGCGCGGACAGATGCGGGCCGAGACGGCGTTGCCGGCGGATTTCGGCATTCGTCCGCATCCCGTCGAAACCGACGCCGGCGCTCTCGCGTTGACGCAGCCTGGCGGCGCGCAAGGGCTGCATACGATGCTTGGACGCAAATGCGGGTCGTGCGGGGCGAACGCGGTGATTCGCAAGGATGGGTGCGACTTTTGTACGGCATGCGGTGAAGTGGGCGCGTGCGGGTAGGACGACGGCCCGCACCGCATGGTGCGGGCCGTGGACGATCTCGCGGCGCAACGCCGCATCGTCGTACAGACGCTGGCGCCGCGAGGCGTTAGCGTTGCGGAAGCCACCGGCGCACCCGAGACACCGCAGTGGCTCGGGACCACTTCCGCCGATCTGATCGTGATTTGGATCACGCTGGCGAGACTGGAGCCGTTCGTCGAATCAGCGCATGCCCTTTCCGGTCCCTTTGTCCAATCTCGCAATTATCGGGTCAATTTCTGCCACTTTTGCCTACGACCGTCGGCGTTCGACAATCATTCACCGATAACGGTTGAGCAAGCATGCGCGCTTTATTCGTGTGCGGGTGTTTTAGAAGGCCGGGAATTTCATGCAAAAACATTTCAGCAAAGCAATCGAATGCAGCCTCGCACATTCGAAGGAAAATTTATGATTCTGGTAACGGGCGGCGCCGGTTTTATCGGCGCCAATTTCGTGCTCGACTGGCTCAACGCGTCGGACGAAGCGGTACTGAACGTGGACAAGCTGACGTACGCCGGCAATCTGGGTACGCTCAAGTCGCAACAGAGCAATCCGAAGCATATTTTCGTGCGCGCGGATATCTGCGATCGCAGCGCACTCGACGCTTTGTTCGTCGAGCACAAACCGCGTGCGGTGCTGCACTTCGCCGCGGAAAGCCACGTCGACCGTTCGATTCATGGACCGGCTGATTTCGTCCAGACCAACGTGGTCGGCACCTTCACGCTGCTCGAAGCGACCCGCCAGTACTGGAATGCGCTCGGCGAGGCCGACAAGGCCGCTTTCCGCTTCCTGCACGTGTCGACCGACGAAGTGTTCGGCTCGCTATCCGCTACCGATCCGCAATTCTCCGAAACCACGCCGTACGCGCCGAACAGCCCTTACTCGGCGACCAAGGCGGGTTCGGACCATCTGGTGCGCGCGTATCACCATACGTATGGCCTGCCGGTGCTTACCACGAACTGCTCGAACAACTACGGTCCGTACCAGTTCCCCGAGAAGCTGATTCCGCTGATGATCGCCAACGCGCTCGCCGGCAAGGCGCTGCCGGTGTACGGCGACGGCCAGAACGTGCGCGACTGGCTGTATGTAGGCGACCACTGCAGCGCGATCCGCGAAGTGCTCGCGCGCGGCACGCCGGGCGAGACGTACAACGTGGGCGGCTGGAACGAGAAGAAGAACCTCGAAGTGGTTCACACGCTGTGCGACCTGCTCGACCAGTTGCGTCCGAAGGCGGGCGCTTCGTACCGCGACCAGATCACTTACGTGAAGGATCGTCCGGGCCACGACCGCCGTTATGCGATCGACGCGCGCAAGCTCGAACGCGAGCTTGGCTGGAAGCCGGCGGAGACGTTCGAAACGGGCCTCGCGAAAACGGTGCAGTGGTACCTGGACAATCAGGCGTGGTCGGACGAAGTCGCCTCGGGCGAATACCGCAAGTGGGTTGAGACCAACTACGCGCAACGCGCGTAAGGGCACGGCAATGGCGCGCAAAGGCATTATTCTCGCGGGCGGTTCGGGCACGCGCCTGTATCCGATCACGCACGTCGTATCGAAGCAGTTGCTGCCGGTGTACGACAAACCGATGATCTACTACCCGCTGTCCACGCTGATGGTGGCGGGCATCCGGGACGTGCTGATCATATCGACGCCACAGGACACGCCGCGCTTCGAGGCGATGCTCGGCGACGGCAGCCAGTGGGGGATGAATATCCAGTACGCGGTGCAGCCTTCGCCGGACGGGCTCGCGCAGGCGTTTATCATCGGCCGGGAGTTCGTGGGTAATGATCCCTCGGCGCTGATTCTCGGCGACAACATTTTCTACGGTCACGATCTGGCGAAGCAGTTGGAAAACGCCAACGACAAAACCGAAGGCGCCACTGTCTTTGCGTACCACGTGCACGACCCGGAACGGTATGGCGTGGTCGAGTTCGACCGCGAGTTCCGTGCGCTTTCGATCGAGGAGAAGCCCGCGAAACCGCGCTCGAATTACGCGGTCACCGGTCTCTATTTCTACGACAAGCAGGTGTGCGACATTGCCGCGGACATCAAGCCGTCGCCGCGTGGCGAGCTTGAAATCACCGACGTCAACTCGCGTTATCTCGCCAACGCAGCGCTCAATGTCGAGATCATGGGCCGCGGTTACGCCTGGCTCGATACGGGCACGCACGACTCGTTGATCGAAGCGGCGACCTTCATCGCCACGCTGCAGAAGCGTCAGGGACTGGTGGTCGCGTGTCCCGAAGAGATTGCGTACCGGCGGCAATGGATCGACGGCGAACAATTGCAGGCTCTCGCCAAACCGCTCGCCAAGAATGCTTACGGCAAGTATCTGCAAAGCCTTCTTACGGAGCAGGTGGCGTGGCAATCAAGTTAATCGCAAGCGCGTTACGTCGCAAACCGAAATGAAATTCTTCGACCTGTCAGGAGCGGCAGTGAGACCTTTGCGCGCCTGTTTGCTGTGTCTTTTTGCAATGTCCACGTCCGGCTTCGCTCAATATCACACCGCATCGAGCCGGCAAACCGCTCAGTCGACTTATTCCACCGGCAACGCGAGCGACCTGGACTATACGTCGGTTGATCCGGCCACATTGACCTCTTACTCATCGAACGGTTTGCCTGTGCCGGAGGACTCGAACACGTCGAAATTGGGGCATTACAGGCGTCGCTATGCGGACCACCAACGTCGTCGGGACCTCGACGACAAGAAGGACGGCAACAGTTCGCCTTACGCGCCACCCAGCCTGACCAAAGAAGCGACCGTAGGGAAGGATTTGATAGATGAGCCGGATTACCTCACCAACATGATGCTTGAATCCGCATCGGAAAGCGGCGACGATCTTGCACTTGGCGACAAAAACAAAAAAGGGCGTCAATTGAAGTTTCAAATGTCAAAGAAGCGCGCACTTCAATCGTCGCTTCTATCCCAAGGCAGTTCGGCGGACACGAGTAACCTTGCGTCCTATTCCGAAATGACTTCAACGCATGGCGACACTGAGGCGCCGTCCGGCAATAAGCGCTTCAGGCTAAGCCCCGCAATGAAGTCTTACAAAAGCATGCTCGGCGGCGCGGACGCCAACTGACAAAGCGCTTTCCGAACAAATACGCTGCTCATTCCACCTCCGCTAATACGGCTTGCGACGCTAATCGTGGTCCCCGCCGGCAGGACTGCCCTTCGCGAGGCGTACCGATCGCGCGCGCAAATGCTTGCTCAAGGCTCGTCGAAGCCCGCCGTTCCGAACTGGTAGACTAAGGCGCTGCCCGCCTTGGAGCCATCGTGCGAGATTCGCGAACACTGACACGCTTACGGAACATTGGCGAAAGTCTCGCCCTGTTGTTCCTTGCCATGGCCGTTTGCATTGCCGTCGTGATCAGCAAGGTCTGTGGCAGCGTAGGTCGCCTGTGGGGACGCCGTAAGCGTCGCCCTCAGCAGGACGTTGCAATGGACGATTACGTGCGGTCGCTGCAGGAGGCGCGCACGAGGAGTGCGTCGGCAGATCGGATCGAGCATGGTCTGAGAACGCCGAACGGATCCGACCAGCAGTTGGAGCGATCGGCTAACCACGAGAATGCCTCGGCTCCGCGCTGCGCGGCCGAAGACGCTCACGGCCGGGACTGAGCGCAAGATCAGAACTCGGTCTTGCACGCGCCGACGCCGGAAACCAACTTACGGATCAAGAGTGGGCGCATCGCGGAGATCCTGAACCACGTTGTCTTGCACAGAAACCCTCCCCGGATTGTCGGAGCGAATCCAGGCAGTAATCCTCGCCGCGTTTTTCTGCCCCGCTTCAGTGGACAGCAAATTTGCGGACTGAGTCGTGTCAGTCGAAACAAAGATCCGGTTTCTGGCAACCTGCCATTGCCTGGAGAGGCTTCCCGGGCCAATCCAGATTGCGTAATAGCAATCGCCAATCAACTGGTTCTCGTCAATTCGGCCAAAATTCCATCCCTTGCTTGCCGAATTGGCGCCCGTTACGATGTGGCTGCCCCGCCCCAGCATCTGTTCTTTTTTCACCCTTCCGCCCGCGACCCATTGGGGAGAAAAACTTTTATTCTGGTAAATCTCCGCATTCCCAGCACAGTAGAAGTGAATATTATTGCATTTATACAGAATATTATTCATTACCCTGATACCGCGATTCCGCTCGGAGATCCAGATCCCACCTACCTCCGCATATCTGCTATTGGACGCGATAGCGCATTGATTCAACGCGTTATGGTGGATATCCACGTTCAGATTCGAGTTATTCACACCGTTAGCATAGAAAAACTCGGAAGACCGGTCCACTGTATCTCTGGCCAGTAGAATGCCAATGGCGTCGGTTCTCGATATCCTGTTGAAACAGACCTCGCCTCCCGACACGCCCCCAAGAAAAATTCCCCGAGCAGCACCATCCTCGCAAATATTATTCGCTATTCTGACGTTCGAGCTATATTTCTCACCCGCGCTATTTCCGACGTAGGATTCATCATTTCCCGTGAACCACGTTACGGCGACACAGTCGTCGCCCGGCAAGCTCACGCGGTTGGAAATAATGCGTATATCGTCTCCGCAACCCTGACAGGTTATGCCGTCTGCTTTGGTGTGATGGACATAATTATCGTGGATATAAACATGGGTCGATTTTTGTACCCAGATCCCCGCCGACCAGCTTCCATCGATCTCAATTCCGGAAATCTCCAGTCCCCGAGCCCCCTCCACATAAATCGAGAAATTGTTGTCGATTCTTGCAGAA